>JAFRLF010000156.1 GCA_017431365.1 Clostridia bacterium | reverse complement strand
TGGCATCCTTGGAGGCTGGCGCCTACGGCTAGGCTACCACACCGACTTACCCTACGTAAACCCCACGCCGGAAAATTTCCTGCCCCATCTTCACTAACTTGTTTATCTTGGCCTTTGCATGTTCCACGGAGGAAAATGAAATTTGCGCAAAACTCTTGACAGTACCATTCCTCAATACGTATATACGACAAGGAGCGCATGCTGATTGAGCTTATGCGCTTCAAAGCCAAAATACCAATGGATTATTATAAAGAAATCATCCGAAACTATCGCAAGCTCTCATTCGAACTGGACTTCGGCGTTGTGGAAGATTATGCCGCCCTGTTTAAAAGCGGCGCAAAAATAATGAACATGATACAAACGGAGGTGCTCTGATGAACTTGTATGAAGAAACAGAAAGGATCAAAGCCTCCGGTTACAGCGAGCAGAACGCCCAGTCTAAACTTGGACAGGATATCGTGCTGAAAGCCATAGCGGACTGCGGCATGGCACAAAACGTCACGATCAAAGGGGGCGTTGTCATGAGATGCATTTCCGGTAACGCCCGCTGCCGCAACACAGGATCTTGATCTCGATTTCATCAGATACTCCATTTCCGACGATTCCATCCGAAGATTTGCGGAAAAACTCAACTGCGTCGAAGGACTGACAATAAAACTCGAAGGAAGAATTGTCGAGCTGAATCATCAGGATTACAAAGGTAAACGCATCTTCCTCTCTATCACCGATGCCGAAGGAACCAGTATCTCCCTGAAAATGGATCTGGGTGTACATAACGACCTCTCCATAGAGCAGGACGAATATGTTTTTGACATAGATTTTCAGGAAGATACCGTAAGTCTCCTTATAAACTCACCGGCTCAGATGATTACCGAAAAGCTTAAATCAATGGTAAGATTCGGCGCTCGAAGCACCAGATATAAGGACGTATATGATATCTTCTATCTGAGTGGGCGTGTGAATATGGTACAACTGAAGGAGTGTATCCAAAGATACATATTCGATGACATAACTCTGCGAAATGTCACCGATATGAAAGCGATCGTCACACGAGTTGAGCGAATGTTCAATAATCCCAGTTACTTTAGAGAACTGCATAAGTCAGACAAAAACTGGCTTGATATTTCTGATGATGAGATACTTAAGGCAGACCTTGCCTTTATAAAAGGCATAGCCTTTTAACGGCAGGTATACAAGGCCCACCTTCCCGCAGTCAATCGCCGCCGTACGGCCCGTACGCGCCGAAGAAGGCCAGCGTCGGAAAGACGCGCGCGTCGCGGATGATCACGGACAGGCGCCGGACGAGCGCGGTCTCGGGCAGCTCGACAATGCGCTTATACCCCACCGTGGTACCGCTGTACAAGAGCCTGTCCCCGCCCTGTCCGTCGTCGCAGACGACGTCGAACCGCTCGATGCGCTGACCAAGGCGGATGTTCTCCTGAAGGACGACGTACCGGATCCTCTGCGGCTCGGTCCACGCGGCGTCGACGCGCGCTTCGTACACGCCTTCGGCCGTGCGGAAGTACCTGTCATAGCCCGGCTGCGTCAGCCCGTCCGGGCCGAACCCCTCCAGCGCGTCCGCGGCCGTGAAAACCGCCCGCTGCGCAAGGTTGTCCCTGAACGCGCCGCGCACAAACCGCCCCAGCTCAGTGAGCGAAGCGGCGTCCGCGGGGTGGATCAGCCCGTTTCTGTCCGGCGGCAGGTTCAGAAGGAAGGTGGCGTTGCCACCGACTGAGCAAAGGTATATCCGCCGGAGGACGTCGAAACCCTTTACCTGATCGTCCTCCGCCGCGTGATAGAACCACCCGGGGCGGATGGAGGTGTTGACTTCAGCCGGATACCAGATCAGGTCGTCCTCCTGCCTAAGCGCCTCGCGGCTGCCCAGGTCCATGTCGCTCGAGGTGATGCACCTCTGTCGGAAGGCCGCGCTGTCCTCGCGCTGGCTCTTCGCCTCGACGGTTTCCGCGCGGCACAGGCGCCGTGGAACGACGCTCCACTCGGAGGGACGCGTGTCGCCCGCCTCGTTGCCGCACCAGCGGATGTCCGGGCCACACACGCAGATGCACGCGCCGGGCTGAAGGGCGCGCACCGTCCGGTAATAGCGGTCCCAGTCGTAGACCTGCCGCCTGCCGTCGGGCCCCTCACCGCAAGCGCCGTCAAACCAGACGGAGAAAACCTCCCCGTAGTTCGTCAGGAGCTCGGTAAGCTGACCAATGAAGTAGTCGTTATAGGGCGTCCCGGTGCCGTAGGAGGGGTTGTTCCTGTCCCATGGCGAGAGATAAACGCCGAACTTGAGGCCGTATTCCGCGCAGGCCGCCGCCGTCTCGGCCACGACATCTCCCCGTCCTTCTTTATAGGGCGAGTTCTTGACAGAGTGCTCCGTCAGAGCGCTCGGCCAGAGGCAGAAGCCGTCATGGTGCTTGCACGTCAGGATCAGCCCCTTCATGCCGCCGTCGCGCGCCGTCCTGGCCCATTGCCGGGCGTCGAGCGACGCGGGGGCGAAGACGGCCTCGCTCTCCGTGCCGTCGCCCCATTCCCGATCCGTGAACGTGTTGACGGTGAAATGGATAAACCCGTAGAACTCCGTCTGCTGATAGGCGATCTGCCTCTCGCTCGGATGGATCGACGCGTACAGCGCATCCCGGTCTCTGTTGACAGCCATGGTCACGTCTCCTTCCAAACTATCCCATGACTTATTATATATGATCCCATTCGACGTGGCAACGTGTTTTCCAATTTCCCACATTTGCGCCGATTGACGCCGTCAGGGATTTTGACTATACTCTGTCCATTCAACGCCGCGAAACAGAAAGGAGCCACGCTCATGAAAGAACTGGTCAGTCAGACCGCGAGAAAACGCGCGCCGGAAATGGATCCGCTGCGCCTGGGCACCGGCTGGACGCCGGAGGACCTTGAAAAACCGCAGATCATGGTGGAGAGCACCTTCGGCGACAGCCATCCCGGCTCGGGACACCTCGACGCGCTGGTACGGGCCGTGTGCCGGGGCGTCGCCGACGCCGGCGGCCGCGGGGCGCGCTACTTCTGCACGGACATCTGCGACGGAGAGAGTCAGGGCACCGACGGCATCAACTACAGCCTTGCAAGCCGCGAGATGATCGCCGGCATGATCGAGATCCACGCCGGCGCCACGCCCTTCGACGGAGGCGTTTTCATCGCCAGCTGCGATAAGGGTCTTCCGGGCAACCTCATGGGGCTGGCCCGGGTCAACATGCCCGCCGTCGTCGTGACGGGCGGCGTCATGAGCGCGGGGCCGGACCTTCTGACGCTGGAGCAGCTGGGCATGTACGCGGCGCAGTACGAGCGCGGCGAGATCGACATGGCGCGCCTCGAATGGGCCAAGAAAAACGCCTGCCCCGGCTGCGGGGCGTGCAGCTTCATCGGCACGGCCTCGACCATGCAGATCATGTCGGAGGCGATGGGCCTGAGCCTGCCCGGGTCGGCGCTTCTCCCCGCCGAGGGCCCCGACCTCATCGAGCAGGCGTATCAGGCCGGCCGCCAGGCCGTACGCCTGGCGCTCCAGGGGCTCAGGCCGAGCGACATCGTCACGATGGACAGCCTGGAAAACGCCATCCTCGTGCACGCGGCGATTTCCGGATCGACGAACGCGCTTCTGCACCTGCCCGCCATCGCTCACGAGCTGGGGGTGGTCATTGACGGCGGCACGTTCGACCGCCTGCACCGGGACGCGCGCTACCTTCTGGACATCCGCCCCACGGGGCGCTGGCCGGCGGAATTTTTCTTCTATGCCGGCGGCGTACCCGCCGTCATGGAACAGATCCGCCCCGTTCTGCGCCTGGACGCCCTGACAGTGACCGGTCAAACCCTCGGCGAAAACCTGGAAAAGCTGAAATCCGACGGCTATTATGACCGCTGCGAGCGGCTGCTGCATCAGGCCAATGAAAAATACAATCTGTCCCTCACGCGTGAGGACATCGTCAGGCCGTGGGACAAACCCCTGGGCACATCGGGCAGCGTCGCCGTGCTGAAGGGAAACCTCGCCCCCGAAGGCGCCGTCATCAAGCATACGGCCTGCCCCCGGGAGATGTTCCACGCCGTGCTGACCGCGCGCCCCTTCGACAGCGAGGAAGCCTGCCTTGACGCCGTCCTGCATCACAGGGTACAAAAGGGCGACGCCGTCCTCATCCGCTATGAGGGGCCTCAGGGCTCCGGCATGCCCGAAATGTTCTACACCAGCGAGGCCATCAGCTCGGACAGGGAACTGGGCCGGGCCATCGCGCTGATCACCGACGGCCGGTTCTCCGGCGCGTCCACGGGCCCCGTCATCGGGCACTGCAGCCCGGAGGCTCAGGCGGGCGGCCCCATCGCCCTGGTCGAAGAAGGAGATCTCATCGAAATCGACGTCCCCGGGCGGAGGCTGGACATCGTCGGCGTCGCGGGCGAGCGAAAGACGCCGGAGGAGATCGATCAGATCCTCAGCGCGCGCCGAAAACTCTGGCAGCCGAAGCCCCGCAAATACAAAGGCGGCGTCCTGCGCCTGTTCGGCGAACACGCGGCCTCGCCGATGAAGGGCGCTTACCTCTCGTTTGACTGACGCCTCGCCGGTCTGTTTTTCAATTATTTTTACAGACCGCTTAAACTTCATTTAAGCCCCTCCCGATACAATGATCCCGAAAACGGGAACACACAGGGAGGCATTGCTTATGAAACGGTTTTTTGCGATATTCCTGGCGTCACTTTTGCTGATGGTCTGCGCCCGCGCCGAGGGCCCCAGCGGCAACCCGCCCGGCGATCCGCCCAGCGGCGGCATGGGTACCCCGCCCGGCGGATTCGGCGGCGGCACAGCCCCCGGCGGACAGACGTCCGCCGTCGAATACGCCGCGGCCGCAGAAATCACCTCATCCACGGCAGAAAGCGGCGGCAGCTATTCTTCCGCCGCGGCAGACGAGAGCGCGCTCATCATCGACACGGATCAGGACGTCGCCCTGACCGATCCGACTGTCAGCAAGACGGGCGATTCCGACGGCGGCGACAACTGCAATTTCTACGGTCTGAACGCGGCCCTGCTCGTCATGGGCGGCTCAACCGCCACGACCACCGGCGGTACGATCACCTCTGACGCCAGCGGCGCCAACGGCGTATTCTGCTACGGCGGCAACGGCGGGCAAAACGGCGCCGAGGGCGACGGCACCACCGTCGTCATCAGCGACACGGTCATCACCACCACGGGCGACGGCTCCGGCGGCATCATGACCACCGGCGGCGGTACCACCTACGCCACGAATCTGACCGTGACCACTAGCGGCCGATCCTCCGCGCCGATCCGCACCGATCGAGGCGGCGGCACCGTGGTCGTGGATGGGGGCAGTTACACTTCAAACGGCCTGGGTTCCCCGGCCATCTACTCCACGGCCGACATCACCGTCTCGAACGCGACCCTCGTCTCGAACCTTTCCGAGGGCATATGCATCGAGGGCATGAACAGCGTCACCCTGACGGACTGCGACCTGACGGCCAGCAACACCGCCACCAACGGGAACGCCACCTTCCTCGACAGCGTGATGATCTATCAGTCCATGTCCGGCGACGCGGACAGCGGCACGTCGTCCTTCACCATGACGGGCGGCAGCCTGACGAGCCTGAGCGGACACATGTTCCACGTCACCAACACCCATGCGGTGATCAGCCTGTCAGATGTTGAACTGATCAACGAGGGCAGCGACGTCCTTCTCTCCGTGTGCGACGACGGCTGGAGTGGCGCGTCCAACACCGCCGAGCTGATCGCCGACGCGCAGTCACTGAGCGGCACGATCCTCGTGGGCGACAATTCCACGCTGACGCTGACTCTCGCCAACGGGTCTTCTTTTGAGGGCACCATCAGCGGAGAGATCGTCAACGCAAAGGGAACCACTGTCTCCACCGAAGTCGGCGCAGTCAGCGTCGTCCTGGACGACAGCAGCACCTGGACGCTGACGGCGGATACCTACGTCACCAGCTTTGAAGGGAATACAGACAACATCCTCGGGGATTACACGCTCTATGTAAACGGCGAAGCCGTCAACTAAACCGTAAAACAGCGCCGGCGCGATTCCGATCGGATCGCGCCGGCGCGTTTGTTTATCTCTGTCAGACCCGCTTCACGCAGCGGCCCTGAGCCTTCAGTTCGCACTCGGAACAGTTCTGAACGCATACGTCCTCGCCCGGGCGGGGATCTCTGTGGGCGAAGTAATCCCGCCGTTCGCTGCGGCGTCTCTCGTCCAGCGGAACGAACTCGCCGTCCGGCAGGCGGCCAGGACGGCCGTGAGGGCCTTCATGCGGGCTTCTGCCGAAAGGCCCATCGTGCGGGTCAAACCCACTTCCGCCATGCGGTGGCGGGAAAGGTCGACCCTCGCGGCGGTCGCCCTCGTACGGGTGGCGCGGACGCGCGCCGCGCGGCGGCAGCAGGTCCTCGCGCCAGTGATCCAGCAGCTTTTTGAGCGCCGCGGCCAGCGCCCGCTTTTCCTCGTCCGTCAGGCAGGACAGCAGCTCCCCCTCCGGGCTGACCCGCTCCTCGCTCAGGCGCCTTTGCCCCTCTTCGGTGACGATGACCTTCATCCCGCGCCGATCCATGGGCAGGGGCTCGCGGCGAATGAGGCCCTCGGCCTCCATCCGCCCCAGCAGCTCGCTGGCCGACCCGGGCTGAATGCCCAGCGCCTGGGTCAGGAGCTTCTGAGAACAGCTCTCCCCATCCAGCAGCTCCAGCACCCGGCGCTGCGGGCCGCCGTGCTGGGGCAGCCGGTGCAGGATATGCCCCGCGTGCCGGAGCATGTCCAGGATATCTCCGTCGGCAAAGGATTTTTCTTCCCTTGAGTTTTCATTGACGATCTCGTTTTTCTTTAGATCCATGATTTCGTTATTCATTCGTTTTCCTCCGTTTCCCAATTTGAATATAATATTTAGGAACCTTGACATCTGAAAGTATACAGGCCTTTTGCCTATAAGTCAAGGTTCCTAACTTATTTTAATGCAATTTTAATGCATAGAGACAGAGCTTTCGGCTGAGGTTACGCCTGTGGATTTTTGTCTCACAGGCTGTCGGCAGTCTGTCAATCCTGAGTCAGCATCCCCGCCGACATCTGCCAGACATGATGCGCGTATACATAAGCGTCGCTCTCGTGCGTCACCGTGAGGACCGCCGCGCCGCGTTCAGCCGCCTCTCTGAGCAGAGAAAACACGACCGCCGTATTCTCGTCGTCCAGATCGGCGGTCGGCTCGTCGGCAAAGACGAAGTCCGGCTCCGCCGCCAGCGCGCGGACGATGGCCATCCGCCTCAGCTCGCCGCCGGAGAGCTCGGCGGGCATGGCGCCGCGCAGGCTCAGGATGTCCAGACTCTGCATCAACGCCTCCGCCCTCCGCACAGGAGGCGCCTTTTCAGCCAGCGCGGCGGGAAACAGGATGTTCTCCATCACGTTCAGAGACATGATCGGCGCCGCGACCTGAGGCACGACGGCAAACCGCCGCGCCCGAAGCCGGCTCAATTCGGCGTCGGGCATCGCGTAAATATCCAGTCCGTCCAGCGAGACTGTCCCAGCGGAGGGCTTTAAAAGACCCGCCAGCATGGTCAGGAGAGTGGTCTTCCCGCTGCCGGAGCGGCCCGTCAGCACGGTCATTTCCCCGCCGCGCAGCGTCAGGTCTACGGGACGCACCGCCTCGAAAAAGCTGGCCTTACCCATGGGCCTCGGATACCGACGGGCAGCGCCTGAGGCGACAATCTCCATTTCAGCTCCCCTCCCTCAGAATAGCGCTGATGTCGGGGCGGCTCAGACGGCGCGCCGAGACCATAGCCGTCAGCGGGCCGACGACGCATACCGTCAGCGCGGTCAAACCGGCCAGCCACAGCATTGTCCGCCAGCCTGGTGTCAGATATGGCAGGTTTAGAGCGCTTTCGATGAGCCCAGCGAAAGGGATCAAAAAGAGCAGCCCAAGGCCGATGCCGATGAACGCGCCCAGCAGGGAGACATACAGCGCTTCCCGGAGGGCGACGCCGGCCAGCTGCCATCTGGACAAACCCAGCACGCGCAGCGCGGCGAACTCCCGCCGCCGTTCCCCGCCCAACAGCGTAAAAGCGGCTGTCAGCAGGATCACGGCCAGTGCCCAGACGCAGACGATCATCACCTTGATGGTACGCGTCACACCCTGCAGAGACGCCTCCACACCGGAGGTAACGGTCTTCGCCTGGATGACAGTGACCTTGGGGCGCCGCATCTTCAGGATTTTTGCCGCCACGCGTTCCGCCTCGCCCGGCGCTGTTTTGACATAGATCGCTGAAACCACATCGGCCGGGTCTCCGTCAATTTTCAGTTCGTGGTTCATATCCTTCGCCGCCTCGAGAAGGGCGGCCATAGTCTCTGCCGTGCAGTAGACGGCCGTATCCAGCCCGGTCCCTGTGGCGTCGAGCCGGGCCACGACAGGGCACGACTGCCCGTAAATGCGGATCGACTCACCCACGGCGCTGTTGACGCGGCAGCCCACTACCAGATCCATAAAGCCCAGCTCCGACCTGAGCCGCTGACTGATCCAGGGCTGAATGGTGAAATCTGTTCCCGGATCGAACCCGATGACCTGGATCGGCACGGAGCAGCAGTCTGCCCGCAGACTGGCCAGATACACCTGTCCTGACGCCCTGACCACGCCGTCTATCGCACGGATCTGCTCCAGTTTCGCGGCGTCCATGTAATAGTATCCCGTGGTTCCCTGAAGATAGATCTTCTCCGGATCGATCTTGCCTCGGCTCGTGGCCGGCACCACGATCAGGTCGGCGCCCAGGCGGTTCTCGAGGCTTTCAAGGCCGCTGTTCAGGCTCCGCACGAGCACCGTGCCGGCAAAGAGCGACAGCGCCAGAAACGCCACCACTACCGTCAGCGCGGCGGTACGCCCGGGGCGGCGCAGGAGGTTTCGCACAGGCAGGCGGCGGAGCGTCACGGCTGGGCCTCCCGTCTTTTGTCAATGAGCGTCAGAATCATCCACCAAAGCGCCGTGATCAGGATGAGGACGCCCAGCGCCAGCGCCGTCGGCCGTGTCACCTCGCGGCAGCGCATAGCGTCCGACGCGCAGATCTTTACCAGAACGCCCGGCGTCAGCGCTCCCGTCAGCCCGCCGACGGCCTGGAGCCCCTGAAACAGCGGATGAGGCCGGATCATAGCCAGGCCGGCAAAAATCGCGATAATTCCACCCTCCGCTGTCAGCCAGGAGGACAGCGGCGCGCACATGGCGGCGCTTCCGTCCGCGTGCGCGCAGGGCCGGGCGAAAGTCTGAACTCCGACGGCCAGCAAAAGGCCCAGAACCGCCGATATCATACCGAAGACGACGTCTCGTTTTTTCATTATCCCATGCCTCCGCGCCGGTCACTTTCCGAAGCGCTCGTTGACGATCTCTCTGACCATCCGGCCATGCTCCAGAACGACGGTGCGCTGGGCCACCTCTGCGACCTCCGGATCGTGCGTCACGACGATCAGCGTGGTGCCCTCGTTGTGCAGCTGCCGGAACAGGTCCAAAACGATGTTTTCGTTGGCTTCGTCCAGGTTGCCGGTGGGCTCGTCCGCCAGAATCAGCTCCGGATGGTTGATCAGCGCTCGGGCCACGCAGACCCGCTGCTGTTCGCCGCCCGAAAGCTGGCTGGGCAGATGGCGCGCCCGTTCACGCAAACCCACGCGCTCCAGGGCCTCGAGGGCCTCCTTCTCGTCGGGCATGGAATGATAGTACTGGGAAACCATCACGTTTTCCACGGCGGTGAGGTAATTCACCATGTGGAACTGCTGAAAGATCAGGCCGATCTTGTCCCGGCGGATGTCTGTCAGGCGCTTGCTGGATTCCTTTGAAATGTCCACGCCGTCCAGGATCACCTGGCCCATGGAGGGCTTGTCCATACAGCCGATGATATTCATCATCGTGGACTTGCCGGAACCGGAGGGGCCCATGATGGCCACCCATTCTCCCTGATCCACGTGCAGGCTCACGTCGTCCAGGGCCTTCAGTTCTCCGTATATCTTGGAGACATTGCGAATTTCAAGCAGAGGCATATATCATTCTCCTTTCAGCACCAGCGCGGGGTCGATCGCCACGGCGCGGCGCACGGGCAGCAGACAGCTCAGCGCGGCCACCATCATGGAAACGATCACGGTGACGGGCAGCAGCAGCATGGAAAACCGAATATCGGAGCCAAAAACGTTGACGCTGACGACCTGAGCGAAGACAAAGCCCAGACCAGCGCCGAGAAGTCCGCCCAAGGCCCCCAGGAACAGCCCTTCGCCCAGGAACTCGACCCGGATGGCGTTGTCTGAGGCGCCCAGCGCCTTCCGCAGGCCGATCTCTCGCCGGCGTTCGGCTACGACGGCCATCATCGTGGTGGAAACGCTGACCATGGTCAGCACCAGCACCACAGCCGTCACGAGGAACACCAGGGCCTGCAGCTTTCCGAGGACCGTGGCCTCCGAGCGGATAACGCGCTTGACGAGGCGGGCCGTGGCGCGGCCGGAATCGGAGATCTCCTGCGCGTAGCGCTCAAGGCTGTCCTGCGACGCGGACACGCTGAGTTCCACAAAATCCACTTGCCCGGCCTGGCCTGTGATCGAAGCCATGTCGTCCAGGGACATGTAGATATAGTCCTCTTCCTCGCCGCCGGTCTCCAGAATGCCCACGACGGTATAATTGACCGTCCGCGGCGTCAGGACGGCGGCGGTGTCGTCCACCGGCGCGGCGCTGTTGACGGCTTCCACCACGGCGGCGGACGTAATCGTCGCGCCAGAGACGGCGTCCACGTCTTTTCCGAGTTCCAGGTCCCGAGCGGGCTTGCCGATAAACCGGTCGGTAAAGAAGGATTCACTGCACTGCGTGCCGAACCCCTCCGACTCGCCGGACGTATCCACCGTCAGGGAGGCTATCGTCCCGTCGTCGCCGATCGTCACGACCACGTAGACGGGCTTGTTGTTCATGCCTTCCTGCATGCCGAAGCCCGCCGCCTGTCCGGAAAGGACCATCCCCGGCGCGATCTCCGCCGCGCCGGAAGCCGGGCTCTCCGCCGCGTCCACAGACGGCGGGAACCAGGTCAGTTCCATGACGCTGTTTTCCTTCACGCCGATCGTGTCCGCGACGGACTTGCCGACCAGCACCTGCCGGGGCTCAGACGGATACCGGCCCACGACCTTAAAATACGGGCTCGTCTTCTGAACCTGATCGAATTCGGTGCCCGCAGCCGCAAAGGTCTGCTGACGCCTGACCATATTCAGATAGACATAGCGATACGGCGTGGCGCCCACCAGCTCCTCCCCGGGGATTACGGTCTGCGCCGCTTCGGCGTCCGCCTCGGACAGGACGCCGCTTCCCGCGGGCATGAGGATCATATTCGCCCCGTATGACCTGAACTGGGCGGCCATCTGCCGGGGCACGTCTACGTACACCGTCACCAGGCCGGCCAGGATGGTCGCGCCGATGGCGATGGACAAGAGCGCGATCAGCATCCTCGACCTGCGCCGGAGCAGAGAGGCCGTGATCATGCGGAAAAACATGGCGCGTCTTTTCATAGTGTACAGCCTCCTTTCTCAGGCTTTGCTGCCGTGGAGGACCTCGGCGGGGTCCAGGCGCAGGATCGTGCTGATGGCCGGCAGGCTGCCCGCGATGGTCACCACGGCGATCAGCGCCGCCACCACGGGGATCACCACCGGCTTGATGTTGATCGCCGAGCCGAAGACCTGGTGCCCGATGAACTGCGCGAACCCAAGGCCCGCGAAATATCCGATCACCATGCCGGCCAGCGCCGTGATCAGGATCTCCGCCATCACCGTACCGGTGATGGCCTTGTCATGCGCGCCAATGGCCTTGAGAAGGCCGATCTCCCGGCTCCGCTCCATGACCGACGCAGTCACCAGGTTGGAGATGCCCAGCGCCGCGCCGACGAGGCTGAGCGCCGTGATCAGGATCATCAGAAGCTGAGTCTTGTTGAGGATCTCGCCCTCGCTCTCCGCGACCTGCCGCACGGCGCTGGCCACGGAATCCGTGATGACCTCTGTGATCTGGTAGCACACGGCGCTGACGTATGCCGTGCAGTACCAGGTGTCATAGTCCGCGCGGGAAAGAGCGCTGGGGTTCTGCGCCGCGCGCCGGGCCAGATCGTTGTCCGGCGTGGTGATCGCGCTGACCTCGATGGACGCCACCTTGCCGTCCAAATCCGCGAGCTTCTGCGCCAGGTCCAAAGGCGCCCAGATCTGCTCATCCGCCGCGTCGCCTGAGTCGATGATTCCCTTGACCGTGGCTGTCACCGATCCGGCGCGGCCCGTCAGTGTCAGAGAATCGCCCTTTGTGACGCCCATGGCCTCCGCCAGCGCGGTCCCCACCATGATCTCGTGATCCGCGCCCTCGGTCTGCTGGTCGATCCAGTCTCCGTCCGGCACGTCCCACCAGGAACGCAGGTTGCGCACGCCGGCGTCCAGCTCCTCGCCCGTCGGCAGGGACAGGTGCTGGTTAAACCACGTGCCGACCACCTGAACGGGCTGTCCGTCCACCGTGGCCCCGACCGTGAGGAATGGGGCAAAATCCCGGATGTTGAACGCCCAGAAGATGGTCTTGAGCTTCCCCAGTTCGTCCTCCCGCAGCCAGGCCTGCTGCAGCTCGGCGCCCTCGTCCTCCACGTCGTAAATGTCCGAAAGCAGCGAGGAGGCCTTTGGTTTGACCACGATATTGGCGCCGTAGGCCTTCAGTTCCTCGTTGACCTTGTCCCCCACGTCCAGCATGACGTTGATCATGGAGGTGGCCAGCGAAGCGCCCAGAGCAATAGTCAGCGCGATCAGCAGCATCTTGCTCCACTGCCTGAGCAGCGCGCCCTTGATCATTCGAAACAGCATGCCGAATCCGCCTCCTTTATTTGAATTCCTTCTCGCCGGCAATCAGGTCGTCCATCGCGATGATCAGACTGCCGCCCTCCACCCGGAACGCCAGGGGGATCGGGTTGCAGCCGCCGCCCAGGCCGATGGTGTTGGTGTTCATGACGACGTCGCAGCGCTTGCACACCACCGTTTCGCCCCGCTGGTAGTATCCGGCGTTGCCGCACACGTCGCAGGCGTCCAGTCCGACCCCGTAAGCCGCTGAACCGGGCTTGCGGATCACGATCCAGCGCACGCGCGGCGCTTTGTTGGGGGAGCCGGATCGGTTCATCTCAAAGGCGTGGAGGTTGTAATCATCCACCTGGCTGAGCGGAATGCGCACTTCGATTCGGGAGGTATCGTAGTCCTCGACTTCCGTGGCCTCGAGTTCATGCTCGGCGCCGTCCCCGTCCGTATAGACGATGACGTAGGTCTCCCCTTCGGGCACGGGCGGCGGGCGGTTGTCGATCTCGTACACCAGCGTCAGGCTCAGCATGATCAGCGCCGCGGACGCCAGCGTCACCGCCGCCCATCGGCGGTTGTGCCGGTTGTCCGAGCGGAGCCGCCGCAGCTGCGCCGGATTCTGCCACATGTCCCTGAGACGCAGGCTCCGGAAGAACAGCACGGCCGCCGGGATCATGGCCATCAGAGCAAACAGAAGCAGGACCAGCACGCCGTTTTCAAGATACCCGCCCCGGGCGTGGTCGGACGCCGAGATCCACTTCCAGCCGGGGAACAGCGGCCCGCCCGCGCGGGCGTTGTTGCCCACCGTAAATTTCAGGAAGGACTCGAACCCCAGCTGCGGCACCCAGTCCGGCCGGGTCTTGATGGTCCACTGGCTCAGGATCAGGCCGTAGATCACCACCGCCAGGACGAATGTCATCAGCGCCGCGGTCAGCCGCAGCGCCCACGCGCCGCTGCATCCGGGCTCGCCGCCCGGCCGGTTCCACAGCACCCTGTCCTCCGAGAGGCGCATGCAGCACTTGTACAGAAAGCGGATGTAGACCGACAGCAGGATCAGCCCGATCAGCCAGCCGGCCAGGCGCAGCAGGAACACGTCGGATATGATGCCGTTGTCGCCCATTTCAAAGCCCAGCGGCGCCCAGAGCACGTTCCATGCCTTGTACGCCAGAAGATCGGCGCTCGCCAGCGACGACAGGACGCTGACGGCGATCTTTCCGGCCTTCGCCCCCCGCTTCCAGCAGAACACGGCGATCAGGATATTGAGCGGGATCAGCAGCCCGACAGCCGCGTACCACAAACGCTGATTGATCGCCGTATCGGGCACGGCCCCCTGCGCCGGAAAAAAGACCTTCGGAAACTCATGCGCCGTCGTGCGCAGCACGGCGAGCGCGACGCCAAGGCCGATACCCGCGAGCATGATGTTCCTGCCCGTTCTGCCCGCATGTGTTTTTGCCAGCGCGTACAGCACGGTGATCACCGTCACCGCGACAAAGAGCGCCTCCGGAACCCTATAGATGTGCAGCAGCACCACCATTCCCTCCGATGAACATTGTAATTCAGCCATTCTCCACAGCGCACAACAGCCGGCGCGCCTCACTCCCCGCAGCGAGACGTGCCGGCCCGAAAACCGGTAAAGATCGTAAGAGCGGAATTACCACTCCTGCACGAAATACTCCCAGCCTTCGAAGGTGACTTCGATGGGCTCAGACCAGAAGCGGCCTTCCACGCCGGTCTCGGGGTCCACGTGCAGCAGATAGCCGTTCTCAGCGGGGCTGTGGATGGTCAGCACGAGGCTGTACACGCCGTCCACGTCCAGCTTGATGTTGGCGCCGTAGTGGGGGCCGTCGGACGCCGCCATGGGCATGAAGGTACCTTCGGACATGACGTTGCCGTCGCCGTCCACGACCTTATAGTCGATGGTCAGGTAGGGGATCCAGTCGCCCGCGCCGTAGCCCAGGTTGTTTTCGTTGGCGGAGATGTCCGCTTCGATGTGGATGTTGGCTTCCTCCACGGTGAGGCCGGCCTCAGAGGCAGGCTCCATCACGACGGGCTGGAAGTACACGGCGGCGATGTGAATGATCTCGTCGGGACCGACGTCCTGTTCCTCACCGATGGGGAACTCTTCGAAACCGGCCTCATCCTCGGCCAGAGCGGCAACGCCGAACAGCATCATGGCCGCCAGCAGCAGGGCAAAAATCTTTTTCATTGAGATAATCCTCCTCTATTTCGGCTCTATGCTCACGGGCGCGTCCGCGGCGGGGGTCAGGGAAGCGCCCCAGGGGCAACAAAACATGAATCCGGGGTCAGCCTTTCGCGGCGACTTCGGCCAGGCGGGCCTCGTAGTCTTTCTTCTGGGTGGCCAGGCGTCCGCGATAATGCGCCATCAGGAAGGTGACCAGCAGGATGATCGACAGAACGAGCTGCGGCACCAGCGTCTCCAGATACGGATAGATGCCCAGGATCTGCACCACGTCGTTCTCGGGAATGCCGGCCACCCTCGCGGTGAACTCGAACAGCCCGCCCTCGGCCAACTCCTTGATGCCGGAGCCCAGGAAGGCCACGCACATGACGGCCATCAGGATCGAGGTCGCGGTGAAGAACACCTTGATGGGGAGCTTGATAGACAGCTTCGTGATCGCCAGGTAGACGAAGACCAGCGCCACGTAGCCCACGCCGAAGCCCAGCCAGACCATGCCGGCATGTCCTTCAGAGAGCATCGGCTGATAGAACAGCACCACCTCGGCGCCCTCGCGGAACACGGACAGGAAGGCGGTAAATGCCAGCGTCAGGGCGGAACGCTTTTCCACGCCGGACTGCACCTTGCTGTCGATGTAGCCGCTCCACGCCGCCGCCTCAGCCTTGGAGATCATCCAGTTGGAGACGTAGAACAGCACGCACACGGCGATCAGAGCGGTGACGCCCTCGATCAGCTCCTGCGCAAGACCGGCGGCCGTAAAGGCGCTCTTGGCCCAGGCCAGGATCAGCGCCGCCACAAAGCTGGCGGCGATGCCCGCCACGGCGCCGATGTAGACGTGCTTCAGGCTCCGGGCGTTGCCGCTCTTCACCAGATAGGCGATGATCGCCGCGATCACCAGAATAGCCTCCAGACCTTCGCGCACGATGATGCCGAACGCGCCGAGGAACGTCACCCACTGCGGGCTTCGGCTCTCTTCCGCCGCCTCCGAAGGCGCCGTTTCAGCCGCCTGTTCAGCCTCGGCGGCGGGCGGTTCGAGTTCGTCGATCCGGCCGGCCGCGGCGTTCAACAGCTTTTTCAGGGTATTGCGGGCCGTTTTCCACGGGTTGGACTTGAATTTTCCCGTCTCAAGCGCTTCCTCCGGCACGGCGCGCAGGGCGTCGAAACTGCGGTCCAGCTCGATGCGCTCGTTCGCGCTCAGCAGCGTGTAAACCTTGCGGCTCATGCCAGATTCCTCGTAGACGGAGAAAAACGCCGTGTTGATATTATCAATAGCCCCGGCGTAATCGCGGCCGTTATAGGCCTGTTCTGCCGTGTCGATGAGCTCGGAAGCCATATCGGCGGCTTCCGCCATGCTCCTGAATCCGCTTCCGGACTCACCCGCCAACGCGGCCCACGGATCGTTTTCGACCTGTACGCCCTCCTGCCAGTAAGTCGTCTGCGTCTGCGGCTGCGCCGGCTCCATCTTAGCCGCCAGCTTGTTGGCGTCCTCGCGGATCATGGCCTTGAGCCGGTTGAGCTCCGAACGCACCGCGCTCTGCCCTTCAGGGCTCAGGTCCGTGCTTTTCACCGCCTTTTTGCAGGTGGTAAACTCCAGTTCCACGGCGTTTTTCCGGGGCCCGGATACATATGTCATCGTCTGACGCTCAAAACCTGTCGTCTCATAGACGCAGAAATAGGCGTTATTCACGCAGTCATAGGCGTTGGCGGTGTCGCCGGCCAGGTAGTACTCGAAGGCCTGATCCAGGAACTCGTCAATGCGGTTCGCGGCGGAACCCCATCGGTTTCCGTCGACGTCATACCTGGGGTCGTCCATGAAGTTATATCTTCCCGCCGCCATCGCGCCGAGGGGCAGGACGGTCGTCAGGATCAGGAAGAGCGCCACCGCTAGAGTCGCCGCTCTGTCGAGCCTGACGCTTTCCGGTTTGTGAATGCTCATGAACTTGGACTTCCTTTCTCGCAATTGCGTCCGGACGCTCGCGCCAGGACGTTAGACACCACTAACGCTCTAATATCTTAGCACAATCTAACCGAACTCGTTGTTCTGATATTGACATTTCTCGCGCTCTCCGTTGTCTGAAATTGACTTTTTGAGCAAACGGTGGACATATCAATTAGTTTGTGCTAACTTTTATAAGTAAGGCGAATCTAACTTATTCTCAGAGGAGTGTCCTCATGCACAGGGATTGGGATGTCGTTTCAGAAAGCGAACGGGACTCAAACGTATCCGGCGCCGCTGCAAAACCCGCATCAGAGTCCGCAAAGAAAACGGTCGCGGCGGCGGAAGCCTATCTCGACGCGCACAGCGCCGAAAAGTTTTCACTGGAAAAGATAGCGCGCGCGCTGTACATCAACCAAAGTTATCTGCTGCGCGTTTACAAGGCCGCGACAGGTCAGACGCTTTTACACTCTCACCATCGAATCCGATGTGAAAAGGCAAAGAGACTGCTCGAAGAAACCGATCTGAATATGTCCGCGGTGAGCGAAATGGTCGGATTTGTCACACCGGCCCATTTTTCACGAGTGTTCAGACAGATGACGGGCAAAACGCCCTCGCAGTATCGGAAGGCGCAGCGTGACATGTATAGAGAGGAGGGAAGCTGACGATGGAAAGTTTCGGTTCAGGCGCGCGCTGCCTCAACGCCATCCTGACGCTGCACAAGAGATTCCTCTGTGTCCGCTCGGTGGACGTGGCTCATTACCTGAAATGCAGCAAGCCGACCGTCAGCGCGATGGTCAGCCGGCTGATCAGCGAAGGGCTGTTGACCAAAGAGAGAGACAGCAATCTCCAGCTGACAGAGCAGGGCCTCGAAGCCATGAAAGAATGTCAGGAACGGAGCCTCTACTTTCAGAGCCTGCTCCTGTCGGCGGGGCTGGATCCGGAGTCCGCCGAAAGAGAGGCCTTTTCCATGGCCCAGGCCGTTCGGCCTGAAACGTACGACGCCTTTCGGTCTCTGCTGGAAAAACATATTCCATAAATGTCAAAAATCGGGTAGGAGGGGGTGGCTAACCCCCGTCCTCCCACACCACCGCTCATGCGGTCCCGCAAGCGGCGGTTCAGTTGTTGGTACTTGGCAGCACGTTTAGTTGGATACCAGGACGCTCGGCGATTCCATCATACCTTC
>JAFRLF010000155.1 GCA_017431365.1 Clostridia bacterium | reverse complement strand
GCCTGGCGAGGCAGACGCTGCCAGCGAGGCAGACGCTGCCAGCGAGGCAGACGCTGCCAGCGAGGCGGACGCTGCCGGCGAGGCGGAAGCGAGCACCGAGGGTGCCGTGAACGCGGAAGCCTCCGATGGCGGCGACGCGCAGGCCCTGCCCACCGACGTGGATACGTCGGCTGTGCGGGAGGAGATCGACGGGATCATGGCCGATGAGGCCCTCTCCGCGGAGGAGAAGCTGGCGAAGCTGCAGGCCATCCGCGACGCGCTGTATGCCCCTTCTGAGTCGGACGCCACCGCGAGCGACGGTTCCGCCGATGTGAACGCCGGCACTGACGAGGGGAGCGGCGATGCGGGCGCACCCGACGCCGCCAGCGCCCTCGCGACGGCTGAGGCGACCATTGAGACGCTGAACGCCGAGATCTCCGACCTGAACGGCAAGTTGGCGGAGAGCGCTACGCAGATCACGGATCTCAACGCCAAGGTCGACGCGTTGAACGCTCAGAAGGAGACCGACGACGCGGCCCTCGCCGATCTGAATACCCAGCTCGACGCGCTGAATACCCAGAAGGAGACCGATGACGCGACCGTGGCCGACCTGAACGCGCAGCTCGAGGCGCTCCAGACCCAGGTCGACGCCGACGCGGGCGCGCTGGACGCCCTGCAGACGGCACTGGATACTCAGAAGGCGACCGACGACGCGACCGTCGCCGATCTGAACACGCAGCTTGAAGCGCTTCAGACCCAGGTCGACGCCGACGCGGGTGCGCTGGACGCCCTGCAGTCGACGCTGGAAACCCAGTCGGCGGCCTACGAGAAGGCGCTCGCCGCAGCGAACGCCTATCAGCTGGATCACGCGCCGGCGGAGGGCCAGGCCCACGCCGCGGTGACCGTGCCGACCGACATCCCCGTGGAAGCTGACGGCGTCACCGTCGCGCTGAACTGCGTCAACCGGGACATCAGCGGCAACGCCGTGGTGCTCACCCTCGAGGTCGACGGCGCGGCCATCTACACCTCCGAACCCGTGCAGCCCGGCGAGCACATCGAGGGCGTCACCCTGTCGGAGCCCCTCGCTCCCGGCAGCCACGAGGCCGTGGCGGTCACCACCGTGTATGCCCCGGACGGCGCCAGGCTCTCCGCGTCCCGCGTACCCGTGACGCTGAATGTGGCCCAGTGACAGACGACAGGCGAGCGCCATGCCCCGCGATGGAGCATGGCGCTCGTTTTTGCTCAACACGGAAATATGGCGAATGCCGACACCTCATCCGGCCCTGAACGCTTCGCCAGGCCTGCGGCAACGGGCCACCTGGCGGGGGCCTGCCGGCGCCGCGCCTGAATCTTTGATTCAGCCGTCGGCGGGGGCTGTCTCAAAATGATTATAAAGAGTCATTTTGGGGCAGTCCCTTCACTATGCAAAGAAACAATGCGAAGAAAACAGGCAGGGGAAAAAAGAGACAAACACAAACAGACCGGCGTGTATTATCCGATCCAAAGTCATATGCAATTGAGGGAAGCCTTAAAGTCCGGCAGGGAAACCCTTTGGAATCACAAGCCCCGTTCCCAAGCGATCATTTTTGAGTTTATGATGGAGCTTGAGGATGTTGGCGGCGATGGCCAGGAGCGACCATTCCGCCGAGACCTTTGACATACCTCTGCACAGGAAGCGGCGATAATCCAAATCCTGCTTCGTGAGGGCGAAGGTACCTTCGGCCTGAATGGAACGGTTGACGCGCAGCAGCCTGCCCTCCAGGGTGTTGATCTTTGCTTCCATGGCTTCCCGCTGGGCGGCGAAGCGCTTGGAGACGCAGATGACCTTGCTGCGCTCCTCCAGCGGCTTTTTTGAACCTGCGCGGATGCACTTCTCCTTCAGCGGGCAGCCCTGGCAGTGGTCGCAGACGTAGACCGAGGTTGTGATGTTCAGCCCGCCCGCCGATTTGGAGTGCTTGTCATGGTCGTACCGAATCGGCTTGCCTGCCGCGCAGGTGTAGGTGTCGCTGTCCGGATCGTAGGCCATGTTCTCCCGGCGGCTGATGTCCGTGCGATACTTTTTCTTCCTCTTCGCCTCGTGGTTCGAGGGCTTCACGTACAGCTCGCAGTCTTCCAGCTCTTCGAACCAGCAGTAGTTCTCCTCGCTCTCGTAGCCGGAATCCACCACGACGCGCCCGGGATGGTGCTTCGGATAGGCCTCCCGCAGCTTCTTCATGAACGGTATCAGCGCCTGCATGTCGCTGCGGTCCGCCGAAATGGTATGCCCGATGATGAAGCCGTTGGCCGTCGCCACGTTGACGTTGTATCCCGGCTTCAGCTGCCCGTTGCGCATGTGGTCTTCTTTCATGCGCATGAACGTCGCGTCGTGATCCGTCTTGCAGTAGCTGTTCCGATCCCCGCAGATGTGGATGTCCCGGGTATAGCGCTTGTACTTCTCTATCCATCCGTCCACCGTCTCAATGGCCCGCTGGACGGGTGTCTTGCGCTTGCCGGTGCCGTGGACGAATTCTATCCCTTCCGCCTGCTTCTGTGCGTACAGCTTCTTGCGGATCTTCTTCAGGTGACGCACTGCGATGACTTCGGGCAGGCGGTACTTTATCCCGGCATTCGCCAGCAGGGCAGGCAGCTGCTCCGCCACCTTCGCGCTCAGCTTCTCCCGCTGCTTCTCGGTGCCCTTCTTCCAGACGAACGTGTACTTGTTCGCGTTCGCCTCGATCTTCGTCCCGTCGATGAACACCGCTGCCATGTCCACAAAACCCGCCTGAATCAGCAGTTCCACCACCTGCCGCAGCAGGTCCTCGCCAATCTCGCCGCACAGCACCCTCGAGCGGAACCGCGCCAGCGTGTTGTGGTCCGGCGCCTTGTGCCCCTCCAGCAGATACATGAACTTCAGGTTCTCACGGCACGCCGCTTCCACCGCCCGCGTGTGCACCATTCGCCTCATGTATCCGTATATCCATGCTTTCGAAAGGAGCCTGGTGGGGTACTCGTTTCTCCCCAGCCGGGAGTACGCCGCGTTGATCCTCCTGTAATCAACTCTATCCATGATGGCGCTGAGCAATCTCACCGGGTCATCCTTTGGAACGCGCACGTCGCATTCCAGTTTCATTTGCAGTTGATTTCCGACCTCATATGTGGTATAATCCAACTGCGTTTTTGATTGTTGTATCACACCAATATCATACAAACGCTGCCAGGTCTGCGCAAGACCTGGCATTACTTTTTTTGCCCCGCAGCATAGGGGCTGCCTCTATTTTGAGACAGCCCCTTTGATGTGGCGTGCGACCGGAACGGCAGTCCCTGCGGCAGGCTTCTCCGCGCGACACGACGGGCGGCGCGGCGACAGGGCCGGCGGACGCGCAACGATCATGACGCGCGGGCGCCCGTGTCAGAGCGGGCGGACGCGCGTCGCGCATTGCGAAGGTCATGGCAGACCGTGCCGTGGGCGAAGGGGAACG
>JAFRLF010000018.1 GCA_017431365.1 Clostridia bacterium | reverse complement strand
GAATACCGTAAACCTTCCATACTTATTGTGACTTCTCAGGATCGAAACGCTGACAAAATCGATTCTATCCAACTATAATAAACTATATTATCTTATCACGCAACGTCAGATCGAACAACGTATGTTGTGTGAACAATGATCCTTCGTATCAGTAAAATGCGCTGTCTGTCGATTGTTGCGTATTGTGATCTACGATATAATATGATATGATACATGCACAGGACAGACGACGGCATAACCCGTTAATCCTTATTGGAGAAGAGGTTCTCAAAATGGCGGAGGATATGCGTCTTGACACAGAGCTTGTAAACCGTGGTCTCTGTTCAAGCCGGACAAAAGCACAACGTCTGATCGAAAACGGCTGTGTGCTTGTGAACGGTCAGGTTTCATTGAAACCTTCTCTCAGAATAAGTGACGTTGACAGCGTTCTCATTTCGGGCGAGGTATGCCCGTACGTGTCCCGCGGCGGTTTGAAACTGGAGAAAGCGCTCAAATGCTTTGAATGTGACGTTCACAATTTAGTGTGCGTGGATGTAGGCGCTTCTACAGGCGGGTTTACAGACGTATTGCTTCGCAATGGTGCGGCATTTGTCTACGCTTTGGACGTCGGACGGGCTCAGCTTCACCCCAGCCTCCTGCGCGATCCCAGAGTCCGATCCATGGAACAGATGAACGCGCGCTATTTAAACAAAAGTCTGTTTTCACCTTGCCCACAGTTTGCCGTCATGGATGTATCTTTTATATCAGTCAAGTTGATCCTGCCGGCGCTTTTATCGCTTCTCGGCGATGAGGGCCGGTTGATCACGCTGATAAAGCCGCAATTCGAAGTCGGCCGATCGAACGTTGGAAAAAACGGCATCGTTCGTTCGCCGCTGGCGCATATTGACGCGATCGCAGGCGTGATGTTCGCAGCGTCAGCGCTGAAATGGCATATCAACGAACTGACATACTCTCCGATCACCGGTCAGGACGGAAATATTGAATACCTCGCGTATGTCATCCCCGACAGGGTCTCAGACAGTCCGGCCATACGGGATGACGAAATCGAATCAGTCGTCACCCAGGCATTCAAATCACTGCACGCGCCAGGCTAAAGCGCATTATCGCTCCGGCTTTTCAAAAAGAAAATACGGCCTCTCGTAACAGTCCTTCTCAACCACAGACATATCCGCTGTGGCGACGCAACCGTCCATGTGAACCTTGCCGATTCGGCCCGGTACATCAAAGCGGCCCGGCCTGTACATGGGATCCAGCACATGTACCCGACGACCGTCAACTCCAGTCAGGACTATATAATGTCCGCCGTCGGAGAAGACGCCTATATGCCCGTCCTCCGGCCTGTTACCTCGCACATTGGCGATGACCATGCCCCGTCTCTCGTTAAGGAACTTCAGCGCCTGTTCTCCGTCTTCCGTTACGAAAAGTCTGATACTGAATTTCTTGGCGAACGCCTCGGAAAGAATGTAAAGATTCGTTCCCACATCCACTCTCGCTCCGGATTCGAGCGCAAATCCGACAGCCTCTTCAGGCGGAAATCGAACTCCCAGCATGTTCTCCGCGACCATGCTCACGGCGCATACGCCGCAGCCGTTATTCGCGATCGTACCGAATCCGTTGGCCGGAGACGGATACGGCACGTTATCATAATCAAGCTGACAGTAAAATACAGGATCCGTATTCAAGCGTAAACCTCCCCATCCATGGCGCGCGTCAAATAATTGCCAGTACCAGGATCAGTCATCTATTTCGTAAGTTAATACGACGCTGGCCGTGACCTTGAGCGTGCCGCCCATGACGCTCGCGCCCATGCCGGCGGCATCCATCGCACTTTCTGCGTTGACGAGAAGTCCCCGGTCATAGTATGCGTTCACATCTTCGACGATTGATTTTGGAAAGGCCGGCAACGTGAGCCCCGCCGCATCGGCGATGACTTCGGCTTTATGCATGCCGTCAGAAACAGCCTGAGCCAGCGCCTGATCGTTGTAAGGACCTGCATCTGTCAAGCCGAAAGTTATATCCTGAATGATGTTAGCTCCGTGCGCGAAAGCCGTATCGATCACCGACCCCGCCAAGTCTACGTCGCGCACAGTAATGCGAAGCGTCTGCATCGCAGTAAACGTGAAATCTTCCGCGTTCTTGTCTTCGGCATACATGTAGTCGCGATAGATTGTAAAGCTCTCTGTCTGAATGTCGTTTTTGACAATCCCTATTTCATCGTCTGTGAAGGCATTCGTTATGTCGGCGATCACAGCGTTGACCTGACCTTGGATAACAGCGACGTCCTTACCGCTTTTCTGAACGCCGAGGATCACGACTGCTAGATCAGGATTGACCTTTACCGTACCTGTGCCCTTCACAGTAATCTCAGAGTCCGTCGACGACCCGTCGGCCAGCGCCGCGGTAAAACAAACGAGCGCGATGACCGCGAGCAGAAATGATAAGGCTCTCTTCATCATGTTTATAAACTCCTCTCAGTTGCCTTTATTGCGCCTCTTTCTGCGGCCGAAGGCAATCTTAAGCAGAATGATCACGATAATCGCCACCGGTATCCAGATAACGAGTCTCGGAGCCAGCGCCGCGGCGAAGACAGCCGCATCCTTTCCGAAATTCCTGAGCCATTCCAGCGAATCGCTGAAAGCTTCCTTCATCCGATCCGTCAAAGTCGCTTCAGGCATATCTGAAACCTGCGCGTATTCCGACAGCGTCAGCGTAACAGTCGAATAATTCTGGCGGCTTTCGATGGATTTCATACGGCTTTCATAGGATTCGATCTCAGCCGTTACAGCGCTCGCCCTTTCGGATATTTCAATCAGCTCGCTTACATTGGCCGCGGAATCGTTCATCGCGTTCAACTGCTCAAGCTCGGCGCGCAATACGTTCAGACGCGCCGTGATGTCGACGTATTCGTCTGTGACGTCATCCGCGCGATCTTCGCGCACCGTTACCGTTCCGACAACATCGATTGCGCTCAGAAAGCGATCCAACGCGTCGCTGGGCACGCGGATCACGGCATCCATCTGGCGCTGTGACTGGCCCGATATGCGCTTCGATTCATAATACGCGCCGTACTCGCTCACCAGATCGTTGACGATCAGCTGATCGCTGTCAAAGTTTGCAGTGCGGATAGCGCGCACAGCAGACCGGATGATCATCACATTCGAAGCCTGCGCAGCAGTCCCCACAGACAAATCGGTGCCAGCGCTGCCGTCGCTCTGGAGCGTAACGCCCTCTCCTCTTCCGCTCACCGGGACCGACTCGTAGCTTGACAGGGCATATTCCAACCCGCCGGAATATGCGCCGCCGTCATAAGCGGACACGCTGGCTGATTTTGAATAGCCTGCGCCTCGTGAGTTCGAAACGAGCTCACTCAGATCGGTTTGAGATCCGACGGCCATGGCAAGGACGAGCACCGCAGCCAGGGCGGAAGCCGCCCTCACAAACATGTTCCTCCTTGAGGAATGCCGGCGTTCTCGCCTTGAGCGCATATCGTTCTGCTGATGAATCGCCTCGCGCCATGCGGCCTTGCAGGCCTTCGGCATTTCAAGGCCTTCGTTCATTTCGGCGCATATACCCGCAAGCGTGAGCGCGTTGTCAAGAAGGCGCGCGCAGTCCTCGCACTGTGCGGCATGCTTCTCCATCGCCTTACGAGTATCGGCATCCAGTTCGGAATCGATATACGCGTCCAGATTAGCCTGGAATGTTTTACACTTCATATTCATGCCATTCGCTCCTTCTGATGCCATTTAGACCGTGCGCCGGCTGAAAAGTTCCGGTTGACTCATCAATACGCCGCGCAGTTTTTCCCGTCCGCGGCTGATCCTCGATTTGATCGTTCCCACATTGGCGCCCAGGATCTCGGCGATCTGCTCGTAACTGCATCCCTGCAGATCCCTAAGGACTATGGCTGCGCGCATGTCCTCCGGCAGGCTGACTATCGCCTTTTCAATGACACGCCGCTGTTCGTTTCTGATCGAATGACGTTCCGGCGTATCGTCCTCGTCAGTCGGCGCGTAACCGTTTTCAACCATGACGTCGAGGGAAACAGCCGATCTGCTTTTATGACGGCGCAGTTCGTCGAGACAGCTGTTCATCGTAATTCTGTACACCCAGGTCGAAAATGACGATTGCCCCTTAAAAGTCGACATGGATTTATAAACGCGTATCATGGCCTCCTGCACGCAGTCCTGCGCGTCCTCACGATTTGAACACATGCGCAGCGCAACGGCGTACATCCTGTTTTCCTGTGATGACATCAACTGTTCGAAGGCCTGCCCATCGCCCCGCGCCGCGCGGCTGATGAGAGTGCGTTCGACCGATTCATCCAGCACATAGTTCACCTCCCGGAGCAGCATCCGATAATATATCTGATCCCAAACTCTCTTTTTTGACGAAAACGGGAGATGAAACGTTCCCATTTCATCTCCCTAACAATCCAAAGAATCCTCAAACTGTGTAAATAATTAATTACTTCTTGGTGGCGGTCACAGGATCGAAAACGCTGGTGCAATGCGGGCAGCGCGTCGCATCCTTGGCGATCTCACTCTTGCAGTAGGGGCAAAGGCGCGGCTTCTCGGCCGGCTTGGGCTCCTCCTTCTTCTTGAGCTTGTTCATCGCCTTGATGACGGCAAACAGGCACAGCGCCACGATGACGAAGTTGATGACGATCTGCAGGAAATTGCCGTAGTTCAGGGTCACGGCGCTTTCAGCGCCTTCACGAAGGACGATTTTAAGTCCGCTGAAATCCATGTCACCGAAAATGCACGCGATGAGCGGGGTAAAGATGTCATTGACCAGGCTGGACACGATGTTGCCAAAGGCCGCGCCGATGATCACGCCGACAGCCATGTCCACGACATTGCCCTTGAGCGCAAATTCCTTAAACTCCTTGAGCAAACCGCTGGCTTTCTCCTTAGAATTCGCCATAATAATCCCCCTCCTTATAAAATTCACGCATATTATAACCTATGTTTGTTACGCTACGGTTAAATATTTCTCTGCTTTGAAAATTATTCGGCGAATTCGTCCTCAAATTGTATGAGGATCTCGCCCAGTCTTCCGCGCGTCAGGGGCGTCTCATCCGCCTCAAACGACCAGGTTTCGCCGGACATGGCGAGGACCCCGTTGATCAGACCAATTGCGTCGAGTTCAGTAGCGACGCCCTCCCTGTCAACCGTGGCTCCGATAAGCCCCATCTGACTGAACAAATCATACGCGGTGTCGGGATCGTTCTCTCCGCCGAACTCATAGTACATAACGCCCAGCAATTCATTCATGCTGACAGGCTCATCGATGCCGAACTCCGTATCGCTGACGGGTTCGAGATAACCGTAGTCGAAGAGGAACCGTCCCGCCTCATACTGGGGGTGATCCTCAGGCAGATCGTCGAAGACGACTTCAGAGGTATCCTTCACGCCGAACGGGTTGAGAATCTCGTCGAACAGATCCGCGTTGGCATTGATGGTGGAAGCGCTTCCTACGGTCACGAGATTCCCCCGCTCGATCAGTCGCACGTAGAGATTGGCGTAATCGGCAAGGTTTTCCGTCGTGATCGATTTCAGCTGACGCATATAATTCAGTGTGTCGTCAGCCGTTTCAGGCGCAAGAACGTCCACCGCCGCGCTGACAGCGCCGGACAGCTCGCCTTCGGGCATCGCGAGGATCGAATAAGACGAAAGGATATATCCCTCCAAAGTCTCCTGGTCGATATCAAGACTCGAAACCAGGTCGGGAAGCTGCGCGAATACGTCGTACGACTGCGTGACATTGGGGTCCCGGTAGGTCAGAACATACATTCCAAGATCAGGATCGACACCATGCAGCACGCTGTAAACGCCGTACTGATCCCTAAGCTGCGGCATGAGGAACATGTCGTTGACCAGCGTCGTGACGGCGTCGAGGTCACCCGTATACTCATCAAGTCCCAGCGCATTTAGTCCGATGGCCATGGCGTTGTAGGACACCGCCGTATCCATGATTATTCCCTCGCGCGCCGCGGCCGCCGGAAGATCGTAAGCCTGCTTCTCTATCGGTTGCGCATTAAGCTGGGCAAAGAACGCGTCAACCAGGGCATCGTTCACAGCAATGCTCTCTTCATTTCCGGCGAAAAGAGATATGCCGTTTTCACGGTTGTTGAAATACGACTGTATGGCCTTAAGATTCGAACAGACCGTCTGAGGGTCACTGCTCATCTGGTCATACACATCAAGCAGGAACTCGTAATAATCCAGATGTCTGCAGTACGTCAGATAGCGAATAGCCGCGTTGTCGCGACCCGCCATCCGGTAAAGCGCCAAAGTATACGGCGTCGAACTCAGCGAATTGTGAAGCTGAGAAGTAACATCCAGAATGCCGTTGCTGAGCTGTTCGACGTCATCGAATTTCGTCTCAAAGAGCAGTTCATAAAGCAAATCGTAGCCTTCGTCAAGATCCTCGTCGGCGGCAAACCACGTCGCACGAAGGTGCGGGTCGGCGTCGGAGGCGTCGCCCAGCAGAGACATGCGTATCTCACCCCGGTACAGATACCTTTCGCTCAGAGCGGCGATTTCCGCACGGCTGTGAAGCTCCGTATCCAGTGCGCCGAGCAGATCGACATACAATTCAAAATAGTGTATCTGATCCTGGGTCAGGCCGTTCGCGTCGAGGAAAATATTGGCGTTGCCTATGCCCTCAACCCCGGCGACAGCATTGACATGGCGGACGCCGTCCGATGAAAGATTGTCCGTAACTTCATACTCGCTGACTTCTTCCGGGAGAGAAGCGACCGTCACAGCGGTCAGTGCGCGCACATATTGAGAGCTGTCATCTGATTCTGATTGCGCCTGTGTACTGGAGACGATCTTTTCTATCTCTTCATCAGTCAGAGAAGCCTTGATCTCAGCCAGACGGGCGGCGAGTTCGGCGTCCTTCTGCTCCTTAAGGCCAGGTTCCGGATATGTAAGGGTAACGACGCGTATGGCGCTCTCATTTACCAGATAATCCGTGGCGAGGCGGTTGTATACGCCCTGTTCGTTCCACTCGCTCACGTGTTCGAGCTCATCGATATACTCCGAATATGACCACGGATTGCCCGTTACAGCGGCGTTATATGCCATGGCCGATATGATGTTAACGCCCGTATCGCCATTTTCGCGAATCATGCGGACGTCAAGCTCTATGCCGGAGGTCGTGGAATCGATCAGGCTCTGCGCGATGCCGTTTTCAGCCACGTCACGGAAGCTCTGATCAATCAATGCGATAATGGAATCGACGTCCTCTTCATTGACGTTCTCAATGGAAAAGAGAACGACAGGTTCGGGCCCCGCTTCCTCGAGATATGCGCTCAGATCAGATGCCGGATACGACTGGCTGAGCGTCTGCATGAGTTCGGATGAGGATGCCGTGATACAGTCGATCAGAACGGTCAACGCGGTGGATTCCGAGGCGGGAAGGCCGCGGCAGATAATGCCATAATAGAGCGTAGAAGCCTTGTTCGTATTGACGCCCTTTTCGACGGCAAACGGCAGCTTCACCGGTTCCGGCGAAGTCTCAAGAGGCGTATAACCGGAATCGACGTGCGTGAATTCGCGCTTTTCATATCCGGCGAACGCGTCGTCCAGAAGTTTCAAAAACGCCGTGTAATCTTTAAACTCGCCGTAGAGATAGGCCGTGCAGTTCGAAGGATGATAATAAGCCTCGTGATACGCCTTCAGCGCGTCCCAGGTCATCTCCGGTATGGCGTCAGGATTGCCTCCGAAATTGTACCCCACATGCGAACCGGGAAAGATATTTTTAAGGGCGTTGTAATACGCCTGTTCGCTCTGATCCGCGGCGCCGAGCATCTCGGAATAAACCGTACCCTCAAGGGTCAGATCGGCGTCGGCGGAATCCAGTCTGTAACGCCAGGCTTCCGTGCGGAAAATACTCTCATCCTGCAAAATCATCGGGTGCAGGCAACTGTCCGTGTAAAAATCCGCGTACTTCAGCAGCTGTTCTTCCGAAAGACTGGCTACAGGATACGCCGTCATCCTGTCATAGGTGGCAGCGTTCATATAGGAATTGTACGTCTGGTAAGCCAGGTTGAAGAAAAGCGACTTTGAGGGATACTTCTCAGATCCGCTCAACGTGCTATGTTCGAACACATGCGGAAGGCCAGTATCGTCAATGGGCTCTGTCGCAAACACGAGTTCAAACACGCGGTTGATGTCATCATTGGCGATATAGAAGACCCTGGCTCCCGTCTTATCATGCTCCAGCATGACGGCGTCCGCGCCGACGAGTTCAAAAGAACGCACTTCTTTGACCGTGAAGCCGCATACGGCGTCTCCGACGGCGGGCAGCGAAGGCGCGTCGCCCTCTCCCATCGCAAAAGAGCAGGCCGTCATGAGTATGGCCAGTATCAGGCAAAGGCAAACACATCTTCTCATGAGTTATTCCTCCAAAACAATATGGATTCAGGCTTTATAAGCCTTCATGCGCGGGTTCAGTATACCAAAGCTGCGTATTTCATGCAAGCCCTGAGAACCGCCTAATTGCGTGAAATGTGAAAAGAATGTATCTTTCCTCCGCCATGCAGGAAATCATTATCCGGCGTAGAATGTTAAAAAGGATTCAGAATAGAGGCGATAAAGATCAGGCGTGATGATTCGATCCCGTTGTGTCTGACAGACTGCGCTGACAGGAGGTCTTATATGAAAAGAGTGGTTTTGATCGTTCTGGATGGATGCGGCATTGGCGCCATGCCGGACGCGTCTCGGTATGGAGACGCGGGAGCCGATACGCTCGGGCATGTTTTGCAATCGCAGAAGCCCAGTCTGCCCAACATGAGCAGCATGGGACTTGGCAACATACGGGGCTGGAAGGCATACGGCGACGATGAACCCATCGGCTGTTTCGGCAAAATGGCGGAACAATCGCCCGGAAAGGATACGACGACCGGCCATTGGGAACTGGCGTGTCTGCCGATCGAAAAGCCCTTCCCCACCTATCCGAACGGTTTCCCGCCGGAAATCATCGAGGCGTTTGAAACGGAAACCGGCATGAAAATACTCGGCAATAAGGCGGCCTCCGGCACAGCTATCATCGATGAGCTCGGAAGAGAGCATCTGCGTACGGGGAACCCGATCGTCTACACCTCCGCTGACAGCGTCTTTCAAATCGCGGCGCATGAAAGTGTGATTCCCGTGCTCACGCTGTGGGATATATGCAGGACAGCTCGCCGTATCCTCACCGGAGAACACGCCGTCGGCCGCGTCATCGCCCGTCCGTTCGTCGGCGAGCCCGGAAGCTTCGTTCGGACAGACAACCGCCGCGACTTTTCGGTCGAGCCCTTTGGCGATACGATGCTGGACGTCATAAAAAACGCTGGGTACGACACGATCGGCGTTGGAAAAATCGAGGACATTTTCAATCACCGTGGATTGACCCGCTCCGATCATTGCGCCGGAAACGACGCGTGCATCACATCCACGGTTGAATATTTAAAGAAACAGAACTGGTCCGGTCTGCTGTTTGTCAATCTCGTCGATACAGATTCCAAGTACGGCCATCGAAACGATCCGTCCGGTTATTCCGCCGCACTGGAGCTCTTTGACAGGCGTCTGCCCGAGATTATCCGGCACCTTGACGAGGATGATCTCCTGATCATCACGGCGGATCACGGCTGCGATCCCACATACCCGACCACCGATCATACGCGCGAATATGTGCCTTTGCTCGTATGGAGTCTCGGCATCCGGGAAGGCGTGGATCTGGGTACGCGCGCTGCCTTCAGCGATGTCGGGAAGACCGGTCTCGAGGCGTTGAAGGTCAACAACGATCTGCCGGGGACTTCCTTCTGGAAGCAGATCAGGCTATAATTATTCTAAACCGGGAGATAAGAAAAATGAAAACGATTCTGTTTCAGGGCGATTCAATCACAGACGCCGGTCGTTACAGGGAGACTGATCACGAGACCACTTCAATGGGCGGAGGTTATCCGCTGCTTCTCAAGGCCCGACTGATGACGGACCATCCTTCCGAATACCACATCATCAACCGGGGCGTCAGCGGAGACCGCATTGTCGACGTATATGCCAGGATGCTGCGCGACATCGTCAATCTGAAGCCTGATTATCTGAGTATCCTGATTGGCGTCAACGATGTCTGGCACGGCATCGGCGATAATCCGAACGGAGTAGCCGCGGACAAATTCGAAAAGATCTACGACATGCTGCTCTCTGAACTGCGCGACATGCTCCCTGATTGCTGGTTTATCATCCTTGAACCTTTCGTCCTTCCCGGTCCTGCGACGCTGTCGGACGCTGCGAATCCGAACAGGTGGGAGACGTTTTCCACCGAGGTGCCGCTCAGGGCCGCCGCGGCAAAGCGCGTGGCGGATAAACATAAATCCGCGTTTGTGCCTCTTCAGGATATGTTCGACAAGCGGTGCGAAACGGCGGAACCGACGCACTGGCTGAGAGACGGCGTTCATCCGACCGAAGCCGGTCATGAGTGCATTGCACGCGAATGGATGAAGGTCTTTGAGACTCTGGTCTGATATCAAGCGCATATCAAGTAAAAAACAATGCCCGTATAATGCAGGCATTGTTTTTTGTGTTTAATCCAGGTTGAGGCGCGTCTGCTGCGGCGCGGGATTCGTTGGTACGTATGTCAGCCCAAGGTGTTCATACGCCGCCGGCGTGGCCACGCGGCCGCGCGGTGTGCGCATGATAAAGCCCAGCTGCAGAAGGTACGGCTCATACACATCCTCGATCGTACCCGCGTCTTCCCCCGTAATCGCAGCTAGAGTGTCCAGGCCTACGGGTCCGCCGCCGAATTTGCGAATCATCGTCTCGAGCATGATGCGGTCCGTACGGTCAAGGCCCAGGATGTCGATTTCGAGCATGTCCAGGCCCTCTCGTGCGATATCTGCGGTGATCGTCCCCTGGCCGCGCACCTGAGCATAGTCTCTGACGCGCTTTATGAGCCTGTTGGCAACGCGCGGCGTGCCGCGCGAACGGGACGCGACTTCAAGCGCGCCGTCGTGCTCGCATTCGATCCGCATGATGCGCGCCGATCTCTCGATAATGACAGCCAATTCTTCGGGCGTATATAGCTCCAGCCTGAAATGAATGCCGAACCGGTCACGCAGGGGCGAAGTCAGCATGCCTGCCCGCGTCGTCGCGGCAATGAGCGTGAACTTCGGCAGATCCAATCGGATCGAGCGAGCGGAGGGGCCCTTGCCGATCATGATATCCAGGGCGAAATCCTCCATGGCCGGATAGAGCACTTCCTCCACAGCGTGAGAAAGACGATGTATTTCATCTATGAACAAGACGTCGCCCGCGTTGAGATTTGTCAGGATGGAAGCAAGATCACCCGGCCTTTCAATGGCCGGACCGGATGTGATGCGGATATTATGCCCCATTTCAGCGGCAATGATGCCCGCAAGCGTCGTCTTGCCCAGACCAGGCGGTCCATAGAGGAGAATATGATCAAGCGGTTCCCGCCTTTCGAGTGCCGCCTGCATATAAATGCCGAGGCTTTCCTTTATCTTCTGTTGGCCGTGGTATTCCGCCAGAGAATGTGGCCTCAGCGAACCTTCTATGTCATCGTCGCTGCGGTATTCAGCCTGTATAAGTCTCTCCTCATCCATTTACTTCATCATTCCTTTCAGAGCCAGGCGGATGATGCCCTCACTGCTCTCCGGCATCGGAGACAGGCCGGAAATCGCCCTGGTCGCCTCCGAGGGCTGATAGCCCAAGGCAATCAACGCTTCGATAGCTTCTCCGACCGCATCCTGTTTAAGAATGCCAGGATTGAGCGTTCGCTGGCTCGACGTCAGGTCGTCGTTGTCGACCTTATCTTTGAGTTCGAGTATGATGCGCTGAGCCGTCTTCTTCCCGATGCCGGGCGCTTTGCTGATGGCCTGAGCGTCACCCGTCACAATGGCTACTGACAAATCACGCAAGCGCAGCGCGGAAAGGATGCCGAGGGCGGATTTCGGCCCCACACCGGTCACAGACGTCAGCTTCAAAAACATCTGTTTCTCGGCGCGCGTTGAAAAGCCGAACAGTTCCATAGCGTCTTCGCGCACGCTGAGGATGGTGTAGCATTTCATGTTCTCACCGACGGCGGGCGCGTCCTGCAGCGTATTGGCGCTCACGTTGAGTAGATACCCCACGCCGGCGCACTCTATGACTAACTGCCCTTCGCCTTTATCAGTCAGCGTACCATTTAAATGTGCGTACACGCTGTTGTCCTCCGTTGAAATTTCATTGAACAAGCTATTTTATTTTGAATAGATGACCGGCGCGCATGCTGTTCGCGTGAGTGATCGCTACGGCCAGGGCGTCAGCCGCGTCATCAGGACGCGGGATTTCCTCCATGCCGAGCATCAGGCGAACCATCATCTGCACCTGATGCTTATCCGCTTTTCCGTAGCTCGTGACAGCCTGCTTGATCTGCATAGGCGTATACTCAAACAGGTTATCCGTCTTTTCCGCGACGGCCACAAGAGCGACCCCGCGAGCTGCGCTGACCATCATGCCTGTGGTGATGTTTTTTGAGAAAAACAGTTCCTCAAACGCGACGTCATCCGGCTGAAATGTCGACATCAACTGATCAACGCCCTTGAATATCACTCTAAGGCGCTGAGGCAGGGGCTGTTTAGGTTGCGTGATGACAGCGCCGTACTGTACGAGCCGATGTTTGACGCCGTCTGTATCGATAACGCCCCAACCCAGCGTACCGAGTCCGGGGTCAATACCCAGTATTCGCAACGATCCATCCCTCCCCAATATCAGTATTTTAAGATACGGGCCTTTCCTTTGTCAAGGCAAGTTATCTGAAGCGTGTATTAATCTCAATACCATAAAGGCGAAGCATAGATAATGGCACGGCCAGGATAGACCGTGCCATAATAACAAAGCGCGCTTTACTGTCGCTCAGCGAAATGAATACCTGGTGGTTTTGCTGAACTTTGGCTCCTCGACACACGGTTCCCGATAAGCGTAATTGCCCGCGATGCCGCCGATAGCGTTGTACCAGTTACCCGTGATCTCATTGATGATGTGCAGGCTGTCGCCCTCTTCTTCCATCTCAAAGAGGAGAATGCGCTTGCGGGCGTGCTCGTTCGGCGCATGCAGGCTCATGACAAGTTGCCCCTCGAACGTCCTAAAGAGCATCGAGTGGGCACCGTCCATAGCGTAAAGGGGCAGCGGTTCCTGAATCCACGGGCCAAAGATCTCACCCGATGCTGAACGGGCGTATCCGGTCGTATATCCGCCGTTCTCAGCAAAGCTTGACCACAGCATGATGAGCGTTCCGTTCTGCATCCTGTGAAGGAAGGGCCCGTCCGTCACATAGCCGTTCGCGCCGTGGCCGATCATTTTGGACGTCCATGGACCTTCGGAAGCTCGGAACAGGATCATCGGGTCGCCGATGGCTTCGCCCAGATCATCGCTCAATGGAATAGCCGCGATTTGCCCGTCACAGACTTGCAGCCATTCATGGCAGAATACCATCCAGGGTTTGCCGCTGCGGTCGACATACAGCGTGCCGTCCAGGCAATGCCATCCGTCGGGCGTTACAGGTTCAGGCCGAACCGGCTTAAACGGGCCGAGCGGAGAATCCGCCACAAGGCACTGACAACGGCGGTATGTTCCCGGCGCTCGGAACGAAGAAATGATATAATACCTGCCCTTCCAGATATGGCATTCAGGCGCCCAGTAATCCAGTCCCGCCCAAAAATCATCCTGTGTAAAGCAAACTTGCGGCTCGGTCCAATGGATCAGATCTTCGCTTTCGAGCGCGTAAAAGTGCTTCTGGTTGTCCTTCAGATGCGGAAAGCGCTCGAAGTCGGCAAACTGGACATAGGTATAATAATGTTTGCTCACCGGATCGGCGAGGATAAACGGATCGCTGATGTGTACATCCCGAATGTGATAAGGATACTTCACGGCCATGTAGCTTTCATCCTTTCTTCAGCATTAAGATACAATAATCATAGCACTTTGTTTCCTTTTGTCAATGAGATGCGGCGAAAAAGAACTGTCTTAATCCTATATAACGGCCTCCGTTCTGCGATTGACGAAAGAGGCCGTCTGTGGTATCATTTATATGGCAAATTTTGTGGTCAGACTCCGGATTTGCACTGAAGGAATATGATATGAACCTGAGTCAGTATATTCAAGTATTAAAAAACGACCCATCCTTCATGGAGAACGTCACCTGCTGGAAGGAGCTCCCGGCGCGCGAGGCTAAATATCTGCCTTTCCCGGAAGCGCTGGATGCCCGCATCGTTGACGTTCTCAAAAAGAGGGGCATAAACGCCCTTTATTCTCATCAGCACGCCGCCATATCCGCGGCCATGCGAGGGGAAGATATCGTCGTCGTAACGCCGACAGCTTCCGGAAAGACGCTGTGCTATAATCTGCCGGTTATCGACGCCATATTGCACGACGGCGACGCTCGGGCGCTATATCTCTTCCCCACAAAGGCGCTTTCCGCCGATCAGACGGCTGAAATGTACAGCATGATCGAAGCGCTCAATGTGGACATCAAATGCTATACATACGACGGTGACACCTCCGCGCCGGCGCGATCCGCGATCCGATCCGCGGGGCACATCGTCGTCACAAACCCGGACATGCTGCATTCCGGCATACTCCCCCATCACACCAAATGGGTCAGGCTTTTTGAAAACCTTAAATACATCGTTATCGACGAAATCCATGCCTACAGGGGGATTTTCGGGGCGAATGTCGCTAACGTCATACGCCGTTTAAGGCGCATCTGTTCGTTTTACGGCGCGCGGCCGCAGTTTATCTGTTGTTCGGCTACCATTCGGAATCCAGCCGAACTGGCCGCGCAGATCATCGACGGGCCGGTCACGCTCATCGACGATAACGGAGCGCCGGCGGGCAAACGCAACGTCGTGTTCTACAATCCGCCTGTCGTCAATCGTCAGTTGGGTATCCGCAAGAGCAGCGTCAGCGAGACATGCCGGATCGCCTCAGGGTTTCTGAAAAACAGAATACAGGAAATTGTGTTTTCACGTTCGCGTGTATCCGTCGAAGTGCTGGTCCGCCGACTGAAAGATCAGGTGCGCGACCCTCTCGGAAACGCCGGGCAGGTTCGCGGGTATCGAAGCGGCTACCTTCCGACGCAGCGGCGTGAAATCGAAAGAGAACTACGCGCAGGGCGAATCAACGCCGTCGTCAGCACGAATGCTCTGGAACTGGGCATCGACATCGGTCAGCTGGACGTCTGCGTCATCTGTGGTTACCCAGGCACCATAGCGAGCACATGGCAGCAAGCGGGGCGAGCCGGTCGCCGCGGAGAGGAATCCCTTCTTATACTTGTTGGGACATCCGATCCCCTGGATCAGTATATCATGCAGCATGCCGATTATTTTTTTGCCCAGTCGCCTGAATCAGCGTACGTCAATCCCGACAACCTTTACGTCCTCATGAATCACATAAAGTGTTCCGCCTATGAGCTGCCGTTCGCAGACGGCGAGACGTTTGGTCATGTGACCGCGACGAACGAGCTGCTCGACTATCTGACGGAGCAACGCTTTCTCATGCACGTGGGTGGCCGTTACCACTGGATGGCTGAGGAATTCCCACAGGCCGGGATTGGTCTGAGAACCGGCGCCGATCAGAATTTCGTGATCGTTGACATCTCGGATGCCGCTCATCGACGCGTCATAGGTGAGATGGACCGATTCACCGTGCCGATGCTCCTGCATCAGTATGCGATCTATCTGCACGAAGGGCAGCAGTATCAGGTTGAAGAGCTGGACTTCGACGACAAAAAGGCTTATGTCCGCGCCGTCGACGTGGATTACTACACGGACGCCGATCTCTCAACCAGCATGAAGGTGTTGGACGTCTTCGGCGAACAGGCTTCCGGTATCCTGACGAGGTATCACGGCGAGGTCATGGTCTCATCCATGGTCAAGCTGTTTAAAAAGATGAAGCTCGACACGCACGAAAATCTCGGCTGGGGACCTGTACAGTTGCCGGAGCTCGAAATGCAGACGACGGCCTGTTGGTGGACTATTCCGGAATCGCTCGAGGCTGAATATACAAAAGACGAGATTCAGGACGCCATGGTCGGACTTTGTCACCTGATGCGCGGCATCGCGCCATTGCATCTCATGTGCTCGGCTTCGGACATCGCCGTAGTCTATCATGTGCGCGACCCCTTTACACAGCGCCCGACGCTGTATTTCTATGACTGCGTCGAAGGCGGGATGGGTCTCAGCGATCACGTCTACGAGAGCGATCTGCAGCTGTTCAGAGAAGCGCTCGACCGTCTGGGAGAATGTCCTTGTGAAAACGGATGCCCCAGCTGTGTCGGCGCGGCGCTTGGGCCAGGTGGAAAAAAGACGCTCAGGCGCTTTTTGCAGCAGATCCTCGAAAACCCCGCCCGATTGCAGGATAGGGAGCCGAACAAATAACGCCATTTATTGACACTGAAAACAATAGTTGGGAGGAATCGGTTTGTTTACTGCTAAGAACATCACCAAGAGCTTTGAAAAACGGATAGTTCTCCGCGACGTCACGATCAGCGCGGAGCAAAGTCAGGTCGTCGGCGTCATCTGTCCCGACGATGAGACGCGAAAGACGCTCATGGACATCCTGGGCTGCGTGATCGAAGCGGATCAGGGTACCATCGATGTAGATGGTATGACGATCGAATCGGAGACCAGTACAGCCCGCAATATGATCGGATATGTGCCCGAAAGGCCGGCGCTCTATGCCGACATGACGCTGCGCGCCAGCATGAAATTCCAGGCGGACGCGAGGGGCATGTCCCCGCGTTCGTCGCAGGCGACTATCGACGATACGATCCGCCTTTTCGGGCTCGAAGACGTCGCCGATAAAATGGCGTCCAATCTCCATGAAAGCGCCGCCCGCATGTTCGGCATTGCGCAGGCCTGTTTTTTTAATCCCCGCGTACTGATCGTAGACGAACCGACAAAGCTACTCGACGTGAAGGACGCCCTCATACTCAGGGAAGCCATCGCTTCGCTGATCTCCGAACGCAAGATGAGCGTCATTCTCGCATCCTCCAACATCACAGAATTGGCGTCGCTGTGTACGACGGTTCTCGTCGTCGAAGACGGCCGTATTACCGCCGAAGGCCCGGTCAGTGAACTCAAGCGCATGCAAAGGAGAACAGACGCGGTTTCCCTTCTCTGCGGATCGGACGAAGCCGGTCTGACGTCAGCGCTGAAATCTCTCACGGATGTTTCCATAGAGAAGACCGTGAAAACGGACGACGGCCTCGAAGCCATTCTGCACATGAAAGGCGACCGGCGGGCCGAAATCGCACGGGCCGTCGTCGGCGCAAATATTGAGCTGAAGACTCTCGCGCCCGTCTTCGTTTCACTGGATCAAGTCATCAAGAATCTATCCAGTGACCGCGTCAAACCTCTTGAAGCCGTTCAGCAAAAAGACGCGTAAGCCGTCTCACGGAGGCGAATCGAAAGATGAAAGCTGTTTTCAAGCGTGAATTACACGACCTTCTCGGTCAGATCAAGGGATGGGGCTTTATTGCCCTGACGCTGTTGTCCTGCAGCGTCGTTTTCCTACTGCACAACGTGATCTCCGTTGTGCAGAACCCGCCAAGCGCCAGCATCGGCGCCGGGGCGACCTCAACAAAATCCTCAACGAGGCCATCATCGAGCACAAACCTTCTGGCCT
>JAFRLF010000154.1 GCA_017431365.1 Clostridia bacterium | reverse complement strand
GATGCGGCGATATGCCGGATAACACGATGCTGGCCTCGACGGCGATGATGCTGGCCCTCTACGCGGGACAGAGTCTGGTGTCGCCGGTGATGGGCCTTATGGAAAACACACTTGGCCTGCGCGCCGGTATGGCGATCTGCGCTGTCTGCATGCCATTGTGCAGTTTGTGCTGCTTTGGACATAAAACAGCCGGCGAATCCCGATAAAGCGGGCGTCGGGCATAAACGTAAAACAGAAACAGGATCGCGGCGGCGCATCGACAATACGATGCGCCGCCGCGCCATTATGAGTCTTTCAATCGTTTTCCGGCCAAGGCCAGAAGAGTTCGTCAAATCGAAGCGGTTCGAGTTGACCGTCGGAAAGCTGTGTCAGATCAGAAAGCAGCTGTTCTTCGTCAGTCGTCCGGATGAGAAAGGTCAGTGTCACCGTATCGGCAAACGTGCGCTCCTCTTCGATGATGGGCGCTCTTTTCAGATAGTGGTCGAGCCGATTCAGCATGGGGTAGGGGATTTCCGCCATATAGCGGACCGTCGGATACATCGTGCCGACGCCCGCCGCGTCGATGGCGCATACCGCGCCCCTGGTATAAGCGCGAACGAGCCCGCCGGCCCCCAGCAATACGCCGCCGAAGTACCGCGTCACGACGACGCACGCGTCTGTGACGGCGCGGTTTTTCATGACCTCGATAATGGGCATGCCGGCCGTCCCGCCGGGTTCGCCGTCGTCGCTGTAGCGCATGATCCCCATGTTCGGGCCGATGATATACGCGTAACAGTTGTGACTTGCGTCAGCATAAGCCTTGCGCATTTTGGCGATGAAGGCCGTGGCTTCCTCCTCGGAATGGACGGGCGTACCGTGCCCGATAAAGACGGATTTGTTGACGATGAATTCGTCGTCTCCGCGCTTCAGGAGCGTTTTATAGCTCTTGAGTCCCATCTTTACGCCAGCACGAAACGATGATAGGTCTTTTTGCCCTTGCGCACGATGAGGCCCTCGCCTTCAAGCTGTTCAGGCGTGACGGTATAGTTCGGATCGGTGATTTTTTCTTCGCCGATGGTCAGGCCGCCCTGCTGCATGGTCTTTCGGGCGTCGCCGTTGGAGGAGCAGACCTTTCCCTTCGCGAGAAGTACGCACAGGCGGCTGTCTGCGGCCAATTCTTCGCGCGTCACAGTGGTCGTAGGCGTGGACTCGCCTGATCCGCCGCCGCCAAAGTTGGCTTCCGCGGAGCGCTGGGCCGCGAGAGCGGCTTCCTCGCCGTGGACGTTTTTCGTGACTTCGTAAGCCAGCACGCGCTTGGCCTCCAAGATGGCGCTGTCCTTGAGCGCGCCCAGCCTGCGCACTTCGTCCATGGGCAGGAAGGTCAGCAGCCCGAGGCACTTTTCAACGTCGGCGTCGTCCACGTTGCGCCAGTACTGGTAGAAGTCATAGGGCTTGCATTTCTCGGGATCAAGCCATAGCGCGCCCTTTTCCGTCTTGCCCATTTTTCGGCCGTCGTGGGTCAGGAGCAGTTGGAACGTCAGGGCGAAGGCGTCCTTGTGATCCTTGCGGCGGATGAGATCCGCGCCGGAGAGCATGTTGCTCCACTGATCGTCGCCGCCGGTCTGCAGGATGCAGCCATACCGATGGTTCAGCTCCAGGAAATCGTAGGACTGCATGAGCATGTAGTTAAATTCGAGGAATGTCAGGCCGCGTTCCAGCCTCTGCTTGTAGCATTCCGCCGTGAGCATGCGGTTGACGGAGAACAGCGCGCCGACATCGCGCAGAAAGTCGATGTAATTCAGGGTGCGAAGCCAGTCGGCGTTGTTGACGATCATGGCGCAATTCTTTTTCTCAGGATCGAAATCCAAAAACCGCTCCATCTGACTTTTAATGTGCGCGACATTGTTGTCGATGTCTTCGACGGTCAGCACTTTTCTAAGGTCCGTCTTGCCGGACGGGTCGCCGATCATGCCCGTGCCGCCGCCCATGAGCGCGATAGGCTTGTGGCCGGCCCGCTGCAGATGCGCCATCGCCATGATCGGGATATAATGCCCGATGTGCAGAGAATCCGCCGTCGGGTCAAAACCGGTGTAAAACGTGACCATGCCCTCGTCAAAGGCCTTGTAAAGATCATCCTCGAAAGTCACCTGTTTGATGAATCCGCGTTCCCGAAGGATGTCCATTGCGTTGCTCATGGATAATTCACACTCGCTTTCTGATTATTCGTTTTCACTGCCCGACGAATGCAGGTCGGTCAGATCGTAAGGCGTCGTCTGATAGACGAAATAGTTGAGCCAGTTGGAGTACAGCAGATTGGCATGAGCGCGCCAGCTGACGCGCGGCTCCTCGTTGGGATCATCATCAGGGAAGTAATTCTTTGGCAAGGCGATAGGCTTGCCTGCTGCGATGTCCCTTTGGTATTCTCGGTTCAGGGTATGACTGTCGTATTCGGAGTGCCCCGTGATGAAAATCTGACGGCCACCCTTGCTCGACACCGCATATATGCCGGCTTCGTCAGAGGAGGCCAGAATTCTCAGACTAGGTATTCGCTCTATGTCTTCCCTTAGAACGGTCGTATGTCTGGAATGCGGCACCATGAATACGTCGTCAAACCCTCTGAACAGGATCGACCTCTTGTATTCAACCCTATGAGGAAAGACACCGAACATCTTTGCCTGCAGGGGGACCTTTTTGACGCCGTAGTGATAGTACAGCGCCGCCTGCGCGCCCCAGCAGATGTGCAGCGTCGAGTGGACGTTGCTCTTGCTCCACTCCATGATCTGACACAGCTCTGGCCAGTAGTCGACCTGCTCAAAGGCGAGGTGTTCCACAGGCGCGCCGGTGATGATCATGCCGTCGAATCGCTCCGTCATGACTTCGTCAAACCGCTTATAGAAGGTGAGCATGTGTTCCTGGGGAGTGTTCTTCGACTCGTGGGAACGGACTCTGGCCAGCGTCAGTTCCACCTGAAGCGGCGTATTGCCCAGCAGTCGTGACAGCTGTGTTTCCGTATCGATTTTGGTAGGCATCAGGTTGAGCAGCAGAATGCGCAGAGGGCGTATATCCTGCGTCCTGGCCCGTTTTTCCGTCATGACGAAGATGTTTTCTTCCGTGAGCGTCTTTGTCGCGGGCAAAGCGTCGGGAATTTTAATGGGCATCGACTAGTCCTCCCGGTTCAGACGCTTTTCAGAGCCTGCTCGATATCGGCTATGAGGTCGGCGCTGTCTTCCAGACCGCACGACAGTCTCACCAGATCCGCCGGCACGCCGGCAGCTTTGAGCTCGTCGTCGTTCATCTGCCGATGCGTCGTGCTTGCCGGGTGGAGGCAGCAGGTTCTGGCGTCGGCCACATGAGTTTCAATGGCGGCAAGCCGGAGCGACGCCATGAACCGGCTGGCGGCTTCGCGACCGCCCTTTATACCGAAACTGACCACGCCGCAGGTGCCTTCAGGCATATACTTTTTCGCCAATTCGTGGTATGGGCTTGAAGCGAGGTTCGGGTAGTTGACCCAGCCGATCTTTTCGTGGTTTTCCAACCAAGTCGCTATGGCGAGGGCGTTGTCGCAGTGACGCTTCATGCGGACGTGCAGGCTCTCAAGTCCGAGATTGAGAAGAAAAGCGCTGTGCGCGGAGGGCATTGCCCCGAAGTCGCGCATCAGCTGCGCGGTCGCCTTGGTAATATAGGCGCCGCCCATACCGAATTTCTCCGCGTAGACGATACCATGGTAGCTGTCGTCGGGCGTGCACAGCCCGGGGAATTTGTCGGTGTGAGCCATCCAGTCAAAATGGCCGGAATCGACGACGCACCCGCCGAGGACGGCGCCGTGCCCGTCCATATACTTCGTCGTGGAATGGGTGACGATATCAGCGCCCCAATTGAAGGGATGACAGT
>JAFRLF010000017.1 GCA_017431365.1 Clostridia bacterium | reverse complement strand
CGAAGGCCACCTGCGTGTCGCCTTCCCACTTGCTCGCCAGGTCGTCCGCCGCGTTCTTCACCGCCGTGATCGCCTCGTTGTAGACCTCCATGGCCTTGTTCATGTCCGCCGCCGCCTGCGACAGCTCGATGGCGTTTACCAATAACCTCATAGCGCTCATTTTCCCGGTATCCCCTTTCTTTGTCGTCGTATTGAGGGCTCGCGTCCCTCTCTCAACTGTGGCCAGTATATCACGACCATTCGTCACACGCCACTGTTTGCGACAAACGGTTCCTTTTATGGCGTGAATGGCATGTTCGCCCCCATTCACGGCCAAAAAGATCCTGATTTGGCGTCAGCCGCCGTCCGCGGAAGTCGTCCAGCCCGCGGTCAGCTGGCTGATCAGCGCCTCCGTCACGGCCGCGTAGCCGCTCCCGCCAATCGAGAGCCTGACCTCGCCGCCATACAGCATCTGCCCGACTTGCGTGCGCAGCATGAGCGTGTCGCCATTCTGCAGGTCCTCCCCGCGTATGCGAAGGACAAAGCCCGCGTTGGTGCTGCTTGCGTTTATGCCGCCGAGTTCATCGACGATCCGTCCGGGCACCCCGTCGAGGCTTCGGTCTAACCAGAGCACGCAGGCGCCGTCCGCGGAGAGCAGTTCCTCCACCGAATGTACCTCGGCGACGTCAAAGTCCCTCTCCGAATCATAAACCTGCTGCTCGTCCGTGTCAATGTCGCTGTTGACGTAGACGCGCCGGATCGCGTGGTCGCTGACGGTCGTATAGATCGTGCCGGTGAGGATGACGTCGTCGCCGCTCTGCGCGCGCTGCGGCGCGTCGAAGCCGATGGCGTATCCGCCCTGCGACAGGACGGTCCACGTCGCGGCGGCAGCGCTCACGGCGCCTTCGCCTCCGCCTGCCGTCATCCCGACGCGCTCAACCTGGACTTCGGCCTCGTCCATGACGATGATGTCTTCGCCCCAGGCCTCGCGCCTCAGCATCAGCCTGTATGTCCCGCTCTCGCAGTCCGACAGGGGCACGTGCGCCGTAAAGGCCTGCACATACGTGACGTCGTCGCCCAGGGGATATCCGCTGAGCGCCTTCTGCGCCCGCACATTGTCGTCGTTCGAGCCGGGGATCATCGTGATTTCCCGCTCACTGACACCCGCCGCGTCGGACCAGACCAGGCGTATGATATCGGCGTCCTCCCTGCGGCAGGCAAAGAAGCCGCTGACAGCGAGCACCTCATCAGATTTATAAACCCTGTCCGCCACACCGATCTTGCCCGCCTGGTGCACGAGTTGCACCACGGGCAGCGCGAGCTCGGGCGAGGCGTTCCCTGCGCCGTCGAAGGCGGTCAGCCGCACGACGTCTCCCACCTCAAGAGCCTGATTCCAGCTGAGAGTAAAGCTGCCATCCTCTTCCGCGAACGCCGCGCCGAGAGTGCTGTCGTCGCCCAGGGCGGCGTAGATCATGGCGTTCGGTTCCGCCGTGCCCGTCAGGCTGCGGCTCTCGGATTCGAGCTGTGTAAGGTCGGCCTTCGGCGCGTCCGGTCTGACGCAGTCCCAGACGTAACTCTCCGTCTGACGCCACTTGCTGTCCGCCTTGCCGTCCGAATAGCCAAGATCAAACCTCAGGATGATACCGCCGCTGCCGCCCCTATCCGCCACGGCGCACTCCTCCGCCGTGAAGCTGACCTCATACCGGCCGTTCGCATCAGTCGTCACATATTTAGCGACATTGCCATATGTTTCGTCATCAATATAGATCAGACGATCATTATCCCGGTCATATTCAAAAAGCCATACGATGATCTCTTTGTCCGGTTCAGCGTCGCCGCTCACGGTGACCGTCTCGCCAGTCAGCTCGCCGTTCGCGCCTTGCGCGTCCGACGAGACGCTCCAGGTAATGTCCCTGCGTGTCGTCTCTTCCACGGCGATCACGGCCTGAGACGCGTTGCCCGCCGCGTCCACGGCGGTGACCGTATAGGTTTCATTCGCCTGGAATGCGGCGTCCTCCCACTTGGGGAATACGACGATGCCTTCGCCGTCCGCAACCTTGACGGGGTAGTCGGTCGTCGTGCCGGAATACGTTCCGCTCAGATACACGGTCGCGCCCGGATCAGTCGTGACGACGAGCGCGTCGCTGTCCTCGCTGATTCGGCCGGGCTGACGGATGTCGCCTTCCATGCCTTCAAGCGTCAGGCTGACCCCCGCGTCCCACGTGAAGTTCACCGCGTCGCCGGCGCTCGAAGCCGCCAGTTCGTCCGCGTAGACCACGCGCAGGGTGATGTCCGTTTCGGTATTGCCGACGCCGAAGTCGCCCGCGTTCAGGACGATGGAGGCCTTCCCCGCGCCGTCCGTCGACAGGACTGTCGCCGGCATGACCTCGCCCCCATACTCGACGCCGACGCTCATATTCGGTTCGGCGGCGGTGACGCGCAGGTTGACCTGCCCGCCGCTGACGAGGCCTTCCGGCCCGATGAACTGTATCTTTTCTCTGTGGGTCTCCTGAACCGTCCGCTCAAACACGGCCGTATTGCCCGCCGTATCCGTCACCGTCAGGGTATATGATTCGCCATTGACGAAATATTCGCTCAGTTCGGACAGATACAGCGTGCAGCGGCCGCCCCGGTCGGCGTCGGATGTCGCGGAATAGGCCACGCCGTCGTGCTCTCCCTCGAGAAGGACCGTCGCGCCGGGTTCGGTGACGACGTTCAGGCTGTCGCTCCCTTCATACAGATCGTCGACGGATTCGACGCCGCAGTAGGTATCCCAGGTAAACGTCTCGGACTGACCCGCCCGGCTCACGCCCTTGCCGTCCGCGTAGTTCGCGTCGAGGCGCCCCTTCTGGCCTTCGGCGGGCATTGACAGCGCCGAGGCGTCGATCTCGACCTTCGCATGGCCGTCTGAACCGAGGACATGCTCGCCGCCGAGCGGCGTGCCCCTCCAGCTCAGGACGACGCCCATACCGGGCTCGCCCGCGAGCTCGACGGTCAGAACCTGCCGCGTGGCATAACCGCCGGCAATGCCGTCGACGGCCACGCTGAGCGCGGCGCGCGGCGACGCGCCGACCTCGACGGCCTGGGTCGCGGCGATGTGCCCGGAAGGATCCGCGGCCTGCGCCACGATCTGCGCGCCCTCGCTGAAGAACGCCGCCGGATTCTCCGGCGTCCAGGTGAACGCGCCGTCCTCGTCGGCCATCGTGTCGCCGACATAGCTGCCGTCTTTAGAGATCACGACGGCAGCCCCGGGATCGGCCTGTCCGGTCAGGGCATCGGAATCCTCGGTATAATCGCCTTCCAGGGTGATCTGGCAATAGCCGTCCCAGTGGAAGCTGCCTGTCGCCGTATATCGGCCCTCGCCGACGCCCGCATAGTCCGCCTTCACGGTGACGTCATCGCCTGCCGCGGCTACGACGTCCCTGGCGCTGAACTCGCCGGCAAAGCGGCCGTTTTCATCGACGTCCAGCGTCTTTGTCTGCGCTCTTTCCGCGTCGGACGCGGAGATCAGCGTCACGGAGACGGTGATCGGCCTGTCCGGACTGCCGGGCTGCGCCGTGCCGCTGACGGTCACGGACTCGCCGTCCGTGTCGGACAGAACGTCCAAAACAATCGGCTCTCGATTGGCCTCCTGCACCATATCGCTCATGGACGCCTCGTTGCCCGCGGCGTCCCGCGCCGTCACGGTATAAGCGCCGCCGACGGCGAGCTTTCCGTTGAGGGAAGCCAGGTCCAGCGTCAGGCGTCCCTGTTCGTCCGCGCTTCCGCTGACGACGTCGCGTCCGAAGGTCAGCGTCACCGCCGCCCCCGGCTCTGTCTCAACATTAAGGCTTGCGCTGTCCTCGAAGAGGGCGTCGGCCTTCAGGCCGCAGTATGTATCCCAGACGAACGAGTCGCTGGCGCCGACGCGGCTGACGCCCCTGCCGTCCGCGTATCGGACGATGAACTGCCCCGATTCGCCTTCCGGCGGGAAACCGAGCTCGCTCGAGCTGACCGCGAACTGCGCGCTGCCGTCGCTGCCCACAGTCTGCGTCCCGCCGACGGGCTTGTCATTCCAGTCGACGAGAATGTCCTCGCCCGGCTCGCCCTCGACGGTCAGGTTCAGGCTCTCGTCCGTCGCGCGATCGCCGTTCACACCTGCGACAGACACAACGATCTGACGCCGCGCGGAGGGCTGCACCGTCTGAGGCTCCGAACCGGCGTCGTGTCCTCTGCCGTCGTCTGCCCGGGCCGCGATTTGAGCGCCGTTCGTGAACACCTGAGCCGGGTCGGCGGGCATCCAGGAGAACGCGCCGTTCCCGTCGGCCCAGGTCTCGGCCGCGAGTTCTCCGTCCCTGAAGACGACGACGTACGCGCCGGGATCGGTCTGACCGGTCACGACGGAGGAATCCTCTGTATAGGGGCCGGACAGGGCGATCTCACAGTAGCCGTCCCAGTGGAAGCTGTCCATCACGGTATAACGGCCCTCGCCGACGCCCGCGTAGTCAACGCGCGCCTCGACATCTTCGCCCGCGGAGACGACGACGTCCCGCGCGCTGAACTTGCCGACAAAGCGGCCGTCTTCATCCACGTTCACGACCGTGCTCCGCGCCCGGCTCTCGTCGGCCGAGGGAACCAGCGTGACGCTGACTGCGATCGGCCGGTCCGCGGTCGAGGCCTCCGCAGCGCCGCTGACGGTGACCGTCGCGTCTTCGGTGTCCGCGATCTCGTCCAGAACGATATCCGAGCGCCGCGCCTCCAGCACGGTCGCGGTGACGGTTTCAATATTGCCGTACACGTCCATCGCGGTAAAGGCATACGCGTCCCCCACCTGAAGCGGGGCGTAAGCCGTCAGATTCACGATATAGACGCCGTCTTTGTATTCAGTCTGAACGGTCTGTCCATCGGGCGCCGTGACCGTCACGGTCGCGCCGAGCTCCGCCGTCACAGTAACGGATTTACTGTCCGGCGTGAGGTCCTCGCCGACGGAGACATACGTCCGGCAATCCCAGACGCGCGCCGCCGTGCGGGCGATGCCCCGGCCGTCCCGGCCTTCGGCGTCGAACGCGCCCACGCCGTCCGCATAGGTCACCACGGCGGAATACGCCGCGCCTTCCGCCGGCGGAACGTTCACCGTGGCGGCAAAAGATATGGTGAAAGCGCCGTCGCCGTCGGGCTCGCCTGTCTGAGAGACAATCTCGACGCCGTCGCCGCTGAACAGCGACGCGACGACCGTCTTCCCGGGTTCGGCATGACCCTGTACCGTGACCTCGCCGCCCTTCAGTATGCCGCCGGCCGTCTCCATGCCGGAAGTCAGATCCGCCTCGATCTGACGGCGGATCGTAGGCGCCACCGTGATCTGAGCGGTCTTTCTGTTGCCCGCGCCGTCCACAGCCGCAATCTCTACGGTCTGTCCGGCCCTGAGCGGCTCTCCCTCCGCGACCTGGCAGACGTAAACCCCGTTTTCCTCGCTCACCGAAAGGTCGCCGTTAGCGCCTCTCGCCGTCACGGCAGCGCCTTCCTCCGCCGTGATCCTGAGGACGGCGTCGTCCTCGGACAGGGTCAGCGCGCTCTCGTCGAACATGACGGCGGAATCCCACTGGAAGGCGACGGCCGATGCCGCGTCCCGCGCCATGCCGTCGGCGTAGGCCGCGCTCAGCGTCAGCCGGACGGGCTCGTACCAGATATCGCCCCAGTCGGAAGCGCTGACGCCGAAGAACGACGCCTCGCCCTGGCCGGTCTGTCTCTCAAGGGATACCGTCCTCACGCCGTCCGTGAGGGTCAACTCGACGTCCTGGCCCGCCTCAGCCGTCAGGCCGACGGTCAGCGCGTCGCCGCCCAGCAGCGAGCCGCTCCCCGTCTGGCTTTCGACAGTCAGGCCAATAGGCTGCCTCTCGACATAAGCGGCGCTGATATCACTGGTCATGACGGGCTGTCCGTCGTCTCCGTAGCTGATCGAGGCCGCGTAAGTCTGTCCGCCGGTCAGAGGCTGCTCGAGCGTGATCACGCAGAGGCCGTCTTCGTCGGCCTGGCCTTCGCTGATCACGACGTACTCGTCGGTGTCCGCGTCCTTGCTCATCAGTTTGACCGTCGCCGTGCTGCGCGTGCGCACCGTCACCGTCGTGTCGCCCTCGGTGACGGGATCCATCTTTTCGCTGCCCACGTAGAAGGCGCGCTCGTTCATGTTCTCGAAGGCGTCCACCGCCGTCAGGGTATACGATCCGCGTTCAAACGCCGCGCCGATCCGCGCGCGTCCGCTCTCGTCCGCGCGCGCCTGCGCCAGCGTTTGTCCAAGGCGCGAGAGCGTCAGAGAGGCTCCCGGCTCGGTCGTCACGTCGATCTCGCCGGACTCGCCCTCTTCGGGCTCGCGGTCCAGTACGATCTGCGGGGGGACGGTGTCAACCTCCGCGTATATGTCGCATGTGATGTCGCTGTTGTCGACATAGGAGAAGCGCAGCTGCGTCGTGCCCTCGGCAAAGGCGCGCGTCATGCGCAGGACGCCGTCTCTCTCGATCGTGACGGTGTCGTTCTGATCGAGGACGTCGTTTACGAGCCCCACAACCGAGACGCGCTTGCCGGGCTGTCCCAGGATGATCATCGTCTGTTCGGCGCCCGCCGCCGCGTTGATCGTATACCGGCCGTCAGGCTCCGGAGTCAGCGCCTCGAATTCCACCGTCAGCGGCGCGTAGGCCGCCGGATCGACGTACACGTCCTGTCCCAGAAGCGTCTGGCTGCTGGGATGTCCGGCCGCGTTGGTCGCCACGAGGGTATAGGTCTCCCCCGCCGTCACTTCGGGCGCGCCGCTCACGTGGTCGCTGCCCATCTGCAGGACGATATTGCCCGTTCCGGTGGAGGATTTTGCGATGACCGTGCCCGCGCTGTCGCGCAGTTCTATCGTCGAACCCGGCTCGGTCTCGCCCTCAATGCGGCTGGTCGAGTCGATGACGTCGCCGCTTGTCACGATGAGTTGACGGTACTCGAACCCGTCCTCGAAAAAGACTTCTTCGCCCGCGCGCAGCGCCACAGTGTTGACGGCTCCGTCGCGCAGGACGCTCTTGTCCAGCGTCACGCTCCAGCCGCCGTACGCGTCGGCGCTGAAGGTCTGTATCTCGGCGCCATTGACGAGCAGGGTGATCTGCTCCCGTTCGCCCGCCTGGCCCTGATAGCGGATGTCCGCGCGGCCGCTGACCACGCCGCCGTCGCGCCTGTCAAACTGAGCGGATCCGCTGCGCTCGACGACCGGGGGATCTGTCACCAGAACGGGAGGATCCGTCTCTGTGACAGGCTCCGGCGACGGTTCATTCACGGCGACAACCGCCTCCGTGTCCGACGGAACGGGCGGTTCCGTCTGGGTCTGCGCGATCTGCGTGATTGGAGCGGTCGCCGTCGGCGCGGGGAAAACGAGCCCGTGCAGCGGCGAGGCCGGCACCAGCACAGCTGCGGCCATGCCGCCCACAAGCATCAGAGAGACGATCGCCACGGGTGCTTTCGAGCGCTTTTTGGCCGCCGGCTGCTGCGGCGCGGGCTGAGGATCGCGGACGGAGGGCGTCTTTTGGCCGCTGCCGCCGCTGCGCAGCCTGTCGATGCGCAGGGCCTCCAGATCAAGCTGCAGGTCGCGCATGGAGGCGTAGCGGTCGGCGATGTTGTACTGCAGGCAGCGGTTGAGCACCTGCCAGATGTCGGCATCCATCCCCTTGACGGGAGGAATCTGCGCGCCGCTGAAACGGCGCTCGCGCGCCGCGCGCTTGTCCGCCTCTGTCGGCTTCTGCGCCTCGACAAAGGGGAGCCGGCCCTTGTTGAACAGCTCGTAGATGACCAGCGCCAGGGAGTACATATCCGACCGGATGTCGCCGCCGATACCGGCGTTCATCTCCGGCGCCATGTAGTCCGGCGTGCCGACGATCATGCCCTCGCTGGATTTTTTGCCCTTCTCCGTACGGATGGATACGCCGAAATCGCCCAGCTTGAAGTAGTCGCGGCTGGGTTCGGCGTAGAAGATGTTGTCGGGCTTGATGTCGTAGTGGGTGATGCCGCAGCGCTCGCAGAGGCAGAGGCCGGACACCAGTTCCGACCAGATGCGCAGGTAGAGGTTTTCGTCGCGGCGGATGCGGTACTTCTCCCAGCAGGTGTTGAGGAAGACCTCCAGCTCGACCAGCAGCTCCATGCGGATGACGACGTCGAAGCCGTACGTGTCGCTGCGGGACGTGATGGCCGCGTCTTCGAAGCAGACGATATGGCTGTCGCCCTTCAGGTGCTCCATGATCTGGATCTCCTGCAGGGCGTAGCCGTATTCCTCGTCGATCCAGGCACGCACGGCGTCCATGCTGCCCAGCTCGGTCAGCATGCGGTTGAGCTGCGCGTCGTTCTGCGGGATGGATATGACCTTCAGCGCAGCGGATACGTTCGGGTCGTATTGGTCATGTATGAGATAGACGACGCCCGAATTCCCCCGCCCCAGAACCTTGGGCGGGTCATCCAGGAACCACCTGTCAAAAAACGGCACATACTGCCGCACGCGTTCATCAATGCTGAGCATAGTATCCTCTGCGGAAAGAATTTATCGAAAACCCGCGCCGGTCAGGCGATAAAAAGCGCGATAAACCGGTACACGGCCAGGCCGAGCCCCGCCGTCAATACGGTGATGGCGGCTGTCAGCAGCGGACGCACGGCCTTGGGCATCGGCGCCTTCGGCGTTGCGTCCTCGTCGCCCTCGCGCTTTTGCTTTTCGTCGCCGATCTCGCGGCGGACGCTCTCGGCCATCACGCGGAAGCAGGCGATCAGCAGGGCGACGAGCAGCGCAGCAAGCCCCGTGTATCCCAGCGCCGGCCCGACGAGCGAACGCGTTTCAGGCGCGGGCACGGAGACGGCCGAAGGCTCGGACGTCGGCAGCGGCAAGCCGCTTTCATCCTCCACAGGCATGGACATCGAGCCCTGTGCGGGTCCGGGCAACTGCGCCATCACGCCGCCGATCTGTGCGAGCCCACCCTGCCGCTGCCGGTTGTCCGGCAGGCTCTCTCCGGCGTCAGGCAGGGCCGGATTGACGACCACCACGCTGTTCTGCGGACGAGAGGCGGACGGTTTCGCCGCCGCGAGGATGAACACCAGCAAAAGCGCGCCCAGCATGCCGAAAATCGCCGGCCGGAAAATGCCCCTTCGGATGCGGCGCCTCTCGATCTGCTTTTTATAAGCCGTCAGGTCGCTGAGCAGGGCGTCCATGCTCGGATACCGGTTTTCCGGATAATAGGCCAGGCACCGGGCCATGATCTCCCAGAGGGGGACGGAGATGTTCCTGGGCGGGGGCAGCGTCGCCCCGCTGAAGCGCTGGCTGAGAGCGGCTTCGTTTTCCTCATCGGAAGGATATGGGCTGTGGATGTACGGAAGCTTCCCGTCATTGAACAGCTCGTACATCACCAGCGCCAGCGAGTACATGTCCGACCGGATATCTCCGCCGTAAGCGCCGTAGATCTCCGGTGCCATATAGTTTCGGGTCCCGACGATCATGCCCTCGCCCACCTTGCGCCCGTTTTCCGAGCGGATGGACACGCCGAAGTCGCCCAGCTTGAAAAGGTTGCGGGTGGGCTCGGCGTAGAAAATGTTGTCGGGCTTGACGTCGAAGTGAACGATGCCCTGCGCCTCGCAAAAGCGCAGTCCCTGCGCCAGTTCGATCCATATGCGCAGAAACAGCTCCTCGTTGCGCTTCATGTTGTAGGTAAAATCGCATACCCTGAGGAAGCTGTCGAGCCGCACGAGCTTTTCCATGCGGATGATGACATCGTAACCGTAGGTGTCAGCCCGCTGGTAAATGGTCGCGTCCTCGAAGCAGACGATGTTGTTCTCCTTCTTCATCCGCTGCATGATCTCGATCTCCGTCTGCGCATAGCGCAGCTCGCGATCGATCCACTCGCGGACGCGCTCCTCCGAGCCGCCGAACGCCTGCAGCTTTTCCTTGTACTGAGCCTCGTCCCGGGGAATGGGAATGACCTTGAGCGCAGCGGACACGTCCTGATCGGAGTGCACGAGATAAACGGTGCCCGAATTGCCCTGTCCGAGCACCTCGGGCGGGTCATTGAGATACCATTTCCCAAAAAAGGGTTCGTAATAACGTACGCGTTCGTCGACGGTTGTCATAACTCACCTCATGAGCAGTTCAATGAGCCGGTAAAGCGCCAAGCCGAGTCCGCCCGCGAGCAGCGCCATGGCGGCAATGAGCAGACCGCGCAAGACATTCAGCTTCCTGATGCGCTTTTTGTTGTCGTCCTTCGTCCCGACGGCCAGCACGTCGATGGCCATGATCGTGATGTTGTCGGAGGAAATGCCGCTGCTCTCGGCCGAAGCCAGCGAGTTCTGCACGAGCGTGCCCACCAGGTCCTGCGGCGTCGGCACCGTGCTCATATAGTCGGCGATCACGGAATCGTGCAGCTGGTCGGACAGACCGTCCGAGCAGATGAGGAACCTGTCTCCCACCATGAGGTCCTTGCGGATGCTGAGCGTGGGACGCAGTTTCTCACCTTCGTCCAGGGGCATGCCCAGGTGCTTGGTGATGACGTTTTTCAGCGGATGAGACCAGGCTTCGTCCAGCGTGATCTGTCCGGCGTCCACCATCATCTGAACCTCGCTGTCGTCCTTGGTGATGCGGGAGAGCTTGCCCCGGCGCAAAAGGTACACGCGGCTGTCGCCAACGTGGGCGGTCCGGTAGTACCAGTCCTTGAACACGATCATCGCGATGGTGGAGCCGCAGTCGCCGGATTCCATGCCCCGGCTCAGCGAGATCATATCCACGGCGTCGCTGATGCGGCTCACCAGGTCGTTCAGGTTGTCGGAGCTGTCGGGGTGCGGGCAGTTTTCCTTGAAGTCCTTGAGCATCTGCACGGCCTTGAGAGAGGCCTCCTCTCCCAGCTCGGCGCCGCCCATGCCGTCGCAAACGGCGTAAATCTGCGTGGGCTCGCCGTTGACGGAATGGATCCGCCCGCCGCGGTTCATCTGCTCGCGCTCCATATATGCGCCGTTGTAGAAGAAATTGTCCTCGTTATTGGGTCTGTGACCGATGTGGCTGTACACCGCGGCGCTTATTTTGAGGCTCATAAAATACGCTCCTTTCGCGGTCAGCCGCGCTTCTTGATCGTCAGATTGCTCTGCCGGCTGTCGTTGTCCACGTTGGCTTCCTTGAGGCGGGTCAGCTTTTTATTCATTCTGATCAGCAGGAAGACCGCCACGCCCAGCGCCAGCACCAGCGCCGCGATCACAGCGGCGCTCGTACCGAACTTACCGCCGGGCACTTCGGCTCTGATCGCCTGCGCCTGCTGCTTTACGGGGTCGGGGGCTGAGCCGCCGCTCTCGACATCCATGTTGATCTGCCACTGCCCGGCCATGCCCGCGGCCATCCTGACGCGCTGCGTCACGCGCCAGACCTTGGCCTGATCCGTGACGATGGCGTCCTTCGCGAGGTCGATCTTCGCCTGCTGGGTCGGCGCGTCCGTGACGCGCTCGACCGCGGGCGGCGGCAATTTGTTCGCGTCGGATCCGTCGGTCGAATATTCGCGGCTGTCAGCGCCGTCGCCGTCAGGCGTGACAGTCAGGCTCACCTTCACCCGCTCGGGATCCAGCTCGTCCGGCTGGTCGCGGTCGCCCACGACGTAGCCCACCAGCGTCACTTCCTTCAGCGAGGCGTCGACAGAGCCGTTCGTCAGGAACAGCGGTTCCATTGCCGTCACGTAGTACAGCGCCGTCTGGCCGACAGCGACGTCGTCGGACGTCCAGGTGTTGCCCGCGGCGTCGCGCGTGGCGACGCGCACGGCTGACACGCCCTTAAGATCGCTGTCGAAGCTGATTTCGGCCTGTCCGGCTTCATCGATCCATTGCTCGGCGAGAACCGCGCCGTCCCCGGCGGACATCACGGTCACGTACGCCGGTTCGCTCAACGTCAGAGTCACGCTGCGCTCGTTTTCACGCGGGGGCGCGTCGATCTGCGCCACGGCGGACGTCGTATCCACCGCGTAAGAAATCTGGGCGTCGCGCCCGGTCGCGCTCATAAACCAGTCCTTATACTCGGCACGGAAGTCGTACGTTCCGTCGGCAAGGCCCTCATCTGCGACGTCAAGGACGATCTCGTAGGGGGCAATGTCGCCGATCTGGCTTTCGTCGGCCGTTTCGGCGGCGGGCGCTTCTTTCGTCAATACGGCGTTCCCCTCGCCGTCGAGGACGGTCAGGGCGACGTCATAATCGCCGTCAGCGCGCCTCTGTCCGCTCAGGGTCAGGGTGCCGGCTGCCGGGTCGTACGCCGGGATGTCGAGCGTCAGACGAGCGTCCCCCGTAAAGGGCACCGTCTCGGCGGAAAGCGGGGGCTGAGGTCCGAGATCTGTGCTCCACTGGACGGTGTACTTCTCGCCCATGGCGGCGGGGCGTTCGAGCGTAAAGTAGAAGACGTTCCCCCTGACGTCCGCTTCGCCTTCGCCGGCGACGGCGTTTTCACCGTCCGCGACGGACAGCTTCACGCGGGCGCCTTCCGGGCCCGTACCGGAAATCTGGCGCTCGCCCTCGGTCAGCGTATTGATTTCCAGCGTGGTGATCGTCACGTTTTCAAAGGTCACGGGCCTGTACAGCCTGTACGACTGGTCGGCCGCCTTTTCATAGGACAGGTCAAGGTTGCAGGCCTCGCCGAAGCGGTCAGCCTGATTGTAGCGTATCTCGACGGACCAGCCGCCGTCCTGGTCGACTGTGACCGAGCCGAGCGGCTCGGCGATATCGTTCGCGTGCTCGCCCGTACCGCGCAGCTGCGCCACGACCGTCCATCCGGGCTGCGCCGTACCGCTGACCAGGAGGTTTCTGTAGGGGTCGAGCTTCATCTCGGTCACGGCGGAACGGCTGAGCAGCGTGCGCTCGCCGACAGGGATTTCCTCGCCCTGATCGTCGTACCGCTGATAGACGAGCTGTTCAGCCTGTTCGACGGCGATTTTTGCGATTTCATTGACCGCCCAGCGCTGTCTGAGCGATTCGTTGCCCGAGGCGTCCGCGGCCCATACGGTCAGAAGCGTGTTATCTCTCAGCGCGGAGAATGCCAGACGGCCGTCGAATTCCGTGCCGGAAACCGGTTTGTCGTCCCCGCCTTCGGGATTCGAACCGGCGATATTGTAGTACAGTTTTGCGTCGGGCTCAGGCGCCGTCACCTGAAGGGCGCCGTCAACGCCAGCCACGAGCCAGATCTGCCCGTTGCCTTCGTCAGTCACGGGCGCGTAGAGCTCGTCCCAGCCGGTGGCGTCGAGCGCAACGGCCGGCGCGGCCGGGGGCTCGAGGTCGACGGTCTGCGTCCCGGCCGACACGGTGTAGCCGCCGAAACCCACATATGAGAGGATCAGTTCGACGTCGTACACGGTGGGATCTGACAGTTCCACGTCCTCGCTGAGCGTCCACGCTCCCATGTTCTGGGCGGTGAGCGCCGTCTCCCACTGCGTCGCTTCTCCGTTTCGGGGCGCGAGGCGCACGACCGCGCTAAGCTCCGCGTTGGCCTCAGCGGCGCCGCTCGCCCTGAGGGTATAGGCATTGCCTTCCCTCCTGGAGAGCTCCGCGGCGTTCACGGCGATGGGCGCGTAGAACCTGACGATCAGGTCGTTTCGCTCACTCACGTTGCCCACGGCATCCACCGCGGTCGCGCTGATCTGCGTCGCGCCTTCGGGCACAGGGTAAATGTACGCGCCGTTCTCGTCGCGCTCCAGCGCGTCGCCGCCGATCTCGGCGGGGTCAGCGCCGTCGCCGCGGCTGACGCTCAGCTTCAGCTCGGCGGTATCTGCGTCCGTCGTAAACAACAGGGTCACGGGATCGGCGTTGGGCATGACGCTGAGCGTATTCCCGTCGAGGCTCCCGCGGATCTGATCGGGCGCGAGGGTCTCGGCGCTGTCAGTCCGGCTGAGCACCTCGATCTTCGGCATTTCCGGAGGAACGAGGTCAAAAGAGACAGTCTTCCGATCCTGTCTGTCGCCTGTCTCGTCGCGCGCGTAATCCGCCGTGACGGCGAGAGTTTCGACGCCGTCGAGCTCCGTCGTGAAGGACAGTTCGCACGTCCACGCGCCATCGTCGCCGACCGCGACTTCTTCAGCGTTTTCAAGAAGGACGTTCCCCTCGCCGTCGCTCACACGGACGGAAATCAGCTCGGGCTCGTCCGGCGTCACGGACGCCGAAGCCGTGCCGGAAACCGTCAGCGCGCCGCCGAGGGCTTCGATAGCCGAACCGTTCACGAGCGGCGGCTGTTCGCCGCTGAAGTCGAAGTCGCTGACCGCCGTGATGACGACGTCGTCGAGCTCCTCGACGGGAACAGGTGTCGGCTTGGGGGTGGGCGCGATCATCACAGTCACGTCGTAACCGGCCTTCTCGACGGATCTGAAGTGCAGCGTCCAGTCGGGATCACCTTCGTTTTCGCGCGGGATCATCTCGTATGTCTCAGAATCCAGGACGTCTTCCAGATCATCCTGATCGCTTCCGCCGTGCGGCGTCTCGATGAAATCGGGCATCGGCGTCGGCGTCGCCATGATATGGGGATTGACTTCCTTATCGATGGTATACTGCAGGGCTACGTCAAAGATCTTGTCCTTGGGAACGCTGTAAAAATAGACGTAAACGTCACTGCCGCTTTGAAGCGGCGTCTCCGCGGAGAATTCCAGGACCTCGCCCAGCTTGTTCTTCTCGGCGTCGTCAGTCCACCTGACGTACATCTGGTCAGCCCGTTCGGAGTCTGGCGCGTATTCCAATACGATGGAACCGGGTTGGGGCGTCGGCTTGGGGACAGGAGCAGGTGTTGGGGTGGAACTGCTTCCGCTCCTACGGGTAGGCGCCGGTGACGCTGAAGCTCCCGGAGCGTCAGTCGATGCTGCCGTCTCCGTGGGATCCGGCGCAGTAGTTTCAGTTGAATCCGGCGCAGCTGTCGCCGTTTGTGCCGGCGCGGTCGTTTCGGTTGGAGTTGGCGCGGCTGTCGCCGTTTGATCCGGCGCGGCCGTCGCGCTCTCATCGGATGTTGAGTCGCTGCCCTCCTGATCGATCGATGAGGTCACAGAACTGAAGGACATCGACGAGCCGGCGCTCACGGAGCCTACCGGATGCCCCTCGAAAAAGCTTCCTGACTTATAGAGATTGATGATATTGCTCTTGTTGGCGTCCTTGCTGACGACCAGATACGCCACGGTCCATCCATGATCGACCGTCGGGATCTGCTCGTTGTCCTCGTTGTACATCTTGATCTTGAAGGCGAGATCCGTGTCGATTTCGCTCATCTCGGACTGCTCGAACTGGATCGTCGTCGGGTTCGCTTTTACCTGTTCGGACTTTATTTTGCCCGAATCGATTGCGCCATACCCGTTAAACAGCCTGTTGCCCTCGTTGTCAGGATTGCCGAGAGAACCGAGCTCAACGTCCACGCGCGTGTACACGCCCGCCATGTCGAAGCAGTTGAAAACCAGGTCGTCCGTCTCGCTGGCCGCAAGAGAAATCGTGTTCCCTGCGGTGGATTCCGGCTCGTCATGACCGTAAGTGCTGTCGTATTCCTCGAAATTATTGAAGCGCGGGTACTCATACCCCTTCTGCCATATCCTCGTGGTCATCGAGGCGAGGGGCTGGTCGGGGCCGTAATTCATCATGTCCGGGAGCGTTGACGGCGACGCGAACGTCAGCTCCTCGCCGTAGAGCATGCTCGCCCCCAGCGTCTGCAGGCTGGGGTTCGCGGCATCCTGATTCAGCGGCACCTGCGTGCCGTGAAGGTCAAAGGCGACTTCGCCCACGGCGGGCGACGTCATAAAATAGACGTTTTCCTCGTCGTCCGCAAAGGCATCCGTCGGCCGGCCGATCAGACGGCCCTGGCCGTCGCAGAGCAGAATCGCGGCGAAGCCGACCGTATTGCACGCGTCAGCCGGGCTTCTGTTCAACTCGATGAGCAGGCACGGCTCGTCCGCGGCGTGTACGGTCAGCCATACGTTTTTTTCGTTGTTTGAGCTGACTGTTTCAAGCTGTTCGGGAGAAAGGCTGAAGGCCACCCCATTGTCATAGAGGACGCCTTCCAGTTTCAGGCCTTCGGTGAACTTATCCTCGCCCGCGAGGATATAAAAGTGATCGCTCTGATAGCGGGCGTAATCCGCGAAGGCCAGCGTGAACGTCCGCCCGTAGTCCACGTTGATCGTCCGCGCTTCAGGCTCCGCCTGACTGCCGTCCGGAGCGCCTGTCGACAGGAGGGCGAATTTCTCAGGATACAGTTCCCATTTTTCTATCTGAGAATAGTCATACAGGTTTTCCGCTGTCTCTGCCACGGCCCCCGACGCATACCCCGCCGCAAGGACGGCGCACAAGACGATCAGAAGGCTTATCCTGAAAATGGTTCTGTCTTTCACGGAAACACGCTCCCATCTGTGGACTCATGTTGCGATAGGCCTGATACGCCGCCCACCGGCCTCGGGCATTGCCCCGCGGCCGGAGCGGCGGTCATGATAAGCGGGATTGTAAGGTGTTTACACCTTTCCGCTGTCGGGTGAGGCGTACGTAATGTTGAGCGTCGTCCGGCCCAGCGTCAGCGCCGAACCGCTCGGAATCTCCGTCCTGACGTGAGGCTGAAGCGCTTCGCCGTTCAGTCTGGAGCCGTTGGACGATCCCACGTCCGTAAAGAAGAGCTTCCCGCCCTCCCAGGCAAATTCGCCGTGACTGGCGGAGACCGTCTCGTCCTGCAGGACCAGGTCGTTCGGCGGCACGCGTCCGACAGTGGCCTTTGCCGCGATCTTCAGCTTGCGGGTGTTTTTATAGCCGGCGTGCGAGCGGATCTCCTCGATGTCCAGTTCTATGCCCTGGGGCTTGCGCGCCAGGCGCACTGTGCCGCCCGTTTCCTGCTGATTGACCGGAGCAACGCTGACCGGCACGGCGCCGGCGGCCGAGGCGTTATTCTGCCTGACAGCCGTCTGCCAGGGCTGCGCCTTGAACGGCGCTCCGCCGGGCTGATTCGCGCCGCCCGGCGCGAATCCCGGCTGAACCGGGAATTTCGGCGGCTGCGCCGTGGCGTCCATGTTGGTCTCCTGGATCGGAGGCTGTGGCGCGAACGGCGGCTGAGCGGCGCTCATGCCCTGCGCGCCGGGACCCACGGGGGGCGTCGGCCTGAAACCGCCCATCGGCGGCTGCCCGTTCATGCCGGGCTGCGGGTTCATGCCGGATTGCGGATTCATCCCGGGCTGCGGATTCATCCCGGGCTGCGGATTCATCCCGGGCTGTACGCCCATGCCGCCCACGGGGGGATAATCGCCCCGGTTTGAGGTGGAAGGATCGCTGATGTGCGCGCCGACCCGGGCGAGGCGGCGGCGCTTGCGGGCAGGCCCCGTCGCGAGGATCACGACGAGCGCGACGAGCAGCAGGCACACGGCCACGAAAGCCCAGAACTTCCAGTTTTTGATCATGTCGGAGGGCTCGCCGCCGAAGATATCGTCAATCAGGCCGGCCACTGAGAACCCTGACGCGCCGAGGACGCAATTCTGCGTGGCGAGCGGCGCGCCGTCCGCCAGCATGGTGATAGTCAGCTGACCCTGAGGCGCGCCCTTCATGTCAAAGGTCGAGTTGATCCTCAGGACCCTGGCGTTCTCCGCGGGTACGTAGGAAGCCACTTGCGCCAGCAGACTGGCAACCGTGCTCGCGTCAGTCTCATCGGTCAGCGCGGTGACGGCCATAAAGCTCTGCGGCGCAAGGTCAACCGCCGCGCTCGCGGCTTTCTGCAGATCCTCGGCGCTAATATTGTTTACATCAGTGCTGAGCGCGTCCGTCACCTGAGAGGCGTCGGGATACAGCATGGCCGCGAGGGTCATCTCGGGGATCTCGCTGCCCTCGGCCACGACCAGATAGCCGACGATCTCTACGCGGGACGAAGGCCTGATCTCGCTGCCCGCGGCGGGACTGGAGAATCCGCCCCAGTACAGGGGCGTCTGATCTACCGCGAGAGTCAGACTGTTCTCGTTGCCGACGGCGTCCTTCGCCGTCACGCTGAGTTCGTTGACGCCCTTGAGATTGCCCTCGAAGGCGAGGCTGTTCTCGCCTGCCGGGCAGTGTCCCGATGCGATGGCCGCGCCGCTGGCGGATACGGTGACATCCGCCTCCTCAGTCAGGCTGACTACGATTCCGGTATCAATGTAGCGAAGGGCACTCGGGCTGACGAGCGTGAGGCCGGGAGCGTCCGCGTCGACGTTCACCGTACGCTCAGTCGTCTCGCCGGAGTAGTTGGCCTGTTCGAAGTACCCGTTCGCGAAGCGAATCTTAAAGGCGTGCGCGCCGCTTGTGAGGTTTTTCACGTTGACCGTGAATTCCGCGGTTTCACCGTCGGCCTCATCCTGCGCTGACGTGGCGTAATTGACGAAACCGCTGCCAAAGGCGGTATCCCCCGCCGAAGCCGTCGCCGCCAGGTTGTTCATGTCCACGTCCGTCACGGAACCGGGAGCGAATGTGGCGGCCAGCGCGCCGTCGACCAGTAATTCGACCTCGTACCCGGTCATGCTCTCGCCCGTCAGGGTAACGCTGGGCCCGAAGGCCTGCGTCTCCTCGCCCTCAAAGGGGTGCAGGTCGAGAACGACATGGTTGAGCATCGCCTCCGCCGTCACGGACGCGTTCTTGACGTTGTTGTAGGCGTCGACCTCGCTCAGCTCAAAGACGTCGCCCGCGTGAACGGGCGTCGACGTCGTATAGGAGAACGCGCCGTCCTCGCCGACAGGGACGCTCTGAGCGCTCAGTCCAACAGACGCGCTCGCGATGGTCAGAGTGGCCTTGGGGTCGGCCGTGCCGGTGACGCGCACGTCGCCCTCGACCAGACGGTCGACGACGATGTCCGCCGTCTCGGTGTGATCGACAAACAGCAGTGCGCGGGCGTTGTACGTCTTTTCATAATCCGTGAAGGCATCGCGGTCGTACGTGGTGTAGACGAACACCAGGCCGTGTACCTCTTTGGAGGAATTGTTGCTGAGAGCCATTAGGTCGTCGAAGGTGATCGTGAACGACCAGCGCCCATCCGAGTCGGCGCGCAGCGTGCCCTGCGTGCCGACCATCTCCATCAGACGCTCGTTGCGGCTGTCGGAGAAGTTGTTGAGCAGCAGAAAGACCTGGAATTCGCGCCCCGCGCGGCCCGTTCCGGAGATGGTCAGCGGTTCGTAGCGGTTGATGCTCAGCGCCGTCGGGTTGTCCACTGTAAAGGTTTCGTCGGTGTAGTAGGCGTTATCTGCCCGCGCCCCAAGGATCAGCGCCCCCAGAGCCAGCATGAGCGCCAGCGCGAACGCCGCGCAGCGGGTCAGAGTCGATTTCTTCTGCATAACGGATTGCTCCTTATTTCTGGTCATAGCTGAGAACGAGGATGGTGCGGCCCACTTCAACAGTCGAACCGGAGGGCAGCTCCGTCCTGGCGTTCGGCTCGAGGGCCGTGCCGTTCAGGCGGGTGCCGTTGGCGGAATTGTTGTCCGTGATGAAGAACTTGCCGCCCTCGTATTCGATGACCGCGTGACGCGAGGAGACCGTCTCGTCCTTGACGGTGAAGTCCACCGCGTCGATGCGCCCGAGCATGATCTTATCCACCACGCGGACCGTGCGGTTTTCGTGATAGCCGGCCCAGTCACGGTGTTCCTCGACGCGGAGCTCGACGCCTTTCGGCTTCTCCGGACGAATGCGCACTGTGCCGCCGCCGGTCACATCCTGCGGCTTCGGCGCGGTCATGCGCACAGTGCCGCCGCTGCGGGGCGCCTCAGCAACCGGCGCTGCTGGAACCTGCGGGGTCACGCTGGGCGCTTCGCCGGCGTCGATGCGGGCCGTGCCGCCCTGCGGGACGACGGGCGCCTGCGGGTTCTGCGCCATAGCGTCCGCCGCGTCGATGCGCGTCGTGCCGCCCTTGCCGGCTCCAACGGCCGTGTTCTGGCTGGTAAACGGCGTCGCGCTGTCGAGACGGGCCGTCCCGCCGCTGGGGATCACGCCGCCCGGCATGTTGCCGCTGCGTTCGGTGGGCTTGCCGGACACCATGCCCTCGCCGCCCTTGCGGCGCACAGTGCCCACGCCCTTCTGCGTCTCGCGGTCGGGGTTGTCCATGACCTCGCCGTCGATGATGGAGATATTCTTCTCCTTGTTCTTCTTTCTCGCGCCCACGATGATGAGCACGACGATGAGCACGATGATCAGCAGCAGGATCGCCACCAGGACCCAGAATTTCCAGTTGCGGAGCATGTCCTGCGTGGTCTCACCAAAGACCTCGTGGAACTTGCTCGACATCTGATTCACAAAACCCTCGGGCTCGGGTTCCGGGGTATCGCTGGGCTCGGGTTCGGTCTGCGTCGTTTCCTCCTGGGGCGGAATGGTAATGATGGGCACGGGCGTCTCAGTCGGCTCGTCGGGCGCTTCCGTGGGCACAGCCGTCGGAACGGGCGTCGCGCGCTGCGTGGGCTCGGGGCTGGGCGTCAGCCAGACTACGCTGCCAGCGTCGTAAAGGCCCGTCTTGCTGGCGGCCTTGCGGTCCCTGTAATGGACGGAGATATTACCGCCGCGGGTAAAGTCCTCGGACCACGCGCCGAGAGAAGCCTCGTAATTTCCGATGGGAGAACAGGTGGCCGTCTTCTGCGCCAGGACGGCGGACGTGCTGTCGAGCCACTCGACCACGACATCCTGCCCTGCCTCGGCCGTGCCGGTGACGACCAGTTCGTTTCCGGTGAAGGTGGTTCCCACCATGTCCTTCACCTGAACAGTGATCGCCCGCCGGTTGGAGGCGGCGACCGTCTGTGTGAAGCGGCCCTCGTTGCCGGCCTCGTCCGTGATGACGAACTGCAGAGGCTTCTGATCGTCTATCTTCAGATAATCGCTGAGGGGTATGCTGACGCGGCCGTTGTCCTGAGCCGTGCCGCGGCCTACCTCCTGCCCGCCGCGGGTGACGACGACGGTCGCGCCCGGCTCGGTAGTCAGGGTGATTTCGCTCGTGTCCTCGCTGACGACGTCAAACGTCGTCTCGCCGAGGGCCCGGTCGGTCTTGATATCCCAGACGAAGGAGAACGTGCGGTAGGCGCGGCTGACGCCGTAACCGTCGCTGTACTTGATGTCCAGCAGGCCTTCGACCGCGTGATTCTCAGGCGTAAAGGCCGCGTCCGCCTCGGCGTACGGGATGGAGAGGTTGAACGCGCCGTCCGTGTTCGCGTGAGCCGGGAAATCCCTGGACGATCCCGTGTTGATGTTGGTCCACGTGACCGTAACGTCGCTGTCCTTTTCGGCGCGACCGTTGATGCGCAGGTTCTGCGAGATGACGCCCTCGTTGCTCTGATCCAGGATGTTGACCTCGATCTGGGCGCGGCTGGACTGGCCGACTTTCTTGGACTCGGTGCGCACGTTGTCGGACGAGTCTGTGACCTGGATGTCGACGACGCTGTCCTTTTTGAACATGTAGCCGTTCGCCGCCGCGTCCCACGTGTAGACGCCGCTGTCGTTCGCGGCTCCGGCGCCGTCGAGGACGGTCTGACCGCTGTCGGTGGAAACGGTGATCCGGGCGTTCGGCTCCGTGCGCACGGTGATGACGGTGGAATCCTCAGTCAGGTCGTCAATGGCGCTGATTTCGACTTCCTTGTCGGGCGTGGCCGTGGGCACGGGCGTCGGTTCAGGCGTCGGCTCGGGCGTCGGCGTGGGAACGACCGACCAGTCAACGCTGTAGATGTAATTATAGGAATTGAGGTCGCGCGTGCCGTTGTACATCGTGGCGATGAGGTTTTCATTGGCGCGCCTGGGTTCGCGCTTGCCGTCGTTGAAAAGCTCGAAGGTGACCTCGCTCGTGTTGCGGACGATGCTGCGGGTGTTGGCCATGCACTGGGAAAAGTCTCTGGCCGCCGCCTGCTGATAAATGCCGCCCGTGATCTGCGCGATGGTCTCGTGCTCGGAGTAGTTCATCTCGGAGCGCGGGAACGTCTGGATGTAGATCGGGAAGTTCGAATCGATGACCTTCTGCTCGACGTCCTGCGCGGTATAAGCGGTAACGCCTTCGCTGGGCTCGTCCTTGCCGTCGGTCAGGACGATGATCACCTGATTCGGGTAATTGTATTCGTACTGGCCGGCCACGCGAATGGCCTCGTAGATGGCCGCGTAGAGATTCGTCTTGTCGTCCTTAAACTCAAGGCCGTTGATGACGGACGTGAGGCTTCCGGCGTCGTTGGTGGCCTCTATGACGGCCCTGTACGAGTCGCCGAAAGGTATGATCGTCATGGCCTCGTTGCTTCGGAGGTCGCCGACAAAGTTGTTCAGCGCGCCGCGGACGCTGTCGCGCTCGATTTTCTCCGGGTCGTTTTTGCCGCCCACGGAGGAGGAGACGTCCACACAGACGATATAGTGAATGCTGCCCGAATACTTCTGCGCGTTGACCGCGTCGAACTCCAGGCCGTTCATGATCAGCTTGTAGTTCTGAGCGACGTACGTCTGATCGCCGACTTCGTTTCTCACGGTCGCCGCCGTCTCAAAAACGGTCAGCGAGCTGCCGTTCTGTACGGCGTGAGAAATGTTGATCTTGCTGGCCGTCTCACCCAGGGCCGACTGCGTCAGCAGCAGCAGGGCGAGCATCAGGATCAGAACGGTTTTTCGGACATTCTTCATCGTGTGCATCTCCTCATAAGCGGCAAAACCGCAAATAAATGTAAGGTTCGATTGCAGACAAACGTCATCGGAACGTCTCTGCCCAAAATGCCAAAAAAAGACCGGAGCGGCGCGTCATATGGGCGCACAGCATCCAGTCTCTTTGCGGATGTGCAGATCAGAACAGAGCCAGCAGCATCCACGGGAGTTGAAACTGCGCGGGCGGAGTCTGCGTATCCGCCGCTGCCACTGTCGGGCATCGCCGCGCCGCGAGGCGCGGCGATGCTTCCGCTATGTGTTGGATATCAGTCCTTCGCGCTCTGGAACGAGCTGTACATGCTGTACAGGTCCTTCGCCGCGCTCTTGTATTCCGTCTCAGCCGCGCCGGAAACCGTACGGTAGGCCATGGCCTTCCACACGCCGTCGGGATCGTCGTCCGCGGAGAGCAGGCTCATGAATTCATTGCGCTCGCCCAGCACTCTGACGGGGACTTCGACGTCGATCTGAGCGTAGACCCACAGGGTCGTCGTGCCCTCGCCGATGGCGATCGGCCTGCTCAGGTCGATGCCGCCACGCTGATCCGCCGCGCGAAGATCGTCCACCGTGGGCTCGGCGCTGAAGACCTTGACATTCGCCACGCCGCCCTCGTACTGATAGGCTTCGTCCACGTTCAGCGTGATGTTGGCCTGTCCGTCCGCGACGGTGACGGTCATATCGCCGACCTGGTATCCCTTATAGGCCAGGACAGGTACGGTGATGGCTGTCGGTTCGGCAGGCGTGCCATCCTCAGCGGACGCGGGCACGCTCACCGGCAGCACGAAGCGGTGATAGGCGAAGCGCTCGGCGTCTTCCTCATCCGTCAGCGTGTACACGCCGTAGATGTTCTTGCCCAGGACCTCGGCCTTCGTCCTGCCGTCAAAGTTGGGATCAACGTGCACGATTTCGACCTTGCTCTTGTTGCCGGCCACGTCCGTGTACCAGACGGAGACGGTCATGTCGTCCGCGCGCAGGCGCTCGGCGTAGTCCAGCTTGAACAGGAAGTAGCGCACGGCGCCGTTCTCGTTGATGGCGAAGCGGTCCTTGTCTTCCTTCTTGTTGCTGCGGTAGGTGGTGCTTTCAATGGTCTCGTTGCCGTCGGCGTCCTTGACCACACGCTCGACCTTCACGAAGACCGTCGAACCGGGCTCGGCAAAGCCGTAGATGTAATCGTAGTTGCCGAAAGCCGGAGAGGCCACGATCACGGGGTTAGCCTGCTTCTTATAGATGAAGGTGATAGTCGCGTCGCCGCCGGCGAGGTTATTGTAAGACGCCGTGATGGTGACAGTATCGCCGTCCTCGATGCCCAGGGACTCCAGATCGATCAGATCGCGCAGGTTGAACTGGCCGCTCGTGCCGCTGTCGTAGGGCTTGACGGAACCGCCGATCGTCGTTCTGTAGGTCGTGCCGTTGACGGTGATGGTGATGTCCTCGAAGTTGGTGCCGTTGCCGTAAACCTCAAGGTTCATGCCGGCGTCCTCGCCAATATAGGAATTCCTCGCCGCGGGTTCGATGAACAGCTGAATCTGATTGCCGGAATCCTCGGTCGGATGGAAGTCCTCGTTCACCTGCGTGTTGCCGACCAGGTCGGTATACGCAACCGTGATCGTGTCGCTCGTCTTGGGCAGATCGCTCTCGGGGTTGTCACGCCAGGTGCTGTACGTCGCCGTCCAGTCCTTGCCGCTGCCCGTCACTTCCAGGTTATTGCCGTTGTAAGTCACCGTCACGGAAGAGGCGTCCTCCGGCAGGGTGATCTTGATGGTGTCCTGTCTGTTCGGATACTCGACGACGATGCCGGGCGCGGTCTCGCTGTCGATGGCGACGACCTTGCCGCTGTCGACCAGTGTGCCCGAAATGTGCGTCTGATCCTCAAACTCGACTTTGATCTCGGCCGTCGGTGTCTCGGCGTTGATGATGGCCGCGCTGGGGAAGTCGTCAGGATTGTCGAGCAGGGCTCTCAGAGCGTCCGCGGAGTAGGTAACGGTGCCCTCTTTCAGTTCGCCCTCTCCGGCGCTCAGGGACACGGTCTTATAATCGACGTAGTCCTTGCCGTCGATGGTGACGGTGAGCTTGACGACCTCGGTGTCGTTGTTGGAGGATACCTTGATCTCCAGTTCCGTCGTCGCGCCGACCAGGAGCGTCTCGCCCGCCATGACGCTGCTCGTCATTTCGATGCTGACTTCGCCCTTTTCAACCGTGGTGATGTCGTAATCCTTGTCGTTGAGCTTCGCGGCGGCATCCGCATCCGGGCCGTCGGTCAGGGTAACGGCGATCTTCGTGTCCACGGGGAGGCCGGCCTTCCAGCCCAGGCCGCTCTCGTTGCCCGTATAGGCGTAGCCCTTGAGCGGCGTGATCGTCAGCTCGCCGGTCGCGGGATTGAGCGTTCCGGTCATCGCGATCTCGCCGGTGAAATGATCGTCCTTATAATCTGTACCGGTCACCGTGATCGTGGGCATGACCTCGCCCCAGGTCGTGGTGGTGCCGTCCCTGAGAACGGGCAGGACCGTCATCACGGCCAGCGGATCGTCGCCGACGTAGCGCGTGTCGACGCTGCCATCGAAGGTCACTTCCACGGAGACCTTGTTGTCGATCTCAAGGCCCTTGGCCTCGTCATTGGTGAAGGTGACGACGAAGTTGCCGATTTCCTTCGTCTCGCCGGTCTTGACTTCAGTGCCGTCCAGCCTGACGGACTCGAAGGCGTACTTGCCAACGGTCTCGCCCGCGGCGCGGATCAGCTCTGTCTTGCTCTCGTCCTTCGTGCCGGCGAGCTCGGGCTTCAGCGTGTCAATATCCACGCCTTCCGCCTCAGTGGTCAAGGTAATGTATTCAGGATTCTTGTAATCCTCGTCAAGATCGTTGCCCTCAGCGTCATCCTCGGTACCGTAATTCTTCGACAGGTCCGTATTGGGCGTCGCAGTGACAGGCAGGCGCGTGACGGTCAGTTTGCCGAAGGTCGCCGTGATCTTCCCGGCGTACTGATCGGCATTCTCCAGTTCGTATTCAAAGGTGTTGTTCTCGTCCTTCGTGTCGGCGACGTTCGTCACATTTGATGTGGAGGTAATAGTGAGCTTGTCGCCGGTCGGCAAAGTGAACACATAACCGTCACCCTCGGCCTTGATCTCCTCTTCGCCGAACGTGACTATATAGGTGTCGTCCGTGTACTGCTTGCCGTCGTAAACGTGCTCGCTCGTTGCTGAGGTGATGGCAATGGGCGTCTCATCCTCTTTGATCGTCAGCGTGCCGAAACTCGCCGTCACACTTATGTACCGCTCCGCGTTGTCAAGTACATACGTATATGTATTATTCTCTTTCTTGTTATCAGCGGTCGTGGTCACGCCCTTCGTCGTGGGCGTAATGGTAATCTTATCGCGAGTCGGCAAAGTGAAGACCTTGCCCGTCTCATCCGGTTTGACCTCATTACCTTTATATTTGACAGTATAAGTTTCATCCGTGTATGGCTGGCCGTCGTAGACATGCACACTCGACGCGGAAGAAATCTCGATCGTCGCAGGATCGTGGGAAATGGTCAGCTTGCCCTTCTCATACTTGATATTGTAATTCGACGTGACATCTTTCCCGGCAGCGTTGGTGATTTTGGCGTCCTTGACATACAGCGTATCAAGCAGGTAGCCAAACAACGCCCATCCGTACTCCTTGACCTCCGACAGTTCATCCCCGGAGGCCAGGCCTTTGATGTCTATGTACTTTTCGATGTCCTCGGGTTTTGTCAGTGCCGTCCAATCCTCGAAACCTTGGATTTGGCCATTGTATATATACGTCTGATCCTTAGCCTTGACGGTCAGATCCGCTTTGGTGACCTTCAGCGCGCACTCGGCGGTGGCCAGGCCGTAGATCGGATGAGTCGCTCTGACCTGGACCTTCTTCTCGCCGAAGTCGGTGATGGAGGGAACGTCCTCCGTCCAGTCGCCGTTATCGACCTTGTACTCGATCTTGGCGGCGTCGCCCTCGCCGGCCAGCTTGGCCGTGACTTCGACCTTGTGCTCCGTGCCGTCGTACACGCCCTCGAAGCCCTTCGCCGTCAGTTCAATGCCGGAGACGACCTCAAGCGTTCCGTTTTCAAGGCCTTCAAGCTTGGCGAAGTTCTTTGAAATGTCTTCGTCCTTCGCATTGACGATCTTATAATCGAAAGTGATTTCCGCCTTGTCGCCCACTTCGGTGACGTCATCGGACTTCAGTACGATCAGCAGAGTCCAACCATTTTCGAGCTCGGCCTCGTAATTCAGGCCTTCGCTGTACACGGTGCTCTTGCCCGGACCGCCGCCGTACATGATGCTGGGCGTTTCTTTCATAACGACGTTGCCGGCGTTGTGCTTCTCTCCATCGTAATAGATGGTATTATTTCTGACGGTGATCCACTTCAGCTTGTTGTTCTCCTGGACGCTGACCTTGCCCAGGCCTTTGCAGGTCACGGTGTAATTGTCTGAGGCGTCACTGCCATCGGCCGCTTTGATCTCAACGGTGAAATCATTATCCGGCGCTTCTCCCACATTGGTCAGGACGCCGCTCTTCGGCGTCATGGTCAGCGTGTCGCCGGACGGGAGCTCAGCCGTGTATGCGCCGTCTTCACTCTTCGTCAGCGACACCGTCTTCGCGTCGTCGCCTTCGCCCAGCGTGACTGTGATGGAGCCCGCGCCGTCCTCGGCCGTCACGCCGTCAGCGGCCTTGCCCAGGGTGTGGCCCTTGCCGTCGTACATCCACGCAGGAATATCTGCGGATTCCCACTGCAGAGTGGCCTCTGTGATTTTAAGCATACCCTGAACCATTTCCGTATCATAGTCGCTGCTCAGCCTGTAGCCGTCAGCGACTTCAACCGTACCAAAGATGCCATACTCGGCCACGTCTTTGGGCGTCACCAGACCTGCTGAGCCGGCTGTGGTATATTCACAGTTGGTCACCTTGACGATGTCGGAGCTCTCCACCGTATTGCCGTCTTTATCTGTGTACGTCACGGGAATGGCATATTCCGTTGGCAGAGCGCTGCCATAGGGAATTGTAGCCAGCGTGGCCAGAGCGCCGACCGCACGGGTCACTTCGACAGGGACATCAGTGACGGTAATCGTGCCCGTGCCAGTATTCTCAATACTCAGGTAATTTCTCCCGACGTCATGACCGCCCTTGTCGAGAATCACCGCATTAAATGAATTAGACGTCGAGCCCTCTATCAGCGCCTTGCTGGTAGGCGTCAGGATAACGACATCACCGCCATACGTAGAGATACGGTATGTTCCATCCTGCTGTTTTTCCGGTGTATATTCAGCTGATTCATGTCTAATATAATTATCGTCATTCTTAAACCATACGGTCAGATTGGCGTTGTCTTCTCCCACTTCGCCATCACCGGGCTTTCCCAGTGTGTGAGCCTGACCGTCATACGTCCAGGTGACATCGCCGCTCTTCCAGCAGACGCTGTACTTAAACTCAACAAGATAGCCAACCGGAATTCCCTCTGTCTTCTCCAAGACATAGCCTTCAGGCACTGTGACATCGCCTAAAATCTCGTACGATGTCCACGAGCTTCCTTTATTAGAGACCTCTCCAAGACGGCTGTTCGACACAGACAGTTCGACAGCCCAGCCGTTATCTATGCGCGTCGCCACAACCGAACTTATGTTTTTGGGCTCGCCCTTCGGATAAGGCTGATAATCCACATTCCCAAGCAAATTCATTGGATTAATGAATAATGCAATGGGATCACCAGCTTTGGTTCCACCTTCGCCGGTGGTGGTCGTATCGCCGCCGGTGGTCGTAGTATCGCCGCCCTCGGTGGTCGTCGTATCGCCGCCCTCGGTGGTCGTCGTAT
>JAFRLF010000153.1 GCA_017431365.1 Clostridia bacterium | reverse complement strand
CGAATGCACCCTTTTCAAAGTTGCTTTTAAGAACCGATTTGATGCTGTCTTCATCACCGGCTATAAGGCCGAATATGAACAGCCCCAGGATTATATGATCCGCACGGCGGTGTCTCTGGGCGGCGATTGCGACACGCTGACGTGCATCGCCGGCGGCATAGCGGAGGCGTATTACGGCGTGCCTCCCGAGCTCAAGGCGGAGTGCCTGAAGCGTCTGCCCGATGACATGCGGCGGGTGCTCGAGCGGTTTGACGCGGTCAGGGCGGGCTGAGACGGAGAAGAACAGGCGATTATACTTTAAGCGATGACAAGAAAAGATTTTCTCTGGGGCAGCGGAAAAAGCGGAACAGGCGACCCGAGCAGGGTCGGCCTGATTCCGCTCATGCTGCCCATGCTCCTTGAGCACATACTGTATTCGACGGTCAATCTGCTGGACGTGCTGTTCATCAGCCACCTGTCTGACCGCGCCGTTAACTCGGTGAGCGTGCCCGGACAGTACCTGAGCATCTGCCACATTCTCGCGGTCTCGGTATCGGCCGGGGCGATCATCTGTGTCAATCAGGCCATCGGCATGGGGAATTATAAAAAGGTCAACCGGCTGGCGTCCGTGGCTTGCGCCGCCAACGCGCTGCTGGGGGCCGTTTTTGGCGTTATGTTCTTCTTCGCCGCGGGAGGGCTGCTCTCGGTCATGCAGCTCGAGCCGGATACGATGGCCGGCGCCGTGCGCTATCTGCGCATCACGGGGGGACTGATGGTCTTCCAGTGCGTCAGCGTCGTGTTCAACAGCCTGTCGCGCTCCCTTGGACACGTCCGCGCGCCTCTCTTTATCAACGCCACGGTCAACCTGATCAACATAGCGGGGAACTACCTGGTCGTGTTCCACCCGGAGATCGTCCCAATCGACCCGGTGGCCGGTGTGGCGGTTTCGAGCGTGATCAGTCAGTTCACGGGCATGATCGTCGCCATCGTGCTCGCCTGCCGGGCGGGCGTGCGCGTTTCTCTTCGCCAGCTGAAGCCCTTTCCCCGGACGGATATCGGCATGGTGCTGTCGCTCGGCATCCCGGGAGGCGTCAACAATATCAGCTATTCGCTGTGCCAGCTGGTGACCACGGCCATCGTCACCAGCCTGGGCGATCTGATGGTGTCCGCGAAGGTCTACGTGAGCAGCGTGGTCGGGTACGTCGCGCTGGTGGGTATGTCGTTCTGCCAGGCGAACTCGATCATGGTAGGCTACCGCATCGGCATGGGCAAATACGACGAGGCCAAACGGCTCGCGGTCTTCGTGGCTCGGATAGCCGTTTGTTCAAACCTGTTTTTCTCGGGTGTCGTGTTCGTCTTCCGGCGGCAGCTGATCGGCCTGTTCACGACCGACGCGGCCATACTGCAGGCCGTCTCCGGGATTCTTTTGATTGATTTCGCCGTCGAGGTCGGCCGTGCGCTCAATAACTCGTTTGCCGGCTCCCTGAACGCCGTGGGCGACGTGAGATATCAGCTGGTGGTGAACCAGCTCAGCGGTTGGCTGATTTCCGTGGGGTGCTCGTATCTATTCTGCGTGAGGCTGGGCCTCGGGCTGTACGGCGTCTGGGCGGCGTTCGCCCTCGACGAATTGACCCGCGGCCTGATCCTGAACGCGCGCTGGCGGAGCGAGCGCTGGCGAGCCGGCGCGGAAGCGCGCAGAAAGACGATAGCGCAATAATGCTGACGACAAAGGGGAGGCGTTTACCGTGCGCGAAAAGCTGATGATGAACACCGACTGGCGGTTTTACTTTGGTGAGCCTGACTATCTGCGCACGCGCGCGGAGAGCTCCGATCAGACTTACCGCGGCTCCCGCGCGGCCAACGCCCGGGGGCCGGCCCGCCGCGACTTTGACGACAGCGGTTGGGAGACCGTCTGCCTGCCGCACGATTTCGTGGCGCTGCGCGGCGTTTCCGAGACGGACGCTCACGGCGGCGAGCACTTCGACTTTCCGATGGATCGAGGGAGCGCCTGGTACCGGCGGTACTTCCGCCTGGAGGAGGGCGACCGGCAACGGCGCGTCGTCCTGCACTTCGAGGGCATGGGCACCTTCTGCGAGGTATATGTCAACTCCATGCTTCTGAAGACCAGCCGCACCAACGGCATCGGCTTCGACGTGGACATTACCGACGTGGCGCGCTTTGGCTTTGAACAGAACGTTGTGGCCGTGCACTGCGACTGTCACGATTACGAAGCCTGGTATTACGAGGGCGGGGGCCTCACGCGCAACGTTTTTCTCGTCAAGACCGATCTGCTGGCCGTCGACCTGTGGGGTACGTTCGTAAAGACGAGGCGCGTCCGCGGCGACGTATGGGAGGCGGAGATCGAGACGGAACTGCGCAACGCGGACGTCACCGAGCGCAGAGGCGCGGTGATCTCCGTCATTCGGGACGAATCGGGGGCGGAGGTCGCGCGCGCGGCGTCGGAGACGGTCTGCGTCGCGCCGGGTGAAACGGGTGTGGCGCGCCAGAGCGTGATCATCGACGGCGCGCGCCCCTGGAGCCCGAAAAATCCCGTCCTTTACGAGCTCGTCACGCTGGTCGAGACGGAGGCGGGCGTCGCGGACGAGTATCGCACGGTGTTCGGTTTCCGCGAGCTGGCGTTTGACAGGGATCGCGGGCTGTTTGTCAACGGCGAGAAGACGACGATCTACGGCTTCGCGAATCACATGCTCTATCTGGGCGTGGGTGAAGCGCTGACCGAGTCGATGTGTGAATACCAGATCAGAACTCTGCGCGATATGGGCGGCAACGGCTACCGCACAGCGCACAGCCCGCACCCGGAGGCCATCATGGACTGGTGCGACCGCTATGGACAGCTGGTGATGGACGAAAACCGGGTTTTCCACAGCTCGGATATCGGCATTGACGAGGTCAGGCGGCTGATCAAACGCGACCGCAATCATCCGAGCGTCTGCATGTGGTCGGTATACAACGAGGAAGACTTCGTGACGAACGAGACCGGCAGGCGCATCTTCCGCACCCTGAAGCGGGAAATCAAAAAGCTCGACCCGACGCGGCCCGTGACGGGGGCGACCTCCTACGGCATGTTTTCCGAGGGCGCGCATGAGGACTATGACCTGTTCGGCTTCAATCATCAGACCATGCACTTCGACGCGCTGCACCATATGAAGCCGGATCTGCCCATCTTCTGCTCCGAGATGATCCTGCCGCTGGGCAAGGCGCGCGACATGGGATCGGTTCGCGTTCGGGCGGGGGAGGACGCACTGCAGCTTCAGAAGGAATACCCGGTGGGCGGGTTTCACTTCACCGCGTGGGAATACGGCCCGGGCCGCCCAGAGATCATCGGCATGGAGGGCACTCTGGGCACGGGCTATTACGGATTTAAAGCCTATCTGAAGCCTGATCAGCCTCTGATGAAAATCTGTCCCGGATGGGATTTTCCAGGACGGGAGGGGCAAACCGTGGCGCTCAACCTGGCAAACAACGGCGACTGCGCCGAAGTCTATGTAAACGGCCGCTTCGTCTGCCGCGTCAAGACGGACGTATACCAAATCACGCCCTGCGAGCTGATTTACGAGTCCGGCGAGATCCGGGCGGTGACCTACAAGGGCGGCGCCGTCTGGGCGGAGGATACGGCGTATACGCCCGGCGCGCCCGCGCGGTTGAAACTTGTCTGTGAGAACAGGCGTCTCAGAGCGGACGGGACGGATACGGCCATCGTGTCGGCGTACGTGACGGACAGCCGCGGTGTGGTCTGCGGCCATGAGACGGGCCGGTTGGCGCGTTTCAGCTGCGACGATAACGGTGAACTCGTGACGGCGCTGTCTCTGAGAGACGACTTCTTTCAGGGACGGCGCGGGCCGGATATCCGCTTTTTTGACGGAAAGTGTCAGGCGATCTTCCGCTCGCTGGAAACGCCGGGCGACCTTAACGTGACCGTATCGGCCGAGGGACTGCCTCCAGCCAGTATTTCGATACCGAGAGTACGGGCGGCCTGCGCGCAGGTCCCCGCTGCCGCCTGCGTCTATGTGAACGGATGGCGCATCTCTCCGGCGCATATGGGCGAGATGGACGATGAAAGGCTGATCCGCGAGCATATGATCGAGCGGTGGCTGCCCGTGGACACGCTGGGTACGCCGGTGGTGCATTCGCGTGAGCGCGGTTTCCTGAGCCCCGCCGCGCGCCGGCCGGATCAGTCGATGAACTACGCCTATTACGTGAAAACGGTCGTGCCGGACATGGGAGAAGAGAAAGGCCGCCTGCTGGCGCTGCGCTTCGAGGGCATCGACGGGCGGGCGAACATCTACGTCACCGACGGCGAAAGGACCGACGTGGGGCGTCACGCCGGCGATTCGCCCTGGTTCGGGCATTACAGGCCCGAGCTGATCGTCCCGTGCGAGAGCTTCCGGGCGGGCGACGAGGTGGAGATCTGGGTCATGATGCACGACGTGGGGCGCGTCCACGGCATCGGCTGGCCCGTTCACTGGCTCTATACCACCCGTGAGGACATCGCGGAGCTTGAGCGAAAGACGGAGCGGGAATGGAGTTACTGTCAGTACCGGGATGAGACCCACTGAAGGCGCGCGCGGCGGCCGCTTCCCCGGGCTGCGTATACTTATTAACATCAAGCCTCAAATTTTCAGCAATTTGGGGCTTTTCTTTTGTTTAAGAATATGGTAAGATTATTTTTGGCGCATGATGACCCTGTCATGCGG
>JAFRLF010000152.1 GCA_017431365.1 Clostridia bacterium | reverse complement strand
CTTGCCCAGGTCCTCCAGGCCGGCGCCAATGCGCAGACCGTCGTCGGAGAAGGCGGACTGGGTGCGGCCATAGACGATCTGCAGGAACAGCTCGCGCATGGCGGTATTGATGGCGTCGCACACGAGGTCGGTGTTCAGCGCTTCCAGGATGGTCTTGCCGGGCAGGATCTCACTGGCCATGGCGGCGGAATGGGTCATGCCGGAGCAGCCGATGGTCTCGACCAGGGCTTCTTCGATGACGCCGTTTTTCACGTTCAGGCTCAGCTTGCAGGTGCCCTGCTGGGGCGCGCACCAGCCGATGCCGTGGGTGTAGCCGGAGATGTCCTTGATTTCCTTGGCCTGTATCCATTTGCCTTCCTCAGGGATCGGCGCGGGGCCATGGTTGGGACCCTTTGCCACACATGCCATTTCTTCCACTTCGCGGGTATACTGCATGGTTATCCTCCTTATTTCATGCGCCTTGTACCATGAGATGGCAAGGCATCATTATCCATATAAGTATAGCATATCTTTCATCGCGTGTGCGCGTGATGAGAAAAATTAACGGTCGATTCGGTGCATCGCCCAGATGCGCCGGTCAGAAGGGGCGGACGAGCGCGCCTCGGGCCTCGCCCACGTGGCCGCCGGCGCGCATCAGGGCCTTGACCGCCCGCTGGAGCGTGGTATCCTCCCTGTAATCGTCAAGAGGCGTCGTCCTCGCCTGTTCCCCGGTCAGGCCGAAGATCCAGCTCACACCGTCGTCTGAATCGGGATCCTCGGACGCAACGTCAAATCCCCGCTGGAAGCCCAGGATGCGGCTGTTCTCCGGCAGGAGATCCTTAAGCTTCGGCGACAGCAGCCAGCTGTGGCAGAGCATGGGCGCGTTTTCCCACGCGGGGCGATACGCCTTCATAAAGGCGCGGGTGGCGTCGACGGAGGCGTTGAGACGGTCGGGCGTCAGGACGGCGTCCGACGGTATATGCAGGGACAGAGCCTTCACGCCGTCCCTTTCGATCAGCTCGTACTCCAGTTCGCCGATCCGGAACAGGAGGGCGTCGGCCTGACGCGTCGTCCAGAAGCCGCGGTCGAACGCGCAGTACCCCGTGGAAGCCTCGTGCTCCCGCACGAAGCGGGTGAACGCCTTCATCGTGGCGATGAAGATATCCTCAGGGATGCCCTTCCACGGGCCGCTTTCGCGGTTGTACACGGCCCTGAGAAGATGCTCGGCGAGGGTGGGGACGCCGTCTTCGGTATCCGGGGAGACGTCGCCGCAGAACTCGGGCACGCGCGCCCAGGCGTGATCCATGACCCGCAGGGCGAAGGCCTCGGGCAGGTCGATGGCCTTGATGAGCTTTTCCAGCGCCTCCTGCGACATGAGCCCGTCCGCGATGCGCCAGGTCGCCGCCATTTCGGGGAGGGCGCGCCGCTTTCCCTCGATGTCGGCTCTGAGGCGCTGAGCCTCTTCGGGAGCGTAGACCCATTCGGCCTCGGGCGCGCCCGCAATGCCCAGCGCGGCGACCCGGCCGTTCACGGCGCGGACCTTTTCGAGGAATTCGGGCCACGGCGGCACATGACCGCCGCCCTGCGCCTTCAGCGCGACGGCGCACATCCGGGGGAAGAGCAGGTATTCCGCCCGCTCAGGGTTCGTCACGCGCTCCGACCAGAGGGGACATTCGAGACCGATCAGGTTCTCCGGGTGATCCTTCGCGTAATCCGGAACGGCAGGCGCCGTCCAGATGTCGTGCACGTCCAGTCCGGGATAGGGACGGCTCAGGTAGTAGTACGTGGTCTCGGAGGAGATGACCTTGCCACCCGCCGCCATGAAGGCCGCGGTATCGGCGTCGTTGCCGAGCCAGTGCTGCACGATAAAGTAATCGGGCAGGATGCCGCCGTCGAGGGATTCGTTCCACACGATGGTCTTTTTGCCCTTGTGGGCCAGATAATCGCCGATCTGAAGCACCAGCCAGCGCTGCAGGTCGTGCTCGTCCTTGAGGCCGAGCTGCCGGATGCGCTTCTGACAGTCGGGGCAGCGGCGCCAGTGCTGCTTGATGGCCTCGTCGCCGCCGATGTGGACTTCGGGTCCGGGGAACAGTTCGCAGACCTCGTCCAGGATCCCTTTCAGAAAGTTCACCGCGTCGTCGCGTCCCGCGCAGATGAGGTTCGGGAACACGCCGGCGATGGTGCCCACGTCGTAGGTATAGGGCGTTTGCTCGGTGTGGAGGCCGGTTCTGTCCGCCACGGTGCGGCGGCAGCCGTATTCCGGATACGCGTGCAGCATGGCGCTGGCGTGGCCGGGGATCTCGATCTCCGGGACGATGGATATGCCCAATTCGTCGGCGAAGCGGACGACGTCCCTGACCTCGTCCTGCGTGTAGTAGCCGTCATTGTTCTGCGTCTCGTCGTCCGAACCGAAGACGGCCGGACCGCGGCGGGAGCCCTTTTCCGTCAGACGGGGATAGCTCCTGATTTCGAGCCGCCAGCCCTGGTCGTCCGTCAGGTGCCAGTGCAAGCGGTTCATGCCGCAGGCGGCCGCCCCGCGAAGCAGGCGCTTGATGCCTTCAATGGGCATATAGTGCCTGGAGACGTCCAGCATAAAGCCTCTGTAGGCATAGGGAATATTGCCGTTCATTGCGTTCATCCTCTGTCAAGTCATTAATTCATGTGATCGATCATGCAGCGGAGCGTGACCATGTCCTCATAGGGACGGATCAGCAGATCCGTCTGCGTGCCGGCGTCGTCAGGGCAACATGCCGCGACAAGGGAGGTGTAACTGTTCGTCCAGGCGCTGAAAGAGGCGCTTTCAGCTTCCAGGAGGTCCGACGCGTCCGCGCCGACGCCGCTCCGCTCGGCCTGGATGAGGTTTTCCATGGCGAGCTTCCACATGCCGACGGCCTGCTTGCCGCCGATCGTCTGCGTGACACGGGCCGCGAGCTTGTGCTCGCCGCACAGCTCGTAGACATAATCTGACGAACCGCTTCCGGCGACGGCTTCGAACCGGCACGCGCCGGCGCCGCCCTCGAGGGACTGCGGCGTCACGTCCTCGATGACGGGGACGCCGTTACGCATGCCGCAAAGAGCCTGTACATGCGACCGCAGGACGTGGGTGAGGACCGTGTCCCTGAATTCGCTTCTGGTCATGCCGTCGGGCGAATCGGGGAGCGTGGCGTCCAGATACAGCCTGAGGCTGTCCAGCCAGGCCGTGAAATCGATCTGCTCGGCCTCGATGAGACCGGCATCCGCGCCGGCTGCCTGTTTCAGAGCGTCGTATTCCGCGTGCAGAGAGGCGGACCACAGGCTGAACTGCGCGTCGGCGGATAAACCGTCGGCCTGTTTTGCCAGCGCGGCATGGTCGGCGCAGCCGACAACCGTATAGCGGAGGACGCCGTCGCCGAAAGCGCTCAGATACCGGCCGCAGCCTTCAGGCGCGTCAGTCGTTTCAGGGGCGGATTCGGACGCGTTCACCTCGACCGTATCCTCCGCGGCGGTTTCTTCAGCAATGGGTTCAGACGTTTCCTTCGCGGGTTCGGGCGTCAGTTCGGGTTCCGCCTCGGGCTCAGACGCTTCTTCCGCGGGTTCGGGCGTCAGTTCGGGTTCAGTCTCGGGCTTTGGCGTGTTCTGCGTGCCGTCCGTCTTGCGGTTTGCGACGCTGCTCAACAGGCTCGAGGCCGCGCCCTGCCGCCCAGTCCGGCCGTCATCCGGGTTCGCGGCCGGTTCAGGCGAAGGATCCGGGGCGGCGCTGTCCGACGCGGGCGCGGTGTTGTCCGAACGCTTGAAGACCATGGTGAAGTCTCCGGTCTCGTCGCCCATGTATACGAGATCCCCGTCCCTGAGGACAAGCTCCATCTGACCGTTGTTGTTGGTAAGCGTCAGCCGGCCGTCAGCCGCGGTCCAGGTGCCGGAGTCGTCGTCGCTCGTGCCGTCTGGGTTCTCGACGGTCATTGTAAAGGTGCTGTCGTCATAGAATTCGATCCACAGGCCGAACAAATCGTCGTAATCGGATGTGGGATACATTACTCCCTCGACGACGATGTCGGAGAAGTACCATATGCCCGTATAGAATGACGCGTCCGCATCGGTGGGTCCCTTCGCCGTCGAGGGCTGTGATTCCAGAACCGCGGACGCGGTGTCGCCGGAGGACATGGCCGCGTCGTCCTGAGCGGCCTCCTGAGCGCTCTCGTAGCCGGGGATGCCGAGCATGGCCATGACGCCCGGCCAGCCGATGCCGTCCTGATTAAGGCCGTTTCTCTTCTGGAAGGCGATGATCGCCGCCTCGGTCTTCCCGCCGAAGCTGCCGTCCGCCGTGCCGCAGTCGAAGCCGGCGCGGTTGAGGGCCTCCTGCAGGGCTGTGACCGCGTCGCCCTTGTCGCCCTTGACGAGCGTCCCGTCCGGAAGGAAGGTGTCTTCGTCGACGTAGCCGCAGTCAGCGCAGACGCGCGTCCGCTTTCCGGCGGAGAAGGGCGTGGCTTCGGCGGCCGTGGTCCAGTCGCCGAACCGGTGCTGAAGCCGGCTGAGGGTCTGCGGCCAGGCGACGCCGTCGGGCGTCAGTCCCGCGAACGACTGAAAGGCCTTGACGGCGGATTCCGTGCCGCTGCCGAAATCTCCGTCCACCGCGCCGTTGAGATATCCCTGATCGACGAGCAGCTGCTGAAGATCCTTGACCGCGTCGCCCTTGTCGCCCCGGCGCAGCGTGCCGTCGGGGTCGTAGGAGAAGGTGTCCTGCGTGCCGCAGACGGAGCAGGTGCGGCTCTTCGTCCCGGCGGAATGGTCTGTCGCCTGGGTGACGATCTTTGCCGCGCCCCATGAATGCGCGCCTTTGGAGATGGTCTGGCTTTCCTTTTTGCCGCAGTCATCACAGGTGCGCTCGCGCTTGCCGGTGTCCTGACAGGTAGGCTCCTTAACCGTGTGCCAGCTCCCCCAGGAGTGGTAATACTCGGTGTCGTAGCTCCAGTTGCGCGTGGCGCCGCAGTACCAGCATCGCTCGAAGTTCCAGCCCACCCAGGTACATTCGTCGGTCCAGCTGCCGGACCAGTCGGCGTACCAGTCGTGGCTGCCGTCGGGGGAATCTTCACACTCGGCGGCCAGCGCTGTGGGAAGGGCCGCCCAGAGCAGCACACAGGCCAGAAGCAGGCTGATGATTTGTCGCGTTTTCATAGGTGACATGATCTCTTTCTCTCCCATGCTGTTCAGTTGGTCTTTCGTCCGGCGCGGTCTGACAGGATGATCAGAATCCGCTCCAGCTCTCGTTCTGCGAGCCCATGTTTCCGGTGCCGCTCGTCATGCCGATGGTGATGGTGTAAGTGTAGTTGGATTTAAAGGTGACCTTGGAGCCGGTGCCCTCGAAGGTGCAGACCTCATAAAAACCCAGATCTCCGAACGTATCCGTCTCTCCGAACCAGGAGGTGCCGCGGCCTTCTTTGATCACATACGTTCCGGGCGACAGAGAGGTGGTGACGGAACCGCTCCCGCCGATGAAGATGGTGCGCGCGAGCCTGTTGTCGGCGCTGGTGTAGATTTTGACGCAGGTGGCGACGGACGATTCGCCGTTGACCTTGATGGTCAGTTCGGTGCCGCTGCCGCTGACGGAGTTGTTCCGGTAAATGACGCCGTTGTCCGGCCAGCCCTGGACACAGTCGCTCATGCGATTTGTGAAGTCGCCGTAGCCGCAGTCGAGGAAGGCCTCCCACGCCTTGTAGTAGTGCCCGGCCGCCTGCAGGGCGCAGGCGTCGTAGTATGCCAGTTCGTCATCGGACATGTCGCCGGCGAAGAGCTCCTTCGCCCTGGCGCGGTCCTTGGACAGGAGCAGCCAGGGCAGGAGCTTGCGGTAACCTTCGGCGTCCAGGGAATTGGTCACGTCCAGCTTATAGGCTGTCTGAACCGTCGACAGGGCGGCCAGCGTCTTGGGGCCGACCGCGCCGTCCGCCGTGATGTTCTGACCGAAGGCGATCAGCGTCTCCTGAACGCCCTTGGCGGTGCTGCTCTTGCTGCCGTTTTCGATCGTTTCCCCGGAGCGAAGCGCCATGTAGGTCGAACGGTAAGGCTCGCCGCCCAGGGCCTGGATGATGTACTCAGTCAGCGTTTCCTCGTCCATCGGCGTGGGCGTGGGCTCGAGCGTCGGCTCAGGCGTCGGTTCGGGGGTTGGTTCGGGAGTAGGTTCAGGCGTGGGCTCGGGCGTGGGGGCCTCGGTGGGGATGGGCGTGGGCTCTGGCGTCGGTTCGGGGGTCGGCGCGTCCGTGGGCAGGGGCGTGGGCTCCGGCGTGGGATCGAAGGTCGGCGCGGGCGTAACCTCGGGCAAAGGCGTGAGGAACAATACGATGTTCATGTCGGAGGTTATTCCCGCGGCGTCGCCCGTCAGGGTCACATGCCCCTCATAGATCAGGGAGATATGCGCCCCGTCCGACGGGACGTACAGCCTGAGGCACGCGTCCGTCGGCTCGAGAGTCAGATCGTCGCCGCTCAGCGAACAACGCGTCGCCCGGGTCAGATCAAGCGACTCCACCGTGAAGGGAAGCTGCCAGACGCCCCGAATCAGGCTGTTCATGTCGATATTTGACGAGACAGACCCGTTTTCTGAGATGGTCAGTGTATAAATTTGGTGCACTGCATCCCAAAGATACAGTGTTGCGTCTATGTGATATGAGGCGTTTTCTCCACTCAGGAACCTTGCGCCGTCGAGCACATATGTCTTTCCCGCGAGAGAAGAGCCGCCTTCAGCGCCGGCGCGTGAGACGGGCGTGAGGCACAGGGCCAAAGTCAGTATCAGGGTGAGAGCAAGATGCCTGTTCATGGACATGACCTCCCGATCGGTCGCTCGGGTCGTTCCGGCCGCTGCTGGCGGCGCGCGGATCAGATTTTGACGATTTTCATTTCCAGCGGGGCCAGCGTGACATCCAGCGATCCGCCGGGCAGGGCGACGCGGCAGGATACGCGCTCGTCCGCGTTGTTCATGGCGACGAGGTATCCGTCAGCCGGGAAATATGCCGTTTCCACCGCCGTGGAATCGGCGAGAGAGGCCTCGGCGCCGTCTGCGCCGGTCGTGGCGCGGAGCAGGTCGTACAGCATGCGCGCCGCCCGGGGGCTGTAGGTAAAACCGCTCATATACGCGGCGCTGCCCCGGCCGAAGGCGTGAAGCGTCATCTGGGGGACGCCGTCCGCGGCGAGCAGGACGCGGGTGTCCGGATCGGTCAGGCGCAGGTCGGCCTTGTGACCCAGAGCCCTGGGATACAGCGGGAAGGGCGCTTCGGCGGTCTCAAACGTCCAGGGCATGTGACAGGCGTACGAGCCGTCGTCCTGATCCACGCCCAGGATGTGCGCAAGGCGCAGGCGCGTGTCGCCGCCTTCGCAGGCCGAAGGCTCGTTGACGCCGATGAGGTGTCCGCCCTGCGCGACGAAGCGCGTGATTTCGGCGATCAGGGACGGATCATTCCAAACGTCGCCGCCGCTCCACGCGTCGCCGGCGCGCCCGGCGTTGATGAGCACGTTGACGCCGTTCAGTCCGCCGTTCAGGACGTCGTCAAAGCTGATGAAGCGCACGTCCACGGGCAGTCCGGACAGAGCTTCGTTTATGTGGATGAGGACGTTGCCGTCCGTCTCGTGGAAGTGGCCGGACAGCGTCCAGGAGCGCAGTTTGCCCCAGGTGTGCAGGACGGCGACGCGCATGTTCAGCGTCGCGGGGGCGCCGTGCGCGTGCAGGGCTTTGATCTGGCGGAACTGATCGGCCATGCCGGCGATGGCGTCGACAAACGCCGGATACCCCTGCGTCAGGTGCAGGTATCCGCCCAGGCCGATGCGGTCGACGGGCTGGCGAACCAGGGCGCGGCGCGCGTGCAGCCAGTAGTCCATGGCGTCCTTTTCCGGATGACCGCCCTCGGAGAAGGTCGGAAGGCCGCCCAGGCCCACGGGGAACAGATAGGGGTGGAAACGCAGCTCGTGGACGGGGACGTCAGCCCCCGCGCACAGGCGGCATTCGAACCCGGAAAAGATGCACTTGATGAGGCCGTCGAACCCGATGGAGGAGAAGTACTTTCCGTAGGGCTCCATGCCGACCCAGCTGTCGTCGTAGAAGACATAGGCCTGTTTGCCGTGGCGGTGGATGATGTCCACCAGGACGCGGGCCTTTTCGGCCACGAAGCGCTGGATAAAGTCCATGTAATCCCGCTTGTGGGCCGTGGGCGGGCGGTGTGTGGCCTGGAGTTTCCCCTGATGGATGAAGTCTTCCGCCGTCAGGGCGTAGCCGTATTCGGCCTCAAAGGCCTTCAGCGCGGCGGGGCTGACGGTGAAGTCGTAGCTCGCCCAGTCCACGAAGCGGCTCCGCCGGCGCATGTCGTCGCCGAAGATCCAGACAAAGTTGTAAAACAGCGACGTCAGCCGCACGACGCTCGTGTTGGGATTGGCGACGCACCAGTCGTCCAGCCACTTCTGAAGATAGGCCCACGCCGCCGGATGCCGCGGATCCAACTGGCGCAGGTGCTCGCTGGTCCAGTGGTTGGTCGTGTGGTTGTACATGTTGATCTCCTCCCATATGCGGTAGCAGAGGAAGGAGGCCGTGTACCTGTGCCACGGCGCGCAGCCGGTGACGGTGATCGCGCCGTTTTCATATTTCCAGTTTTCGCGAGGGACGCGCGCGTTCGCCGTCCGGTCCCAGACCTCCCAATAGGCGAGGGCGTCGGGCCCGTCGTTGAGGGCGAACTGCTCATCAAAATAGCCCTTCAGCGGTTCGATGACCAGCGTGTCTCCCTCGGCGACGACGGCGTCGGAGGAGAGGAAGGTCTGCTGCTGGCTGTCCGGATGCGCCTCGGCGAAGGCGTTGTGCTCGCGGATGATGCAGATCGTGGAATAGATCCGGTAGCCGGCCTCGAGGATCTCCGGGGACAGCTTGGTGCCGTCGCTGTCGCGGATGACGTCCGCGCCCCACTTCTTCGCCAGGTCGAGGGTCAGCTGTTCGTAACCGGATTCGCCGGGAAGGGTAAAACCGCCGCGTGGATCGTATTGAATCATTGATAATCGCTCCCGTTATGTATATTTGACGTATGCGCGCTGACGCGCGCGGGATCTTTTTAGACGAATTGAATATACTATGAAATATAAACCGTGTCAAGAATGCGCGCGCCAACCGTCAGGGCTGAAAGCCGGATTGAAAACGCGCGCAGGATCGTGTACAATCAGTCCGTTCGGAATGGAGGCGAGGCGCGGTGGATCCGCAGAGACAGCATATCGTTCATCCCTTTGGGCCGGTGTACGACCGGAGCAGCCGGGTTCTGATCCTGGGCTCTTTCCCGTCGGTAAAGTCCAGAGAACAGAACTTTTACTACGGGCATCCCCGAAACCGATTCTGGCCGGTCATCGCGGCGCTGTTCGACGCGCCCGTACCCGTTTCCGTCGCGGAAAAGCGAAGCCTGATCCTCAGCCGCGGCCTGGCGCTCTGGGACTGCGTCGGCAGCTGCGCCGTCACCGGGTCGTCGGACGCCAGCATCCGCGACGTCAGGCCCAACGACCTCAGAGCCGTCCTCGACGTCTGCCCGATCGGGATGATCTGCTGCAACGGGCGCAAATCGTACGAGGTGTACGTAAAGCTCATCGAGCCTTTGATCGGGCGGGAGGCTGTCTGTCTGCCGTCCACCAGCCCCGCGAACGCGCAATGGTCGTTGCGCGACCTGGTCGCGGCGTGGTCCGTCGTCGCGGAAGCCGCGCTCAGCGCTCCCCGGTAAAGCGCAGCACGTTCCATGACTGCGGCTTCAGACGGACGGTCAGGACGCCGTCCTCGATGCGGGCGTCCGCGCTTTTGCGCGGCAGGATTGCGTCCGGGCGCTCCCAGGTGTTGACGGCGCTGTCGTCGGCGCACATTTCGATGTGCTCGTCAAAGCGCCAGCCGGCGAAGCCCCGCGCGTCGAGGGTCAGCTCCTGATCCTCCTCGGGATCGGCGTTGATGACGAAGACCGTCATTTCGCCCGTCTCTTCATTCAGCGCGGCGGCGGCCTGGATGGTCATGACGTCCGTAAAGCCCCCGTACTGATTCATGTCGTCGATGGCGTATCCCGGGACGTCCGTTTTCTCGCAGACCGTCTCGCACCGCAGGGAGACGCCTTTGGCATAGCGGATCATCTGCGTGAAGGGATAGTAGGCCGCGCCCTTCCAGACGTGTTCGCGGTCCGTGCGGCACAGGGCGCCAAGGCCGCCGGTCGCGCAGCCGATCTTCAGCCGGTCGGCGTGTCTGAGCATGACCATCATCGTGCTGGCCATGCCGAGGGCCTGGGCCATTTCGTGGCCGAAGGGCCGGTTGCGCGTCGACCAGTCGTCCGGGTCGTGACGGACGTATTCCCGGCTCGGCGTGAAGAGGTTGAACATGTCCAGCGTCTGCCGCCCCGAGAGGCCCAGATGCGCCTCGCCCCGCGGGCGGATCATGCTGCCGTATTCGTCCAGGGAGAGCATCATGGTCTTCTTTGAGCGGAGCTTTGTCCTGACGAAGTCGCACAGGGCGATTTCGGTCTGTATGTAGCTCTCAAACGCCTGATACCCCGCGAGCAGCGCCGCGCTGAGATCCGGCGGCGCCGAGTGATAGTGGTGCAGGGAGATGTAGTCCACGGCGTCGTAACATTCCTCGAGCACCCGCTGATCCCAGTCCGGGTAATGGCTCAGGAAGGGCGAGCTGGACACGCAGGCGATCGTCTCGATCGAGGGGTCGACCCACTTCATCGCCTTGCTGGCCTCGCGCGCCAGAATGCCGTAGCCTCTCGGATCTTTTTCCCACGAGGCGATCTGCCAGGGGCCGTCCATTTCGTTGCCCAGGCACCACGTCCTGACGCGATAGGGCTCCCGATGTCCGTTTTTGATCCGCTGTTCCGACCACCAGGTGCCGCAGGGGTAGTTGGTGTACTCGACGCAGTCCGCCGCGTCCTGAAGCGTCCCTGTTCCCAGGTTCACGGTATAGATGGCCTCGGCGCCGATCTTTTCCACCCACTGCAGGTATTCGTCGTGGCCGACCTCGTTGGTGATGTACTGAAACCACGCCATGTCCAGATGGGTCTTTCGCTGAGCGGCGGGGCCGATGGAGTCCTTCCACTGCCATCCGGAGACGAAATTACCGCCCGGCAGGCGCACGGCGGGCAGGCCCGTCTCGCGCAGGGCCTCGTAAAAGTCGCGGCGCATGCCCTGCTCGTCCGCTGTGGGATGTTTGGGGTTGTACATGCTGCCGTTGACCATGGAGCCGATGGGCTCCAGAAACGCGCCGAACAGGCGCTTGGAGATGGGGCCGATTCTGAAATCCGGGTGGACGGTCATGGAGGCTTTTTTCATGATGGGTCTCTCCTTTTTCAGATTATATATGGCTCGTTCAGGGGTTTCGGGGGGTATTTGCCTTTCCAGCTTGCCGCGGGGCGCAAAAACTGATATAATGCCGTTTGGGGAGGAAAACTTCTCTTCCCGACGATATGGCATGAAAGGGGTACGCTTATGGATATTCAGAAGATTATTTCCGACGTCGTTGCCAAGGTCACCGGCAATCCCGATCTCATCAAAAAGCTGTTGTCAAATCCGGCCGACGTGCTCAAGCAGCTGGGCATAGACGTCTCCGCCGATCAGATTAACGCCGTCATCGAAGGCGTCAAGGGCAAGCTCGATCTGAGCAAGCTCGACCTCGGAGACATCGACGTGTCCAAGGCCGGCGGCATCGTGGACAAGATCAAGGGGATCTTCGGCGGAAAATAAGAAGCGGACTGACAAACGGGGTTGTGTGAAGGAATCACACAACCCCATGTTTTTTGATCAATCGCCGATGTCAAGCGAGCGCAGGACCGGGATGCCATGCGCTTCCGCGTAGCGGTCAGCGGCGCTGCCCTCCGGGCAGACCAGGGTCACGGGACTGCCGTAGAAGGCATACTCTCCGATGGCTGTGACGCTCGCCGGCACGACGACATATCTCAGACCCGGGCAGTTGCAGAAGGCCATGTCGCCGATGGTCTGACACCCGCCGCTGATGACGACAATCTCCGCTCCCGACCCCAGGAAGGCCTCGGCTTCGATGTCCCTCGTATCAGCCGGAAGGCGCATGACGCTCAGGTCGCCGACGTCGGCCCCGTTGAGAATATAGACATATCTCTCGAAGAATCCTCCCTCATAGCCGGTCTTATACGTACTGAGCAGTACTCGGATCATGCCGTTCTCGCTCATTCTGGTCGTGTCGATGGTATAGGTCTTCGTTTCCGCGTCCATATTCTCCGAGACGATGCGGTTATATAGCTTGTCGTAAATATTGATCCGCCAGGTAAAGGCCGGATCGGCGGTCACGGTCACGTCAAAGGTTTCACCCGGCGTCACGGTGTAGGGCATAACGAAAGAGGGTTCAGGGAAAGATCCGTAAGGCGCGGTGACGGTGACAACCAAAGGCTCGCCTACGATCATCCAGTTGGCTTCGGTGTCAAGGTCGTCGCTGTAGCAGGCCTTCAGGGTAAAGGTCACGTCGCAGGACTTATTCCAGGAGAAGCCGCGGCGTATGTAATCGCCTGTTACCTCACTGTAATCACTGACATCACTCTGGTAGAGCCTCAGTCCCTTCGCCCCGATGGCCATGCCGGCGATATAGATATATTCCTCCGTCAGGGGCGACGTGCTGTCGGCGGTCAGGATGACGGAGGCGGCCGCCTCCGTGACGGTGAAGGGCGTCATATCGGTGAAGCTGTTTTCCCAGCCCGGGACGCTGCCTGCGCCCAGCTGGATATAATAGGTCTCCCCGGCCTGCAGAGGGGCTGTCGAGAAGGTGAGATCTCCGGTGCCCTCGTGCTGGCAGTCGATATTGATCCAGTCATAATAGTCTTCATCCTCGACATAGCGGTAACCGTTCAGCCAGGTGACGATCCCCTCGAACTCAGCGTATTCCGACGCGTTTTCGAGGTGGACGGTCACCGCGTCTCCGCGGGGAACGCTGGGCGTCACGCTGATGACGGGCTTCGGCATCTGTCCGTATGAATTAACGCGGATGGTGACCGCGTTGGAGTATCCGGTCAGGGCCACATCATCGCCCCACCAGATATCGGGGTCGATTTCGTCGGTGGTGTAAAAGGCCATGACGGTATGTGTGCCCGTATTTCCAAAGCTGTAGGAGGTTTCAAGACGGCTGCCGCCCGCGGTCTCCCAGGTCTCGCCGTCGACCTTGAGGATAACACCCGTCGCCGTCTCCGGCGCGGTGATCACGAGGCGCACGTCTTCGTTGACCAGGATATTCGCGGCGTCCGCTTCGCCGTTGGCGGTGAGTACCGCGTCGGGCTCGCCGTCCGGGCCGATAAAGACAGTGTATTCGCTGTGAGAGCTCTCATAACCAAGGCCGATCGCATCCACTCGGATTCGATACGTCTTCCAGGTTTCGATCAGCACGCCGGGTATAGTGACGCTCTTCTGACCGTCGATCAGGCGGAACTGCCCGTCATACAGGGTGCGCCAGACGGAGATATCTCCAAAATTAATATTGGTGCAGGCAGCGCCTTCCACCGCCCCGACCGTGAAGGTCAGGTCCTCGCCGGCTTTCGGGCTGGCGTCAGAAAGCGTGATCTCCGGTTCGGGGAGCCGGCCGTTGGGGGCGTCCCATGTGACGTGGACCGTGTTGCTGCGCAGGGTCCAGTTGGCCTCATCGTCCGGATCGCCCACGTAGCCCTGCACGTAGAAATCGCGGCCGCAGACCTCATTGAAAGCGCCTGTAAAGGTACCGGCGCTTTTCTCGCTCATCATCCATTCGCCGTAATCCTCCGCGTACAGGCGGACAGCGGTGGCGCCGGGCATGGAATAGCTGAAAATGGCGTATTCGCCGGTGAGGAGCGTGTCCTTATGGACGGAGAGACAGTTTTCCCCGATGCCTTCTCCCTCAGTGACGGTGAAGGCTGTATAGGCGTCGCTGTCTTTGTAGCCGTCCGCGAAAACGGTGATGAACAAAGTGTACTCGCCGGGAGCGAGCACGTCCGTCGGCAGAGTGAAAGCGCCGGGTATGACTTCGCCGAAGAAATAATGACCGCCCTGCCCCGAGTACGCGTAAGCCGTGTATCGATCGGCGTTTTCCACCGCGCCGAGGGTGACGTGCAGTGGCTGGCCCTGTGAAACCGTTTCATCCGCAGTGAGCGTGGGACTGTCCAGCGCGCCGATGGTCTCCGTGACGGCGGTGATGGTGTTTGAATAGCGCCATTCTCCGTCTCCGGTCTCCTCATCAGTATAATACGCCCGTGCGATAAAGACCAGGGGGTCACGGCTCCAGCCGAAGGAAGACGTCGTGCTGATAGGTTTGGTCTGGCCGCTTTCCCAGTCCCAGAATTCATCCCATGAATCGCCGCCGTCACAGCTGTACTGCGCCTGTTCAGCGCCATCGGCACGTAAAATGATCATCACCGGCTCGTCGGCCATAAAGCTCGTCTCGCCGGACGCCGCGCCGTTGACGGAGAAGATGATGTTTTCATCGACTGTTCGATCTGCCACGGTGACGGTGGCTGTGACCATGCTGGAATCATAGCCTTCGGCGCTGGCGACGAGATCAATGGTGATGATGTCTCCATACGTCACGCCATCCCGCTCCAGCCAGTCGGCCCACACGATGTGGTGGGCGTCATCCGAATCGCTGCCCTCGTAAATCAGTTCGTCTCCGTTCAGGTAGACATACAGGTCACAGTAAACGCCCTCCGGCACGTTACTGATCCGTATGGTCAGATCATCGCCCAGGGTGAGCGTTTCGCCGTTGTCGACGGTCAGGACGGGCAGGGGAGCGGACCCTTTGCTGACGACGCTGAAGTCGGCGCGCTCGGTGTATACATGGCCGATGTCGTCCTTATACTCGAGTTCGGCGTATCCGCTGCCGGACGTCTCCGAGGACCATGAATCCCAGATAGGTTCGATGACGTAATTAAGGGGAGCGGTGTATGTATCGTTGAAAACCTCCTGCTCCTCAAAGAAAAGCCTGAATTCGGCGGTTGCGGCGTCGGGCGTGTAGAAGAAGGCTTTAACGGGTTCGTTCACGGCGTACTCGTCCTTGCTGAGGAGCAGGACCGGCGCGTCGGGGTTGGCCTCCTCCACAGTCAGGGGCAGCGCGTTGGATTCACTCATGGCATAACCTTCGCCCTGGCAGTAGACCCTGACGGTGTAGCCCTCACCGACCGGGACCTCCCAGGTGGGGAAGATGACGACGTTCCCCGAGGAGGCCTCGGTGACATAGGCCTGTTCGCTGACATGCGCGCCGTCGGCTGCCAGGATGTCGATTGAATAGCTCCCCACGCCCTGCGGCGGATCCGTGACCGTGACCCGGAGCATATCACCCTGCTTTACGGAGGCGGGCGCGGTGATCGTGGGCGAGCTGAGCGCGCCGTTGGAATACGCGTTGACGAAGACGACATTCCCCGTCACCCATTCGAAGGCATTGGGATCGTCGGGATCATAGTTTTCGTCGTAGCACGCCTGCATGAAGTACATATGCTGGCCGGGATTTGAGTATATAAATCCCCAGCCGCCGTAAAAGCCCCAGTCCGCTTCGGGGAAATAATCGCAGTAGTCCCCCTCGAAGACGCGCACGGCCTGCACGCCTTCGGTGTCCCAGCTCCAGGCGATCTCCCCAAGTTTGTAGACAGGCCAGTCGAACGAGCCGGTGAGGCCGCCGTACGTGGTCACAAGGCGGCTGTCCTGAGAGGCGCCGCATATGAAATAAGCTGTCGCGGCATTGGAGAAATACGTTTCACCGTCCGCCGTCTCCACGCGGCCCGTAACCTCGATTTTGTAGGGATGGCCGGCTTCGAATGTGTATGCCGGAATGTTCAGATAAGTGTTCTCGTAGAACCAGCGTTCGAAGGCGCGATCCCCGGTGGCCAGGTCGTCGACGATGATGTCGTACTCCTGAGGGGCAATTCCACCGCCGGAGGTGTCAACGCTGATGTCGATGGGCTGCGCATCCGAAGGGGCGATGAACGGGCACGGATCGATGGAAATGTCGGCCACGCCGGCAAAATCTCCGCTTTCGCTGAACGCACAGGGAAGGCAGAAAATCAGCAGGCACAGGACCGCCGCCAGGCAGAGAAGCTTGTTTCTCATGTTGATGTGATCCTCCTTTAAGACACGGGCGCGCGCAATTAAATATACATTGTTAATTATATTGTTCAATGTCCATTTTTGCAACACATTTTGGCCTGGTTTTGTTTGTTTTTCCAACATAAAACTATGAAATTGTCCGGGAAGTCGGAAAAAAATGAGGACGCGGCATCAGCGCCGACGTCCCCCGTAAAGGTAGATCTTTATTTGGCTAGACTGCACCGACGGTCAGAAGCCCAGAATCTGCCGCGCGATGAGGAACCCGCCGATCAGGAATGTGTACACCGCAAACCAGCGCAGACCGTACTTTTTGACGATGGAGAGCATGAGCTTGATGGAAAGGTATCCCGCCAGCAGCGCGGCGCTTACGGCGATGAGCACGGGGCCGACGCCGCCCAGCTGCTCCACCAGCGCGGTCAGCTGCTGCGTAAAGCCGACGCCTGCCAGCTCTGCCGCGTCGTGCACGTCCTTGAGCTCCAGCACCACGGAGCCGCACACCGCGGGCACCGACATGAGGAAGGCGAAGTCGACCGCCCTGCGGCGGTTGAGGCCCGTGAACATGCCGCCGGAAATGGTGCTGCCCGAGCGGGTGACGCCCGGCGCGATGGCCAGCACCTGCATGCAGCCCATGACGAGGGCGTCGTACCAGCGCACGTCACGGTGCTTGTCCTGGTGCAGGCGGCTGACGCCGTCGCCGACCAGCATGATGAAGCTGGACACGATAAACCCGATGCCCAGGAATTTCTCCGTCGTCAGGACCGCGTCGATGGCGTCCTTGACGGTCAGGGCCGCGACGACGGTGGGCAGCGTGGCCAGGATCAGCCACTTCAGGTCGGAGGCCAGGGGGTGGCGGATCATTTCCCATATGCGCTCGCGGTAGACGATGAGCACCACGATCAGCGTTCCGAAGTGCAGCATGATGTTGAGGATCTGCGGCGCCTCGCTGATACCGAAGAGCATCTGCAGGAGCGTGGTGTGGCCGGAGGAGCTGATCGGCAGGAATTCGGCAAGGCCCTGCACGAGCCCCAGAATGAACGCCTCAAAATGAGACATGGCGTTTCACCTCGAAAGACAGATTTTGAAAAAACGGGCGGGGAGGCGCGCTCCCCGCCCGGATCGATCAGACGACGATATTGACCAGCCGTCCCGGCACGAAGATGAACTTTCGGACCGGCTTGTCGCCGACCAGCTTTTTCACTTCGTCCTGCGCCATGAAGAAGGCTTCCGCGTTCTCGCGGGTCAGGTCGGCGGGGACGTTCATGCGCCCTCTGACTTTGCCGCAGATCTGCAGGGCCACCTCGACCGTGTCGCGGACGAGGGCCGCCGGGTCGTACTCCGGCCAGGGCTTTCTGACGAGTTCTCCGCCAAAGCCGCAGAGCTCGTTCATTTCCTCGGTGATGTGGGGCGCGACGGGGTTGAGCAGCTGGATGAAGATCTTCATCTCGCCGCGGGTCACGGAACCCTTTTCATAGAACCTGTTGAGCAGGCTCATCATGGCGGCGATGGCAGTGTTGTACTTCATGCGCTCGTAGTCCTCGCCGACCTTCTTGATGGCGGTGTGCACGTCGCACTTGAGATCGGCGCTGACGCCTTCTTCGTCGGTCATCATTTCCATGAGGCGCCACGTGCGGTCGAGGAAGCGCCTGCAGCCGCGCGCGCTCTCGGTCGACCACGGGATGGCCTGGTCGAACGCGCCCATGAACATCTCGTACAGGCGGAAGGCGTCCGCGCCCAGCTCGTCGACCACGTCGTCGGGGTTGATGACGTTGCCGCGGGATTTGGACATCTTCTCGCCGTTTTCGCCGAGGATCATGCCGTGGCTCGTGCGCTTCTGGTAGGGCTCGGGCGTGGGCACCGCGCCGATGTCGTACAGGAACTTGTGCCAGAAACGGCTGTACAGAAGGTGCAGCGTGGTGTGCTCCATGCCGCCGTTGTACCAGTCCACGGGGAGCCAGTACTTCAGCTCGTCCATCGCCGCCAGCTCGGTGTCGTTGTGCGGGTCGATGTAGCGCAGGAAATACCAGCTGGAGCCCGCCCACTGGGGCATCGTGTCGGTCTCGCGCTTCGCGGGAGCGCCGCAATGGGGGCAGGTCGTGTTGACCCAGTCCGTCATCACGGACAGGGGGGATTCGCCGTCGTCCGTGGGCTCGTAGTGCTCGACGGCGGGCAGCGTGACGGGCAGCTGCTCGTACGGCACGGCCACCCAGCCGCACTTTTCGCACTTGACCAGCGGGATCGGCTCGCCCCAGTACCTCTGGCGGGAGAAGACCCAGTCGCGGAGTTTAAAGTTGACTTTCTTCTCGCCGAGGCCCTTTTCCGTCAGCCATTCGATGATGGACTTTTTCGCCTCGGCGACCTTCATGCCGTTCAGGAATCCGGAATTGACCATCACGCCGTCCTGGATGTCGGTGTAAGCAGCTTCTTCGATATTGCCGCCGGCCACGACTTCGATCATCGGGATACCGAAGGTCTTTGCGAAGGCCCAGTCGCGCTCGTCGTGAGCGGGCACGGCCATGATGGCGCCGGTGCCGTAGCCCATGAGCACGTAGTCGCTGACCCAGACGGGGATCTCCGTGCCCGTTACGGGGTTGATGGCCCGTATCCCTTCGATGCGGACGCCCGTCTTGTCCTTGTTGAGCTCGGTGCGCTCGAAGTCGCTCTTGCGGGCGGCGGCCTCGCGGTAGGCGGCCACGGCCTCGTAATTGGCGATCAGGCTGCGGCGGTTCTCGATGAGCGGATGCTCGGGCGAGATGACCATATACGTCGCGCCGAAGAGCGTGTCGGGACGGGTGGTGTACACGCGCAGCTTATCGCCCGAGGTGAGGGTGAAGTCGACCTCGGCGCCCTCGCTGCGGCCGATCCAGTTGCGCTGCTGCACCTTGACCTTTTCGATGAAATCCACGGTATCCAGGCCGTCGAGCAGCTTCTGCGCGTAATCGGTGATCTTGAGCATCCACTGGCTCTTGACCTTGCGCACGACTTCGCTGCCGCAGCGCTCGCAGACGCCGCCGACAACTTCTTCGTTGGCAAGGCCGCACTTGCAGCTGGGGCACCAGTTGATGGGCATTTCGCTCTTGTAGGCCAGGCCCTTTTCGAACAGCTTGAGGAAGATCCACTGCGTCCATTTATAGTATTTGGGATCCGTGGTGTTGTCCTCGCGCGTGTAGTCGAAGGAGAAGCCCAGGCGCTTGAGCTGCTGGCGGAAGTGGTCGATGTTCTGCTGCGTGACCTGCGCCGGGTGTACGTGGTTTTTGATGGCGTAGTTTTCCGTCGGCAGGCCGAAGGCGTCGTAGCCGATGGGGAACAGCACGTTATACCCTTCCATGCGGCGCTTGCGGGCAATGATGTCCATGGCCGTGTTGGAACGGGGGTGTCCCACGTGCAGGCCGGCGCCCGAGGGATACGGGAACTCGATCAGGGGATAGAATTTCGGCATGGTATGATCGTTTGAGGCGTTGAGCACGCCGGTTTCATCCCAGTGCTTTTGCCACTTGGGTTCGATCTGCGCCGGATTGTAGCGCGGAATACCGTTCATAAAACATTCTTCCTCTCAAAAAAATACGGCGCGTTCCGCCTTTAAAGGCAGAGACGGAAAGCGCTGCCTTCTTACATTATATTATAGACTTGAAGGCGGCTCTTTGTCAACGAAAAGCGCCGGACGGGGATTGTAAACTTCCACACAAGAGGGCAAAGCCGTGCTAGGCGATGTCGCTTTGAGCGACGCCATGCCGGATTTGCTCACTGTTCCTGTTTTACACATCGTATAATAATGGAAAGAAGCGGCATGGTGAGACTTAAAACTTCGCCGGCGGGGAGCATCGTTTAACCATGCTTTTGTTGCGCTTGAGTTTATGATGTGATAAAATACCCTTCAGTCTGATGACCGTGAAGGAGAAGCATACCCGATGATTGGAACCTCGCTGCCCCCCAGCATGCTCATGGAATCTCCCGTCACTGAGGCGGATAAGATGCTGCTGGACGCGTACGGGGGGCATATGGCGCTTTTAAGGGCGCTGAAAGATATGGGCGTCGACTCGGTGGAGCTGCGCACCGTACGGCCAGACACGCCCCGGTCCACGACGGCGGCCTGCGCCGCCGACGTGCTCGGCTGCGGGCTGCGGCTCACGATTCACGCGACTCTGACGGAGACGGACGGCGCCGGTTTTTTCGGGCCGCTGATGCCGGCCCTCGAGCAGATCCCCCGCGAATACGGCCCTGTGCCGCTGACCGTGCACTCCCTGCGCACGGGGAGCGAACCGCTGGATCAGGCGAACACCGTGCGCATGCTGAGGCTTTTGTCCGACTATGCCTGCGAGCGGGGACTGAACGTCGTCTTCGCGCTGGAGAACAACCGCATCCACCGCAGCGGCCTCTCGATCATGGACTGCCACGGCGTAGAGGCGACGGTGCGCGAGGCGGACAGGTCGAACGTGGGCGTGTGCTTCGACTTCGGGCATCTGTACTCCAATTTTCTGGCGTTTCCCGAGTGCACGCCGTTTCTGCCGTCGGAATGGTTCCTGAAGCGGGCGGTGCATACGCACATCCACGGCGTGGCGAACACGACCCACTATCCGCCGACGGAGGACAATCTCCCGCTGGGGGATTACCTGAGGCATTTGATCGCGGCGGGATACCGGGGCGTGTTCAATCTGGAACTGGAGTGCGGGCGATACTGGCGGGACATCGACCCCCGCGAGGGGCACGAAATGGCCGTGCGGACGCTCAGACGGCATCTGGCGGCGCTTGAAGGGCAGAAGACAGAGACCGACCGACAGAGTATGGAGTGAATCGATCATGCTGAAAAAAATCACCTCGGGCGCCGCGGCGGGCATCGCCGTATCCATCGGCGGCATCGTGTTCCTTTCCTGTGAAAACCGGTATGTGGGGGCCGTGCTGTTTGCCGTGGCCCTGCTCTGCATCTGCCTCAAGGGATACGCCCTGTTTACGGGGCGGGTGGGGAACATCCCGCAAGCTCATTCGAAGGACGACGTTGAAACGCTACTGCTGTGCCTTTTGGGGAATCTCCTCGGCACGCTGCTGTGCGGCGTTCTCATCCGCACGGCGATGCCGGCCGTGGCGGAGGCGGCCCTGACGGCCTGCCAGAACCGCCTGAATCAGACGGCCTGGCAGACGCTCGTGCGCGGTCTGTTCTGCGGCATGCTCATGTACCTGGCGGTGAACACGTACAGGGAAAAGAACACCCTCGCCGGGATCATTTTCTGCATACCCACGTTCATTCTCAGCGGGTTTGAGCACTCCATCGCCGATATGTTTTACTTCGCGGCCTCCGGCATCGTGTCGCTGAGGGCGTTCGGCTTCATCGCGCTCGTCGTCGTCGGCAACAGCGTGGGCGGCATGCTCCTGCCCGTTCTGACAGGCGGGTTCGCCAGGCGCAGGTGAGCCGCTATACGCCTTATGACAAGCTCCGAGTGAGGAGATGACTGCATTGAAACGTCCTTTGCTGTTTCTGGCGGCGGGCGCGCTGTGCCTGAGCCTGACAGGCTGTGAGCTCATGCCCGCCGAGGAGACATTCCGCACCGCGCCCGTCATTCGCGAGTACGCGGCCGTGGAGCATACGCTTGTGCCGTGCACGCGGGGCGACCTGGTCCTCAGCCGGACGGTCAGCTGCGTGTACGTGCCCGTGCGCACGGAAGGCCTGACTTTCCCCCTCGCGGGGCTGCGCTTCGACGAGGTGTACGTGCGCGCGGGGGATTACGTCGAAAAGGGACAGCTCCTCATGCAGCTGGAGCTGGGGGATCTTGAGGCGCGGATGGACGCGGTTTCCCTTGAACTTGAAAAGCTCCTGCTGAGCCGCGAGCAGACCGAAAAGCGGCGCGCGCTGGCGCTCAGACGCCTGGAGGTCACCGACACGTCGGTCGATCCCGACGTCCGGAAGAAAAACGCCGCCGAGCTCAACAGCGGCTATGACGAAGCCGTCGAGGACATCGACGACGCCGTTTCCATCGCGCGGCTGCGCTACGCCGACCTCCAGGATCAGCTGAAGAAGCGCCAGCTGCGCTCGCCCATCGACGGCACAGTCACCTATGTGAGAAAAATCAAGGACGGCGACGTGACTACCCTGGGCGGCCGCGTGATCACGGTGGTGGACTCCACGATGTCCCTCTTCCGCGCGGAGACCGACCTGTGGGAGATGTTCAATCCCGGGGACAGCGTGACGATCACGGCCCGGAAGAAGGAATACGAGGCCACAGTCGTCACGGCGGAGGAGGTTGGCGCGCCCGTTCAGGAGCGGACGCCCGGGAAGAAGGCGTACGTCTACTTCGCTCTGGCTGAGCCGACGTTCGAACTGGAGGACAGTGACCGGGGGTCCCTGACGATCGTGCTCGACGCGCGCGAGGACGTGCTACGGGTGCCGGCCAGCGCCATTTCCACGATCAACGGTCAGACCGTCGTGTACTATCAGCGGGAAGATGGGATGAAAGCCTATAAGAACGTGGTCACCGGCCTGGAGGCTCAGGACATGGTGCAGATCATCGAAGGACTGGAGGAGGGCGAACTTGTCATCGCCGACTGATGTCATGAAACGCGGGATATTGTGCTGCCTGGCGGCGGGCCTTCTTCTGCTTCTCAGTGGGTGCGGCGCCCGGGAAAGCGTTCAGGTACCTGAACTTCTGGAACCTGTGGGCGTCAGGACGGATTCGGCCGTGGTGACGCGCGGCGACCTCTATGCCACGAAGGCTTACGAGGGGGCGCTGACAGCCCGGGGCGTCGAGCTGAGCTTCGAGATCGACGGGACCCTGGCCCATGTGGACATTTATCCCGGAAAGTGGGTGCAGCAGGGCGAGGTCCTGCTCACGATCGACCAGACGGATCTGAAAAAGCAGCTCGACGACCTGACCGAGCGGATTTCATACCTGGACGAGCACGGCGCGATCGAGGACGAGATCGCCCGCCTCGAGATCGAAAAGCTCAGGCTGACGCTTGAGTGGGTCAGCGCGCAGGGCAGTCAGCAGCAAATCGATCTTGCGGCTCTGGATGTGGAGCAGGCTGAGCTCGACCTTTTGTCGGCGCAGCAGAACCGCGCCATCGACAGGAGTGCCCTTCAGCGCGAATACGACGAGCTTGCCGTCGATTACGGAAAAAACACCATCACGGCGCCCTTTTCGGGGCACGTGTTTTACGAAAACGCGCTGTTGGAGGGGTCGTATGTGCGGGCGTATCAGCCCGTCGTCTACATGGCGGATCCGGCGGACCTGTCGCTCATCGTGACGCAGTACCTTACGGACCGGGAAATCGCCAACAACAAGGTCTACGCCCTGATCGACGGGCAGCGCTACGACGTCGTCTACGATCCGCTGACGCGCGATGAGATGACGGCGCTGATCCTCTCCGGACAGAGCCTGACCTCGCGGTTCAGGGTCGTGATGCCGGAGGGCGGCGAAGAGGCCGTTCACGCCGGTCAGTACGGCGTCCTCTGCATGGAGACCGGCCTCGTCGAGGATGTGCTGATGATCCCCTCCGGCGCGGTGCTCGCGTCGGGTTCGGGCAAGTACGTCTACGTCATCGGCGAAGACGGCGAACGCGTCCGCCGCGACGTGCAGACGGGCCGCTCCAACGGCATCGATACCGTCATCGTCGAAGGCCTTGAGGAAGGAGAGACCGTCTATGTGGGTGAGTAATCGGCGCGTCAGACGCCTGGCGCTCGTCCTGACGGTTCTGCTGTGCGCAGCTCTGCCGGGCCGGGCCTCGCAGCTCATCGATCCGGAGAAGATCGTGGCGGACGAGGTCAGATACAAGACGGATACCGCGGCGCGGGGCGAGTTGATACGCTCCGTCAGCGGTTCGGGTTCCCGCTATTATCCAAAGACGGAGACCGTCTTTTACCGGGGAGAGATGGCGCTCTTCGCCGAATGGATCGCGAGTCGGGGCGACACCGTCAAGGCCGGAGATCCGCTGATCCGGGTGACCGTCCAGTACGACGCTGTGCGCCTTCAGGAACTGGAACTGCGGCTGCAGCGCGCCAAAGAGGATTACGCCGAAGGGGTCAAGACCCGGGAGGAGGCCATACTCGACATGCAGGCGCGCGTGGACGGCGAGTCGGACCCCTATGCCCGCGGCATGGGGCAGCTGAGCCTTCGGCAGGAGGAACTGCGCCTGGAGGCGTATAAGCTCGAACAGGACGCGTCGATCGCGTCCATCGAAAAGGCCCTGGATGAACTCAACGAGCGGCGCAGCCATGAAATCGTGTACGCGCCCATCGACGGCGTCGTCGACGATCTGGCGTATTTTAAGGACAGCGAGCCGATCTACGACTGGACGGCCCTGTGCACCATCGCCAGCGAGGACGTGCTGTTCGTCGCCGCGTCCGGCGGAAAATTCCGCTACGGGCAGGAGGTCGCGGTCGAGGTCGGCCCGGCGCGCAACCGGGTGACGGTCACCGGCCGGGTGGTGGCCGCGGCCGACGTCATTCCCTCGCTGGACAGCGATCGGGCGCTCATCCTGCCCGACGACCGTTCGCCCTTTGACGAGACGAAGAACAATTCGATCGTCGTCCGCGGAAACAGCGTGGACATGAAGGACGTGCTGCTGATCAGCCGCAAGGCCGTGGCCCTGGGCGGCGGGAAGTACATCGTCACGACGCTGACGGACGACGGCGTGACCCACAAGCGCTTTATCCTCGCCGGGATGATCACGCCCCAGGAGGTATGGGTGCTTCAGGGGCTTCAAGAGGGCGATACCGTTATCCTGGACTGAGGGAGGTGACCGGACATGCTTACATTCGTCGTTCGCAAGATGATCAGCAAGAAATGGATGGTCATCGCCCTGCTGATCGGCAACATTCTCCTGGTCAGCATCACGGCGTCCAACCCCATGTACACCGAGGCCGTCTTGCAGCGCACGCTGGACAATCAGTTCAACACCTATCTGCAGAACAACAACCGCTATCCCTTTATCATGACCATGAAGGTCAACGGGACGACCAAGAGCAACCCCTTTCTCCCCGAGTACGACGAAACGATCCGGCGTATGCCCGAAGCCTTCGGCCTGCCGGAAAGGCAGCTCGTCCGGCATATGTCGCTGCAGGCGGCGTCCAACGAGTCCAGCCTCGAGCGCGACGACCGCTCAAAGGCCACGCTGACCCTCGGTGCGATCAGCGAACTGGAGCGGCACGTACAGATGGCGGCCGGCGACATGCCCTCGCCCAAACCTGACGGGGACGGCGTGATCGACGTCATCGTCAGCGAAATGGGCATGAACAACATGAACCTCATTCTGGGGGAGGAACTGACCTTTAAGCGCTATACGACGCCGGACGGTCAGCCCCTCCGGGTCCGCGTGGCGGGCGTGTTCAAGGCGGCCTCGAACGAGGATCCGTTCTGGGTGCAGAGTCCGAACATGTTCGCCGGCGAACTGTTCATGAACGACGAACTGTTCTGGTCGTACTTTGTGGAGACGGAGTTTGACTTCGGCGTCAGCGCGACCTGGTTCGAGCTGCTGGATTACACGCAGCTGGCCGTCAGGGACGTTCAGAGCGTCCTCGACACGTCCGCCGCGTATCAGCTCTCCTTTGACGAGGACTCCTATGTAACCTATCTCAACAATTACACGAACACCCTGACCCAGTTTCAGAAGACAGAGCGCAAGGTGCGCACCACCATGTGGGTGCTGCAGGCGCCCATCTTCGTGCTGCTGGCGGCGTTCATTTTCATGGTCAGCCGTCAGATGCTGGACAACGAGCAGGCGGAGATCGCCGTGCTGCGGAGCCGCGGCGCGGGGCGCGCGCAGATCATCGCCGTGTACGCGCTTCAGAGCTTTATCGTGGCGCTGATCTCGCTGGTCATCGGCCTGCCGCTTGGCATGTTCCTCGTGCAGGTCCTAGGCTCGGCGAACGCGTTTTTGGAGTTTGTCCGGCGCAGCGCCCTCAAGGTCGTCCTGAGCCCGGAAGCGCTCATGTATTCCAGTGTCGCGGCGCTGTTCTCGATGTGCGCCATGGTGCTGCCAGTGCGCCGCTACGCGCGGGTGAGCATCGTCAATCAGAAGCAGCGCCGGCATCACAGGCGCTCCGAAGCGCCCCTCTGGCAGAAGCTGTTCCTGGACGTCATCGCTCTCGGCGCGGGGCTTTACGGCCTGTATACCTTCAACAATCAGAGCGCCTTTCTGGCGCAGCAGGTGCTGGAGGGCGCGTCTCTTGACCCGCTGCTGTTCCTGAGCTCGTCGCTTTTCATGCTCGGGGCGGGGCTGGTCGCCGTGCGCGTGCTGCCGGCGCTGGTATGGCTCATCTTTACGGTGTTCAAAAAGTTCTGGTCGCCGGCGCTGTACGCGTCGTTTCTGCGGGTGCTAAGGGAGCGGCACAGGCAGGACTTTATCATGGTGTTTCTGATCATGACGATCGCCCTGGGCGTGTTCGACGCTTCGGCCGCGCGCACGATCAACACGAACGATGAGTCCAACCTGCGCTACATGCTGGGGGCGGACATCGTCGTGGAAGAGCGATGGGAGGACAATTCCCTCCTTGTCGAAAACGACCCGACGCTTGAGCTCGAGTATACGGAGCCGGACTTTGGACGCTATCTCTCGCTCGAAGGCGCCGACAGCGTGGCCCGCGTCCTGGTGGACACCAGCGGGACCATGAGCGTCAACGGCGGCACGATCAAAAACATACAGATCATGGGCATCAACACAAAGGAGTTCGGCCGGACGGCGTGGTTTGACACGGATCTTCTGCCCGAGCACTGGTACAACTACTTAAACGCCATGTCTCAGAAATCGCGCGCGGTTCTCGTGTCGGCGAATTTCCACGAGGACTACGGCTTTGAGATCGGCGACGCGATCTACTTCAAAACCAACACGAAGAATTCCGTGCGCGGCGTGATCTACGGATTTGTGGAGTACTGGCCCACGTACGCCAGTCACGTGTACAAAAAGGGGTCCAACGGCCTCTACGCCGAGCAGGAGAATTACCTGATCGTGGCGAACCTCAGCCAGCTGCAGGCGGTCTGGGGCGTAACGCCGTATCAGGTATGGATGAAGGCGGCGGATTCGAGTCAGTTTATCTACGACTTCGCCGAGGAGACGGGCACGCTGTTTTCCAAATTCGGCGTGGCGGCGGCCGGCATCGTCGATCTGAAAAACGACCCGGTCATTCAGGGGACCAACGGCATCCTGACGGTCGGGTTTATCGTCGTGCTGGTGCTGTGCGCCGTGGGCTTCCTCATCTACTGGGTGCTGTCCATACGTTCTCGCGCGCTGCAGTTCGGCATTTTTAGGGCGATGGGCATGACCATGCGCGAGATCGTGACCATGCTGATCAACGAACACGTGTTCATATCGGGTACGGCCATCGCGACAGGGGCGCTGGTGGGGTATCTGACGGCCCGGCTGTACATGCCGCTCATTCAGATCGCCTATTCGTCCTCTGACAGCGCGCTGCCGCTCCGGGTCGTGTCTCTGGCCAGCGACAATGTTCGCCTGGGTATCGTCATCGCGGTGATGATCGCCGTGTGTCTGGTCGTGCTGGGCGTCATCATCAACAGGATGAAGATCGCTCAGGCCCTGAAACTGGGGGAGGACTGATGCTATGCTGATGCACGAGCTGGCGCAGGAGCCGGATTACATCATATCCACAAAGGGCGTGGGGCGATGCTTTCACACCCAGGGCGGGGATTTCTGGGCCCTTCGGGATATCGACGTCGACGTCCCGAGAGGATCTTTGACCATTCTCCGAGGCCGCTCCGGCTCCGGCAAGACGACGCTTATGAACATCCTGAGCGCGCTCGACAAGCCCACCCGGGGCAAGGTCTACTTCGAGGACAAGAACATCGTAAAAATGGACGAGCGCCGGCGCACGCTGCTCAGGCGCGCGCGCATCGGCTTTGTGTTCCAGTCGGTGGCGCTCATTCCCATGATGACCGCAATGGAAAACGTCGAATACGCGCTGCGCATGGTGCGATACAAGGGCGACAGGCGCGCGCGGGCGGCGGAATGCCTCAAAATGGTGGGCCTCGGCCAGCGCGGGGATCACATGCCCGCGGAGCTGAGCGGCGGCGAGCAGCAGCGCGTGGCCATCGCCCGCGCCATCGCCCACAAGCCGCGCGTCATCTTCGCGGACGAGCCCACGGGCGCTTTGGACACGAACACGGGCCTCAGCATGGTGAAGCTGTTTCAGGACTTGACCCGGCAGGAGGGCGTGACCATCGTCATGACGACGCACGACGTCGGCCTCATGGAGCTGGGAGACCGTGTGTACGAGCTGGAGGGAGGGGAACTGATCCATGGCGAGTGAACCCATCATCCAGTGCGACAACCTGGTCAAGATCTACAAGACCAGCGATATCGAGGTGCTCGCCCTGCAGGGGCTTGAGATCACCATAGACCGGGGCGAACTCATGGCCATCATCGGCAACAGCGGTTCCGGCAAATCCACCTTTCTCAACATGGTCGGCGGGTTGGACCGGCCGTCGGCCGGAAAGCTCATCGTCGACGGGAAGGACCTTTTCAAGCTGAACGAGCGCCAGCTCGTGGACTACAAGAGAAAGACGGTCGGCTTCGTCTGGCAGAACAACGCCCGCAACCTCCTGCCGTACCTGACGGCCTGGCAGAACGTGCAGATGCCCATGCTCTTTGACAGCGGCGAAAAGAAAAAGGCGCGCGCGCTGGAGCTATTGGATCTGGTGGGCCTGAGCGCGCGGAAAAACAGCCGCCTGAGCCAGCTGAGCGGCGGCGAGCAGCAGCGCGTGGCCATCGCCATCGCCCTGGCCAACGACCCGAAGATCCTTCTGGCCGACGAGCCTACCGGCGCCGTCGACGTGGCGACGGGCTCCTACATCCTGGATATGTTCCGGCGGATCAACCGGGACACGGGGCTGACGGTGGTCATCGTGACGCACGACAGGCTCCTCAGCAAAAAGGTCAATCGCGTGGTCTCCATCCGCGACGGGAAGATCAGCTCCGAGCGCGTGATGAAGCAGTCCTACGCGGAGCGCCTGAGCGAGATCACCAGCCTCACGGAGGAGAGCGAGGTTCAGGACGAGTACGCCGTGCTGGATCGAGCGGGCCGCGTGCAGATCCCCCGCGACGTGCTCAATCAGCTGGGCGTCAGCGGCAACCGCGTGCGCATGGAGGTGCGCGGGGACGAAGTCGTCATCAGCAAGCCGAAAGAAGCGTAAAAGCCCGACCATCGGGCGCCAAACTGAACAAAGAAGCCGCGTGTTCCGTCTTACGGTCACGCGGCTTTTCATCGGGATCAGGGCCTTAGGCCGGAAGAGAGGCGTCATCCCTTGACGGCGCCGTTCACCAGGCCGGAGGCGATGTATTTCTGGGCAAAGGCGAACATGCCGATGGAGGGGACGATGGAGATGACCGCGCCGGCGGACAGCTCGCCCCACTTGACGTCGTATTTCAGGACCAGAGAGTTCAGCGCGACCGGAATGGTGTAGCTCGAGGAGCGGTTGATGTACATGATCGCGCTGAAGACCTCGTTCCAGCACTGCACGAAAGAGAACATGAACGTCGCGCTGACGCCCGGGAGGATGACGGGCAGAATGACCCGGAACAGGGCCGCCACGCGGTTGCAGCCGTCGATCTGAGCAGCCTCCTCAAGGGCGCGGGGCACCTGGGCGAAGAATCCCCGCAGCGTGATCGTGCAGTAGGGGATCAGCATGACCGTGTACAGGATCATCAGCGTGGTCAGCTTGTCCATCATGCCGAACTTGCTGATCATGGTGTACAGCGCCGCCATGCCGAGGAAACCGGGGATCATCTGCGTGATCAGATAGAACATCAGGATCTTCGATTTGCCCTTGAAGTCGAACCGCGCCAGGACATAGGACCCGAGCAAACCGATCAGCACGCACATGAACGACGCCACCAGCGACACGCTGACGGAGTTCATGATATATCGCCCGAAGTTCTGCATGCGGAAAATGGTGGCGTAATTGTCCCACACGAAGGGGTTCGGCAGATACGTCGGCGGGAACTGAGCGATGTCCCTGGGCGTCTTGAACGATGTCTGGAACAGCCAGTAGAAGGGGAACAGCACGACGGTCAGGAAGGACAGCAGGACGATGACCTTGACGATCAGATAGACGGTATGTTTTGCGCCGCTCTTTTTCATAGTCAGTCACCATCTTCCTGTTCGAATTTCGTCGCCGCGATGTAGAAGGCCGCGAAGGTCGCCATCACGGCGATGATGATGACGCCTACGGCGCTGGCCTTGCCGTAATCGCCCTCGGACATGATCAGGTTGAGCATCTTCGAGGTGACGGTGTGCGTCCGTCCGGCGGGGTTGCCGTCGGTCAGGGCGTAAATCAGCTCCGCCGAATTGAATATCCAGATCACCCGCAGGAGCGTCGTCAGGATCAGCACCGAGCGGATGGAGGGAATCGTGATGTTGAAAAATTTCTGCACGACGCTGGCACCGTCGATATCCGCCGCCTCGTACAGGTCCTCGGACACGCCCTGAAGCGCGGCCTGGATCATGATGACGAAGAACGGTATGCCGTACCAGACGTTGGCCACGATGACGGAGGGCATGGCGAACTTCGGATCCGACAAAAACCCGACGGGATTGGCCCGTGTGACCAGCCCGAGCCGAATGAGTATGTCATTGAGCGGCCCGTACGACCCGTTGTAGATCCATTTGAACGTGATGCCGATGAGGAACCCGGAAATGGCCCAGGGGAAGCAGATCGACCCCTGATAAAGGCCGCGGCCATGGAATTTGGCCTTAAGGAACAGGGCCAGCGTAAATCCGATGACGAACTGAAAAAACAGTGAAAACCCGACCCAGCGCAGCGTATTGGGGATGGCCATCAGGAATTCGCGGTTTTTGAAGATCGCCTGAAAGTTTTTAAGCCCGATCCACTTGACGTTTCGCATGGTGTACAGCGTATAATTCTGGAAGGCCATGGTGACGCCCTTGATGGCCGGGAAATAGGTAAACAGCGCCACCAGCAAAAACCCGGGCATCAGCATCAGGATGATGAAGCGCGTCTGCCCCAGGCCTTTTTTCTTGTTGATCGGTTGAGATTTCACGTCTGAGCCCGCCTTTCACGTCCGGAGAGGGGAGAAACACCTCGTCGTCCCGAACGATAGAAATCGACGGAGCCACCACGCGGGCGGCTCCGTCCGAGGAAATGTGCTTCGATTATTCGATGACGTCTGCCCAGAACTCGTCCAGAATGCTCAGGCATTCTTCTTCTGTGTAATCGCCCATCAGATAAGCCTGCACAGTGGGATCGGCCGTGGTGCCGAAGGCGCTGTTGCGCTCATACTTGAACATGCCGCAGGAGAAGAAGTAGTCGTCGGGACGGTTGTCCATCTCGGTATAGGCCGCGAAAGCGCCCGTGGAGAAGAACTCGGAGTAATCGGCCGCGTTCACGTGGATCGGGATGGTGGAATACACTTCGGCGAACTTGACGTTGTTCTCGGGATTGCTCAGATAGGCGATGAAATCCCACGCCTCGTCCGGATGCTCGCAGCAGTGGCTGATGCCCCAGCCGGCGTATCCCGGGAAGAAGGCGTCCTGGCCGGAAGCGCCCTGAGGCATCGGGCAGGTCGCCCAGGTGCCGGGCTCCATGCTGGCCTCGCAGGAGGCGACGACCTCGGGATCCTGGATCAGCAGGGCCGTGACGCCGGAGGTGAAGGCCTGCACCTGATCCGGATAGCCCCAGGTGATGGAGTCCTTGGGAGAGCCGTTCTCATACAGGTCCTTGTACTGTTTGAGGGTCTCCACAGCCGTTTCGGTGGAGTAGATGGTGCCGGAGTGGTCGGCCAGGATCAGGTTCTGCGTGTTGTCCAGCGCCGCTTCGCCCAGGTTGTCCAGAAGCAGCATGTTGTAGTAGCCGGATCCGCCGGAACCGCCGCGGAAAGTAAAGCCGTAACGGCCCTTCTCCGGATCGGTGAGGAGCTTGCAATCCTCGATGAGCTCTTCCCAGGTGGTGGGCGCGCTCAGACCGGCCTCTTCAAACCAGTCGGAACGGTAGTACACCATCTTGCGGTAGAACCCGTACGGGATCAGGTAGTAGGCGTCGCCCACCAGTGTGGCGGTGGCTTCGACGGAGTCGGAGAGGGTGGCCGCGTCGGCCCAGTTGGCGACGTAGTCGTCCAGCGGGATGACGTACTCGTTGGCGGTCATCATGCCGACGTTGATGTCGCGCACTTCCAGGATGTCGATGTCCGCGCCGTTGGCCAGCATCTGGTAGATCTTCTGGTCAGCCGTTTCCAGGGGCGGAGATACCAGTTCGATGTGGATGTTCGGATGGTCGGCCTCGTAGGAGGCGATGATCTCCTGCAGGACCGCGGAACGGGACGGGCTGGTCAGCGATTCGACCATGTAGAGCGTAATGGTCTCCTCGGCCTGCGCGGCGACGGCCAGCGACGCCAGCATCATGAGACAGAGCGCCAGGGACAGGACTTTCTTCATGATCCAAAACCTCCTTGTTAAACTAAAAATAACCTGGAATACCCGCATTATACATATTCCGGAGCGGTCTGTCAACGGTTTTTGCCGCCATGCGAGAATAATTGTTAAAATTCCGATGAAAAAGGACGCGCCGGCATCGAAAGGACGCGGTAGAGGCGTTTATGTGTTATACTTATAAAGAGATTTTGTTTTTCAGGCGCGTTCCGCGTTTGACTGGCGTTTATCCGAGGAGGTGACGGCCTTGAACAGAGACAACTATGAACTGCTCGCCTATATAGCGCGGTACTGGTTTGCCTTTCTTGGCCTGCTGGTCGCCTTCAGGGCGTGGAAGGCCGCCATCCGGGACAACAGAAAAGAGCAGGTCCTTAGAGCCTGGGAGGGCGGACAGGGCTGCGTGGGCGAATTGGTGGTGGTTTCCGGCGGATCGCGGCGGCGCGGCCGGGAGGGGCGCTTTCTCGTCCCGCAGGAAGCCGTGCTGGGGTCCGGTTCAAAGGCCGACATTCAGCTTCACGGCCGGGGGATCCGGAAAAAGCACATCTTTATGACCTACCGCCCCGGAGAGATGACCCTTCATCCCATCCGAAAGGCGACGTACACTTCGCCGAGGGACGAGGACGGCATCGACGTCCTCAGGGACGGAGACAGGCTCCAGGTGGGGAAGTACACGCTGATGATGGTCTTTTTCGACGTCGCGGACGCGCGTCCCTCCGACCGAAAGAGCGTAAAACCGAAGCAGATCCTGCCGGAGGTCTATTCCGAAGACGAATTCGAAGACGTGTGGGAGGAGAATCCCGGATCCGGGCAGCGCGCCCGGAAACGGACGACAAAAGCGTGATCTATGGCAAAGGCAACTTATAAAGTGAGCTATGACAAAAACAAAACGCTGCGGGCCGCGCTGGTCAAGGCGGACACAACGCTTCTGTGTTACGCCGTCATGCTGTTTCAGGCCACGGCGATGCTGCTGCTGACCTTTCGCCAGCAGCCCATCGACGCGCAGGCGCTGATCCTGGCCGGCGCCATGCCCGCGGCGACCTTTATCATCCTGCGCGTCCTCCCGAAGGTCTGGCGCGTCGACAGGGTCATACTGACGCTGGTGCTGTTTCTGTGCTCCACGGGCGTCGTGACGCTGACGGCCATAGCCCGGGCAGCTGTGACGCCGCTCGGTCAGGTCGAGAACATCGGCGTGGGCCTCGTCGGCATGGTGGGCGGGATCGTTTTCATCCGCGCGCTGAAAAAGTGGTCGCGCTGGAAACTGCCCTTCATGCTTCTGTCGCTGGGCGCGATCGCGCTGCCCCTGGCCATCGGACAGGAAAAATACGGCGCGACCAACTGGATCTCGATCGGGTCGTCGATATCGGTTCAGCCCTCAGAGTTCGTCAAACTCGCCCTGACCATGGTGCTCGCCATGTGTCTGAGCCAGCGCCAGAGCCCCTTGATGAAGGCGCTGGCCATCGGCTTCGGGGCGGCGCTCTGCGGCGTGCTTCTCCTCGAGCGGGATCTGGGGGCGCTGCTTCTGTACTTTCTGACGACGATCATCTTATTCTATATAGCCACCAGCAACGCGCCTTTGTCGCTGGCGGGGCTCGGCGCGGGCGCCGCGGGCGCCGTCGGCGCGTATTTCGCCTTTGATTACGTCAAGAGGCGCGTCGCCAGCTGGCGAAATCCCTGGGCGGACCCCACGGACAGCGGGTATCAGGTGATACAGGCTCTGATCGCGATTGGTTCAGGGGGAGCGTTTGGCATGGGGCTGGGGCTCGGGATGCCGCGCCTGATTCCCCTCTACCACTCTGATTTCATATTCGCCGCCATATGCGAGCAGTTTGGCCTCGTGTTCGCCCTTTGCCTGCTGGTCGTCTACGCGATCATCGTCCTCAGGGGGATATCCATCGCCATGAGCTGCCGGGACAGCTTTCACGCGCTGACGGCCATCGGGATTGTCGCGATGATCGGGCTGCAGACGCTCCTGATCGTCGGGGGGAATATACGCCTCATTCCTCTCACGGGCGTGACGCTGCCCTTCGTGGCGGCGGGCGGTTCGTCCATGGTGAGCTGTATGACGAGCGTGGGCGTGCTGCTCGGCATATCCTCGCTCAACGCTGACAGGGACCAGCGAGATGTTGATCGGGCGTCCTGGCAGGGAGGTCGGGCATGAAGGAACTGAGAAAGAACATGCGCCTCGTCGGGGCGCTGCTGATCATCCTCTTCATCGGCGTGGGCGGATGGTTCGGATATACGGCGCAGACGCAGGGCTCGCGATGGATGGTCTCCAGCTACAATTCCCGCCTGAACAGCGCAAAGAGCTCCGTGACTATGGGCAACGTCAGCGACAGAGACGGGTATCTGCTGGCCTGGACGAACACAGACGGGACGCGGCAGTACTCGGGAGACATGTCCATCCGCCTCGCGGTGTCGCAGACGGTGGGAGATACGATGGGCATGTCGGGCACGGGCGTGCAGACCTTTCACGCGGGGACGCTTTTAGGCATGTCCGGTTCTGTCATCGACAGAACCTGGCAGTGGCTGAGCGGCGACGAGGCCCGCGGCGACAATATCCAGCTGACCATCGACGCCAACCTCTCCAGCGCCATCAGGCAAGCGTTTCCCACGGGCTATAACGGCGCGGTCGTCGTGACGAATTACAAAACGGGCGAGATCCTGGCCATGGTGTCCATGCCGGAATACGATCCGGACGACCTCGGCGGCGACGTGGCGGACAGCGCGTTTATGAACCGGTGCCTTCAGGGGCAGTATACGCCGGGGTCGACGTTCAAGATCGTCACGCTGGCCAGCGCCCTGGAAAACATCTCCGACATCGAGAACAGGACCTTCTCCTGTCAGGGCAGCAGGTCCTTCGGCGAAGGCGTGGTGACGTGCCTCTCGGGCACGGCCGTACACGGCAACATCGGCCTCAGACAGGCTTTCGTTCAGAGCTGCAACGTGACCTTCGCCGGGATAGGGTATGATCTCGGGTCGCGGGCGCTGCAGCGCACGGCGGAGAGCTTCGGCTTCAACGACGACTTCACCTTTTCGGATATCATGCTCTACGCGTCGCAGTTCCGCCGTGACATCGGGTCGGTGTACGAGCTGGCCTGGACGGCGGTGGGGCAGGGACGCCTGCTCGTGACGCCCATGCACATGGCCGTGATCGCCGGCGCTGTCGCAAATCAGGGCGTGGCCATGGAGCCGAAACTGATCCGCCAGATCAGCGGCGCGACGGGCATGGTGCGCTCCAGGATGACGAGCGCGCCGTACCGCCGACTGATGAGCAGCTCGACGGCTTCGATCATCGCGGACTACATGGACGCGGCCGTCGCCTCGGGCACGGGATCGCGCGCAAGGATCAGCGGGTATACCGTCTGCGGAAAGACGGGCTCCGCCGAGGTGAGCAACGACAAGACGGTCCAGCCCCACTCCTGGTTCGTGGGGTATATCGACAGTGAAACCTGCCCGTACGCCATCGCCGTGGTCATCGAAAACGGCGGCGCGGGGAGTCAGCTGGCGTCTCAGCTGGCCGGGCGCGTTCTGAAAGACGCCATCGACTTGATCTGACATTGCGGCACGCCCCTAGGCAGGTTTTCGTTCTTTTAACAACGAAGAAACATGCAAAAATCATGTGCATATATTAGTAAGAACAGGTGTTTTCAGGCAAACAAATTTGTGCTTGACACGGGGCTTGGTTTGCGCTATAATACCACCTGTTCCTTGCGCGAGGGCGCAGCGAACGGCCAGCGATCCTTGAAAACGATATAGAGAGAGACGAAGAAAGAGACAGTCAGATTCAGGAATGAGTTAAACGCGTTTACGGCAGGTTGGCGCCTGTGGTAGACGAAAAGGATTGAACAAAAGAGTTTGATCCTGGCTCAGGACGAACGCTCGTGAAAAGAAGCTCATATTTTTCAGGCTGGGCTATCTTTGAAATGCTTGCGCCTTTGAGCCTTTTGTTTAGCTCATCAGAGAGAGCG
>JAFRLF010000151.1 GCA_017431365.1 Clostridia bacterium | reverse complement strand
CCCCACGCCGGAAAATTTCCTGCCCCATCTTCACTAACTTGTTTATCTTGGCCTTTGCATGTTCCACGGGGGAAAATGAAATTTGCGCAAAACTCTTGACAGTACCGATCAACAAGCGGCCATCAATGATAGTGAAGGAGACTCGCTGGGAACGGGGACAGCGGAAGCGGCGTGAACGAGAGAAGCCAAAAGTCAGGGCGAAGGTAGAGCGCGTCTTCGGGATCGAGAAGAAGCAATTCCGATACCGAAAGACGCGGTACCGAGGGCTGACGAAGACAGCGGTGGCCCACTACATGAAATTCACGCTAGCCAATCTCATACTTGCCGACAGGCGAAGCCCGGCGGCTTAAGAAGTATAAAATTGGGCAGCCGAAACAAGGAAGGTATACGGCGAACTGATCGAAAAGGAGCTTTGCTTATGTCATCGGATTATTCTGCGGAGTTTCCTTAAACCATGTCTATCACCCGTGGGTGATTATACCATGATTCTCGTTTTTCCACTAACTTTGGAGTAGAGCCTCTATTAAATCAGATGATCGCTTTAAATGTACGGTATTACTCTATATTACGAGGGGGATTTTATGAATTATAGTGGGCTTTGGTATCGTATAATTGCAGTATGTCTTCTGGGGATTATGATATGCTCATTAAATCTTATAATTGAAGTAAAGCGGACTTCAAAAAAAAAGAGCCGAATAGTTATATTCTCCGCAATTATAGCTTTATTTATAGGAATGGCATTAGTATATTTAATTCAAATAGAATGTGGTGAAAGCGTCATGTGTATAGGCCAGTTGGTTTCTGTTCATCGGGATTCTCGTGTTGCTCCACCACTTCCACTAACTAGCGAGTATGTATTCCAATCTGCCGGCAAAAAAATAAGCTTATATCTCGACTCTATATCCCAAAAAAAATATACCCATGTGGGTTTGTCGAGGGGTCATACTATATCGTTTACTACGATAAACTGACAAAAGTAATACTCAGTGTCCAAGATTGGCCGCTGGTGTCAAGTTAAGGCAACACCGCACAAAGAATTATAGCATAGAAGCCAGCCATGTGATATAATAAATCCATGAATAAACAATTGAGCATGTCCTTTTTTCAGGACGAACTGGCCGAAGTAAAAACAAACAAAATAACCTTCCTGGAGCAGATGAACCGGCTGGTGCCGTGGGGTAAATGGATTGGCATAATTGAGCCGTACTACTATAAAGGAGAGCGCGGCAACATGCCCTACGGCCTGGAACGTCTTGACTCGAATTGTATTCTATAACAATTGTCGTTTCACTTGTCATAGACTCTGAGGTGGAAGGAGTTTTTATTATGATTGGTTTCCTGATGTTGTTGTTGAGCATCGCCGTCATCGCATTCGTAGTGTGGATACAAAAATTCTTCACCGATCGAAAAAAAGCCGAAGCGACAGAGTCAACGAAGGGCGTCCTCGTAAACGCTTATACGCGCGATGACAGACACAATACCTGGGTTGTATCATATACTGTAGATCAGCGCACTTATAGCACGATGATTGATGTCAACGGTATAAGCATCAAAGAAATGAAAGAGCATATGCATGAAGACGTCACCGTTTATTACGACCCGTCAAACCCGCAAAAAGCTTGGGCGTCGGTGCCGGGCCGCAGTGATTACGATTACTGACACGCCCTGATATACGCCGCCACGTTTTCCTGCTGGGGCGACGAGCGTTAGGGCGGCGTCTCCGGCCTCGTCACGCTGGACGAGGCCGACTGCGCAGACATCTACCGGCTGATGCTCTGACAAAATAAGCCATTATGGCGGATTGTTTCATCATTTTGAAAACAATTCGCCATATTTATCTATTGCTTTTCTCCATGCAATACACTATAATAGATTACGTAGTTTTGAAAACCAGATTCATTTTGTCAGCTGTTTAGGAGGTGAAATGCCATGGCATTTGCCGTATTCGCGGATGGCAGCGCCAATCTGCCAAAGAAATTCCTGGGAAACATTCGCCTGCTGCCCTGCCATTACACCAGAAATAACGAAAATAAGGTCTACACGGGCGACGTGGATCAGTTCGACGGACACAGCTTTTACGAGGACCTGCGCAACGGCACCGTCGTCAAGACGAGCCTTTTGAACACGAAACTGTTCATCGACCAGTTTACGCCCCTTCTCAAACAGGGGCTGGACGTGGTGTACGTGAGCATGTCCTCCGGCATAAGCGGAACCTACAACGCCGCGCGCCTGGCCGCGCAGGAGCTGATGGAGCAGTACAAGGGCCGATTTGTGCACATCGTGGATTCGCTGGGGTGCGGCTTCGGCAACGGGATCCTGGCCATGGAGGCCGACGAGCTCAGCCAGGACGGCAAGGACGCCCGCAGCGCGGCGCAGATCCTCGACGAGGATGTGCCGCATATCTGCCAGTACTTCACGGTGGACGACCTGAATTTCCTCAAAAAGACGGGCCGGGTCAGCGGCGTGACCGCGGCCATCGGCACCATACTGAACATCAAGCCCATCCTCTTCGGCAGCGCCTCGGGGGAGATCATCTCCTGCGGAAAAGTGCGCGGCCGCAAGAAGGCTATCGAAGCGCTGATCGATAAGTTCAACGAAAAGCGCGAGAAGCTGCAGAGGCAGATCTTCATCTCTCACGGCGACTGCCCTGAAGACGCCGAGACGCTGAAGAGCGCCGTCTCCGCCGCCGCCCCGGAAGCCGCGGTCACCGTGTGTCAGCACGAACCGTTTTCCGGCGCGCACGTCGGTCCGGGCATGCTCGGGCTGTTCTTCCGCGGAAAGGAACGCTGACCCGCATCCGAAGTCATAAAGAGCCTTCTCCCACAAGCGCGGAGAAGGCTCTGTTTTTGCCAGGGAATCAGTCCCCCAGCTTTTGGCCGCAGTTGGGGCAGAAGCGGGAAGGGCCGTCAAGCTTCTGGCCGCAGTTGGGACAGAACTTGAAGGCCGGCGCCGGCGCGGGCTCCTGAGCGGCTTCGTCCTGAGCGGCCTCGTCGGAGGGACGGATGATCGCCCGGGCGATGTTCTGCATCAGGTTCTGCGCGGCCTGCTGGACGAAGGTCTGCTGCGGGACGGGGTTTTTCAGCATATCGACGACCTCGTCTCCCATGGCGGCGAAGCGGACATATTCCGGATCCTCATGCGGATTGAACGGCCTGGGGCGGACGGCCGCGTTCACGACCGTGCGGCTGACCACGGGGCGGCCGGGCGCGTTGCGGCCCACGGCCATGGGGCCGGGCGGCGGCGTCATTGCGGGCTCGTCGACCTTGACGGTGGAGGGGTTGAGCCTGACGCGCAAATCGTCAAAGTAGGGATGGTTGACGTAAATGCGCACATAAAAGTCATACCTGTAAGAATAGCGGGGTGGATCGTCCGGGATCATGCGCCCGTCCGGGCCGCGATGGGTGATCTCGCTGCGGCTTTCGCTGATGTCGAGGACCGCGTTGGTCACGTCGGACAGGGGCAGGATGTCCGGATTCTCTTCGATCATGTCGCGAGTCGTCGTGACCGTGAATCGCCCGGTGTTGTCGTCGATGCGCAGCATGCTGGAAAGGCTGCCCCAGGATCGGGTGGTCGTAAAGGCGGCGACGTCGCGCTTGTTGGCTTCGCGGTAGAGCAGTTGCTGGCGGATCTCGTTCACCGTCGCGTGACGGCGCTCGCTGAAGTGGGGCGAGAGCTTCGCTGCGCAGTCCTTGCACAGATTCCCGTCTTCCAGCTTGCGATTGCCCAGCATGCCGATTTTATTGCCGCAGATATCACAGTTTTTTCTGTCGAAAAGGCCCATTGCTCATGCCTCCCTTGGTTGAATTGATGTTAACATTATAACAGCCCGCGGACATAAGTTCAAGAATAAATTATCCGCCGGCATAAATAAACACCCCGGCGCAAATCCCAAAATCTCGTCCATTATAATGTTAATTTGGTTAAGAGACGATTGCGTTTTTTATGTAATTATTGTATGATAGATAGAGTTTTATGCTTCGAGCATTGTGTTTACCCGCCGCCTGGACAACGCCGGCGCTCAAAGCGCCCGATTTGAGGAGGAACATCATGGATAAAAAGATTCTTGGCGCCATTCTCCCGGGAAACAGCACGGTAGAACTGAAGGAGTTCACGATTCCCAAGCCGGGTCACGGCCAGGTCCTCGTCAAGACCAAGGCTTCCACCATCTGCGGTTCCGACATCCGCTGCATCTACCGCGCGCACGTGGGCAAGGGCCCTGAGGGCTACCAGCCCGGCATGATCGCGGGACATGAGCCCTGCGGCATCATCGTGGAAGAGGGCGAAGGGCTCAAGCGCTTCAAGAAGGGCGACAGAGTCATCGTCTACCACATCTCCGGCTGCGGCGTGTGCTACGACTGCCGGCGCGGATACTACATCTCCTGCAAGAGCCCCTTCCGCGCGGCCTACGGCTGGCAGAGGAACGGCGGCATGGCCCCCTATATGCTCTGTGACGAGAAGGACCTCATCCTCCTGCCGGACGAACTGTCGTATGAAGACGGCGCGCAGGTGGCCTGCGGCTTCGGCACCTGCTACGAGGCTTTGATGAAGATCGGCGTCTGCGGCAACGACCGCGTGCTGGTCACCGGCCTCGGCCCCGTCGGCCTGGCGACGCTCATGCTGGCCAAGGCTATGGGCTGCGACACGACCATCGGCTGCGACATCAACGAAGAGCGCATGCAGCTGGCCAAGGATCTGGGCCTGGCGGATTACGTCTTCAATTCCGCCGACGTTGAAGCCTGTGAAAAGTCCATCCTTGAGGTCACCGGCGGCTTCGGCTGCGAGCGCGTCATCGACTGCTCCGCCAACAACTCCGCCCGGGCGATGGCCATCCGCATGACCCGCGAATGGGGCAAAATGGCCATGGTGGGCGAGGGCAACGACGTCACCTTCCGCCCGTCCGAGGACATCATGCACGGACAGAAGACCATCTACGGCTCCTGGGTCACCTCGCTGTGGCGCATGGAGGAGCTGGTCGAGCGCCTGGTGCGCTGGAACATCCACCCCGACAAGCTGATCACGCACCGCTTCGAGCTCAAGGACGTCGACAAGGCCTATGCGCTCATGGCCTCCGGCAAGTGCGGCAAGGTGGCCGTCATCTATCCGGACTGATACATATCAATACCGCGTCGCGGGGGATGACGGACAATCCCGTTCCATCCTCCGCGATATCCCTATCTTCAGGAGGAAAAGATCATGATTGATCCCGCAACCGTTCCGGTCTATCATCTGTATAATGGCGATGCGATCCCCTGCATCGGCATGGGCACCTTCGGCTCCGACCGGGTCTCTCCCGAAGAGGTCGCCGGAGCTGTAGCCGGCGGCATCCGCGCCGGCTGGCGTCTGTTTGACTGCGCCGCGTGCTATGGCAACGAGGACAAAATCGGCGCGTCCTTCCGCGCGGCCTTTGACGAAGGCGTTGTGAAGAGGGAAGACCTGTTCATCATGACCAAGGTGTGGAACGACATGCACCGCAATGTGGCGGCCTCCTGCAGAAAGAGCATCGAGGACCTGCAGTGCGGCTACGTCGACATGCTGTTCATTCACTGGCCGTTCCCGAACTATCATCCGCCGTTCTGCGACGTGAACACCCGAAACCCCGATTCCAAACCGTTCTCCGTCGAGGAATTCCTGGACACCTACCGTCAGATCGAGGCTCTCGTCGACGAGGGGCTGGTGCGGCACATCGGCATATCCAACATGACCATTCCCAAGCTGGACGCCGTGCTGTCCAAACTGCGCATCCCGCCCTCGGCCTGTGAATCCGAGCTGCATCCCTGTTTCCAGCAGCGGGAACTCCTGGCCTATCTGAAGGTGCGCAACATCCTGCCCATCGCCTATATGCCGCTGGGTTCGCCGCGCCGTCCTAAGCGCGACATCCTGCCGGAAGACGTCGCCGACATGCAGCTGCCCGAAATGCAGGCCATCGCCAAGGCGCATAACTGCCACCCGGCCATCGTCTGTCTGAAGTGGGCGCTGCAGCGCGGAACGCTGCCCATCCCCTTCTCCGTGCACAATTACGAGGCCAATCTGGCCGCCGCTGTCACGGAAAAACTCACCGACGAGGAAATGCAGACCATCTCCACCCTTGAGCGGAACAACCGCCTGGTGAAGGGGCAGGTCTTCCTCTGGGAGGGCGCGAACGACTGGCACGATTTGTGGGACGAGGACGGCGTCATCACCGGGTGTACGGACTGCTGACAGATATCATAACTCTGCGTCGATACAGAAAGGCTCCCTTCATAAAAGGCAGATAAACGACAAACTGCCGTATGAAGGGAGCCTGTTTGTACAGCCGCGATCTTTATCTCTGCGTCTCCTCCAGCGCGATCTGGCTGAAGCGCCTCAGCCTGTCAGGCTGGTAGCGCACGGTGGATATATCCTTCAGGATCATCTCCAGCTTTTTGCCGTTGCGGCGCGCCGCCTGGATGGTGCGCCTGAGGTCGGCGCGAAGCAGCTCCTCGTCGAACACATCCGTGGCCAGCATGGCGGGGGAGGGCTTGTTACTCATGATGATGGACGAGGGGATCTTTTCGGCAAAGGCCTCCCGCTCCGACCACGGGCTGCAGGATATCTTGCGCACGTTGGGCAGCGCGCTGACGATGTCCATGCGGTCGTCCAGACGGTCGCAGCAGCCGTAGTAGATGTGCCGAAAATGGGGGAATATCCGCTTCATATAGGCGCACTCGAACTCGGCGGTGATGGCAGGCGACACCGATGTGAACAGCTGCGCCAGGCCGAAGGCCCAGCCGCCCGCCGTCGTGCCGTAGAGGGCTTCGTCGTCGTCCGTGCGGTAGGTCTGCGAACAGTGGCAGTAATGCTCCTGACTGTCGTAGAGGCGCAGCCTGTTGGCCGACTCGATCATGTGCAGATATCCCTGAGTCATGCGCTCCATCAGGGCGTGCATCATCTCCGGGCGATCCATCAACTCGATATAGCAGTTCTCCACGCCCATCCAGTAGGTGATCGTGTCCCACGCGCCCAAGTGCATGACCAGGCCCGTAAACCGCCAGGGGATGATTCCGTCGAACAGCCAGTCGGCCGTCTGCGTGATCGCCGCCTCCGCCACCCCGTCCAGGGAGAGCTCGGGCATCTTAATCTTCTCGATGTCCTCCGGCTCGTTGATGAGGTCGTCGATATGTTGCGCCGCCACGTCGCTGGTCTGGTCCATCTTCAGGCGCGTCACCGAAGACTCAAGCCCCCAGCCGGTATTGCGAATGGGCCGGGACAGCTTGATATACGGGTCGAGAACCATGTCCGCCGGGAAGTTGCGCCATTTGTACATCTCCTGGCGCATCCAGTTCTCCACGGATCGCCAGTACGGATCCTCAACCGAGCAGGTCAGACTGCCGTCGTCGTTGAGCTCGTTCCAGGGCAGCTGATCGATGAGGACGAGGGGTCTCTCGTCCTCGAGCATATTGTGGCGCTGCCAGCGGGCTTTGCGCTCCGCCTGCTCCGGCAGGCTCGCGTATTCCGCATACCGCTTCGCCAGTTCTCTGAGGGTCTGAACGTCCTTTTCTGTCAATGACATGCCGTTCACTCCATTTCCTGCTACCGCCACCGTCTTCAGGCTGCGTCAATCAAGACAAAATTATTTATACGCGATCTGCTCTGTTGCGCTTTTCATGCCGGGCCTCCCATGTCGTCAATGCCCAGCTGTAGCGGCTCAACAGGTTCGCAGTTCATCTCACCAAGGGCGGAGACGAGCACGGACGCGGGATCAGCGTCCGGGTCGAGCCAGCGGTCAGCCGCAGAGCTCGAAAAGATCACCGGCATCCTGTCGTGAATGAAGGACACGCTGTCGGACGCGCTCCGCGTGAGGATCGCGAACTCCGGAAGGCCGTCCCTGAGGGTGTATACGCCCGCCATGTACAGCGCGGACTGCCCCGCCGGCGCGATGGCGTACTTCACGGGACGCGCGCCGTCCCGCTTCCACTCAAAGTAACGCGATGCCGGCACCACGCACCGATGACGGGCGAACCCGTCCCTGAACAGGGGAGAGACCGAAGCGCTCTCGCTGCGGGCGTTGATGACCCGCCTGCCGTCGCGAAGGGCATAGCCCCAGGTCATGGCAAAGGCTGAGGGCCTGAGCTTCCGGCTGAGCGCCATGACGGGAACCCGATCCGTGGGATAGACCTCGCCCCGTGTCTTCACAGGATCGGAGAGCGCTCTGCGGTTCAACGCGTCAAGCGCTTCCCGAAAGCGGATATCGTCCACGTCCGGCTCGATGTAGTATCTCCCGCACATGAGACGCGCCTCCCTTCCCTATTTAAAGCCGCCGGCTATGGCGCTGATGGAGTTGATAAGCACTGCCAGCGCGAGCGCCGAAACGACGCTCTCTACGCTGAAGCCCTCGATCAGATACGAGCAGGCGTAGAGCAGGCCTACGTCCACGGCGCAGTTGCTCAAACCCAGCGTCAGACACCCCAGCGGCAGGGTAACCAGCTTGAGCGCCGGCCGCAACGGCAGATACGCCAGCGCCAACAGCGCCCCCGCCTGCAGCGCCGCCATCGGCTCCGCCACGACAATGCCCGGCAGGATGCGGGCCCCGGTCGGCACGCCCAGCAGACAGCACAGCACCGTGACGGCAATGCCGCCGGGGCGCGCCTTATGCGGTTTTCTGCGCCTGTCCGACCTGTCGCGATCTCTGCTCATAACAGCGCCTCGATTTCTTCCTTAAAGGGAGTGAACCCGCCGTCAAGCGGCGGTATTGCCGCGAGCGTCAGCTCGGTTTTCAAAGTTGGATGCGTCAGCCGAAGCCGGTATGCCCAAAGGGCTATCGGCTCTCCGGGCTTGCCCCGGCCATAGCGGGCGTCTCCCCACAGGGGGAACCCCGCGTGCGCGTGCTGCACCCTGATCTGATGCGGCCGCCCGGTGAGCAGCGTCACAGCGCACAGCGTCAGCCCATCATAGCTGGCTAAGGCCTTCGTGACGAGGCTCGCGCGCTTCGCGCCGGGTCTGTCGGGATCACAGACGGAGACCATGCCCGTCCTCTCGTCCTTATAAAGCCAGTCCGTCAGCGTGGCTTCACCTTCCATCCGCCCGCGAACGACGCAGAGATACGTCTTGTCCACAGTGTGGGCGGCGATTTCGGCGCTCAGCCGGGCGGCGGCCTTTGAGGTGCGCGCCAGCACCATCACCCCGCCGACAGGGCGGTCGAGCCGATGAACGAGACCCAGATACACGTTGCCGGGCTTGTCAAAGCGCCGGCCGATGTAGCCTTTGAGCGCCGTCAGCAGATCCTCGTCTCCCGTCATGTCGCCCTGCGCCAGCATGTTGCGCGGCTTCACCACGCCAAGGACGTGATTGTCCAGGTACAGGATGGGGATCTCGAACCGACCGGCGCGGCAGACGTCGATGATCGGGGTCATTTCACGCCTCCGCCTGCCAGCGGCCGCTGGCGCCGCAGGGCAGCACGCCCCCCGCCGTCACGGGCAGGACGATTTCTTCAGCCGTAATCCGTCCGCCCCGCGCGCGGCCGGCCGTCATGCGCAGGATATTCGACAGCACCGCCGGCTGCAGTCCGGTGGTATAGCTGTTGATGAGCATAAAAAGAGGCCTTTCACTCAGCACCTTCTGGCACGCGTCCGCCAGGCCGTAGAGCTCGTTTTCGAGCTTCCAGATCTCTCCGCCCGGCCCGCGGCCGTAGGACGGCGGATCCATGAGGATGCCGTCGTAACTGTTGCCGCGGCGCTGCTCCCGCGCGACGAACTTCAGCGCGTCGTCGATGATCCAGCGCACGCGGCTCTCGTCGATGCCCGAGAGCGCGCGATTCTCTCCGGCCCACTGAACCATGCCCTTTGCGGCGTCCACGTGCGTGACGTGCGCTCCGGCCATCGCGCAGGCCAGCGTCGCCCCTCCGGTATAGGCGAACAGGTTCAGCACCCTGACCGGGCGTCCCGCTTCGCGGATGAGCCCGGCCATCCAGTCCCAGTTGACCGCCTGCTCCGGAAACAGCCCGGTATGTTTAAAGCCCGTCGGCCGGACGTAGAACTTCAGCTTCCCGTAACTTACGGTCCAGCGATCCGGCAGCCGGCGATGAAACTCCCACTCGCCGCCGCCGCGCGCCGAGCGGTGGTAGTGCGCGTCGCATGTCCAGCGGCTCTCGTCCGCGATGGGCCAGATGGTCTGCGGATCGGGCCGGCGGAGAATCACGTCGCCCCAGCGTTCCAGTTTCTCGCCATTGCCCGTGTCAAGGACCTCATAATCACGCCAGCCGTCCGCAATGAACATATACTTCCTACCTCCGCGAGAGATAACTGCGCCTTGTGCGAAATCATTATATCAAATCACGCCGGACAATTCAACCGTCCTGCCTGAACCTTGCGCGCCCACAGGCTGCCGCGGCAACATTTTCGGTTTTTTTTCGTCTATATCTGTATCTGAAAGGTTTCGATATGGTATAATGATGAAGAACAAATCCCGGGGAGGGTTACTTCTATGAATAAACGCGTGATAACTGTCCTGCTGGCCGTCCTGCTCATCCTCTGTTTGCCCGCGGCCGCCCTGGCCGAGAGCGGCGTCATCCGTACGAACACCTCGGGCGGCGTGGTCAACCTCCGTGCCCAGGGTGGGAAACACCAGGCCGTCATCGGCTCCGTGAAGAACGGCACGTCTGTCGAGATCCTCTACAAGGGCAATTACTGGGACAAGGTGCGCGTCGTAAAGACGGGTCAGATCGGCTGGGTATACAAGACCTACGTCTCCACGGGGGGCTCCTCGTCCAGCTCGTCGTCGTACGACAATTCTTACGCCAGCGGCATGGTCGGGCACGTATCCACCAAATACAGCGGCAGCAGCGTCAACGTCCGCTACGGCGCGGGCACGGGATACGGCGTCGTGACTTCCGTGACGCCGGGCACAAAAGTATCCATCCTCGGCACAAGCGGAAACTGGTACCAGATCGAGATCCCCTCGAAGGGCCTGATCGGCTTCATCAGCAAGACTTACGTCACGCTCGGCCTCAACGCCCGCACGACCGGCAACGTCAACATGCGCACAGGCGCCGGTACGGACTACGCGAAGATTACGACCATTCCCAAGGGCACGAATATCTCCATCCTGTCCGTGGGCAACAGCTGGACACAGGTCTCCTATGCCGGCAAGACGGGTTATATCAGCAACAGCTACTGGACATACAGGTAAGCGTTTGTCACGCGGTTAAACGCGGGGACGCCGCCCTTTGCAAAAGAGGGCGGCGTCCCCGTTTTTCTGATCCGCCGGCGTACTGACAGAGCCCGCGAGCCTCACGGCAGCGGCTTTTGGCTCCTCGTCGCCATATATTTCGGAATGTTCATCTCATAGAAAAGGCCGGCTATATTCGTGTCCTCATAGATATCCAACAGACGGAATCCGGCCTTCAGCTGCCCGCCGATCTGTTCCTCGAGCGTGTGAGAGAACTGCAGGCCCAGATCTCTGCGCATCATTTCATCGTAGAGAGCCGGATCCTTCAGCGGATTGAAGGGCAATGAGTGCACGACCTTCTCTTCGTTTTCATCAAATATGTAATGTATACCTGTATCCAACCCGCAGAGCAGATACCCACCGGGCTTCAAAACGCGGTAGCATTCCGCAAAGACGGGAAGGACGTCTTCGATATAGTGATTTGATATCGGATTGATGATCATGTCAAACGCCGCGTCAGCAAACGGCAGGGGCTGCGACATGTCGCCCTCGATGACCTCGATCTGATACCCCTCTCGCCGGGAAACGACTCTTTCGTTCTCCAGCTGCGACGGGCTGATATCCAGGATCGTACACTCCGCGCCGAGCGCGGCCATGATCGGCATCTGCTGCGCCCCGCCCGCCGCCAGTCCCAGGATTTTCTTGCCGGACACGTCGCCGATCCACGCGTGCGGCACCGGTTTCAGCGGCGTGAGCGTGATGTCCCACTCGCCCCTGCGCGCCTTTTCAAAAGTTTCATGGCTGACCGGCTCAAACCATATCAGCTTATACTTCCGACGCCAGCTTTCGATGACTTCGGCGTTTTTTTGCGTGTATCTCATGTTCAGCTCCTTTCTCCCCGGGCTTATCCCCGTTATACACAGACGCAGCTGCCGCGCGGTCCAAAGGGACCGGGCAACAGCTGCATACCGATTATCACATGTGGTCTATCGACTTACGACCCTGATTCCGATCAGACACTTCTCGTCGTTGATGTCCTTGTCGCCGGAATAAGCGTCCTGCGCCGGATCGGCAACGTTCACGGAGAGTGCCAGCACGCCGGACATGATGTCGCCCGCCGCCTTTTCGACGATGGCGTTGATCTTCGCGGAGCCGTTCACCGTCACGTCGATGCGGTCGGTGACGTCGAAGCCCGCGTCCTTGCGCATCGTCTGGATCTTGGAGATCAGCTCGCGGACATATCCTTCCTCGATGAGTTCGGGCGTCAGGTTCGCGTCCAGCACGACGGTCATATCGCCCGCCGTCTGCGCAACGAAGCCTTCCTTCTGCATGGGCTTTGTGAGGACGTCGTCCTTCGTCAGGACGATCTGCGTGCCCTCCAGATCGAAGGTAACGTCTTCGCCCCGGGCAAAGGCGTCCACCACGTCGTTGCCGTCCATGGTCTTGAGCGCCGCGCCGATCTTGCCGAGGAGCTTGCCGTACTTCGGGCCCAGCGTGCGCATCTGCGGTTTGAGCTCATAGGTCGTAAACGCCCTGGCGTCGTCTACGAAGTTCACGGCCTTGATGTTGAGTTCCTCCGCCATCAGACCGGCCAGGTCGGGGGACACCTTCGCGCCTTTGACGTACATCGCGGCCAGGGGCTGACGCACTTTCAGGCTGGCCGCGTTGCGGGCGGCTCGGCCGAGGGACACCGCGTTGATGACCTCTTCCATCTGCGCTTCCAGCGCTTCGTCGATGAGGGACCGGTCCGCCGTCGGGAAGTCCGTCATGTGCACGGAGATCGGCGCGTCGGGATCGTTGTTCACGACGAGGTTGCGGTACATGCTCTCGCTCATGAACGGGATGTACGGCGCGCACAGGCCGGACAGCGTCCTGAGCACGGTATACAGCGTCTCAAAGGCGGCCAGCTTGTCGCCCTCCATGCCGTTGCCCCAGAAGCGCTTGCGGCAGCAGCGCACGTACCAGTTGGACAGCTCGTCGACGAAATCGGAGATCGCGCGGGCCGTTTCGGTCACCTTGTACTGGGAGAGGCCTTCGTCAACGGTAACGACGAGGGACTGCAGCTTCGACAGGACCCAGCGATCCATCAGCGTAAAGTCGCCGGGATCGGCCTTCTGCGCCTTCGGGTCGTAATTGTCGATCGAGGCGTACAGCGCAAAGAAGGCGTAGCTGTTCCACAGCGTGCCCATGAACTTGTTCTGCATCTCGCTGACAAGGTCGCCGGAAAAGCGAGTCGGCAGCCACGGCGCGCCGGCGGCATAGAAGTACCAGCGCACGGCGTCCGCGCCCTGCTTGTCCAGCACCTCCCACGGATCCACGACGTTTCCGAGGTGCTTGCTCATCTTCCGGCCCTCGGAGTCCTGCACGTGCCCCAGGACGACGCAGTTCTCGAAGGGCTGCGTGTCAAACAGCAGCGTCGCGATGGCGATCAGCGTATAGAACCAGCCGCGTGTCTGGTCGATGGCCTCGGAGATGAAGTTCGCGGGGAAATTGGCCTCGAAGATCTCCTTGTTCTCAAAGGGATAATGCCACTGCGCAAACGGCATGGAACCGGAATCGAACCAGCAGTCGATGACCTCCGGCGTCCGGCGCATCACGCCGCCGCACTTGGGGCAGGTGAGAGTCACCTGGTCGATATAGGGCCGATGCAGCTCGATGTCGGGCGATACGTCCTTGCCCAGATCGCACAGCTCCTTGATCGAGCCGATGACGTGGATATGGCCGCAGTCGCAGAGCCATACGGGCAGCGGCGTGCCCCAGTAGCGCTCGCGGGAGAGGCCCCAGTCGATCACGTTTTCGAGGAAGTTGCCCATCCGGCCTTCCTTGATGTTGTCGGGCATCCAGTTGATGGCGCGGTTGTTCTTCATGAGCTGATCCCGCACGGCCGTCATCCTGATAAACCAGGTGGAACGGGCGTAGTAGATCAGAGGCGTGTCGCAGCGCCAGCAGAAGGGATAGTCGTGTTCAAACGTCGGCGCGGCCACCAGAAGGCCCGCTTCGTCCAGATCCTTCAGGATCATGGGATCCGCCTTTTTGATGAACACGCCGCCCCACGGCGTCACCGGATCCATTTCGCCGCGGGTGTTGACCAGCTGCAGGAAGGGGATGTCGTTTTCACGGCCGACGCGCGCGTCGTCCTCGCCAAAGGCCGGCGCCTGGTGGACGATGCCCGTGCCGTCGGTCATGGTGACGTAATCGTCGCACACGACTGTCCAGGCGTTTTCTTCGTGAGCCTGGCTCTTGATCGCTTCCCTCTGGAAGGCGAACAGCGGCTCGTAGCGCATGCCCTTCAGCTCGCGGCCGGGGAAAGTCGTCTTGTTGGTGATGACGGCGTCCTCGCCCAGTACGGCGGGATCAGCGCCTCGCCCATGATGATCGTGCGGCCGTCGCAGTCAAAGCGGGCATAGGTGTCGTCCGGGTTGACGCACAGAGCCACGTTGCTCGGCAGGGTCCAGGGCGTGGTCGTCCAGGCGTACAGCCAGGTGTTTTCCTCGCCCTGTACCTTAAACCGTACGACGGCGGAGCGCTCTTTCACCAGTTTATAGCCCTGACTGACCTCATGGCTGGACAGCGCGGTCCCGCAGCGGGGGCAATAGGGGACGACCTTGTGCCCCTTGTAAAGGAGTCCCTTTTCGAAGATGGTCTTCAGCGCCCACCACTCGGACTCGATGTAGTTGTTATCATAGGTGATATAGGGGTTTTCCATGTCGGCCCAGAAGCCGACGCGCTCGGACATGTCCTCCCACAGGCCCTTGTACTTCCACACGGACTCCTTGCACTTTTTGATGAAGGGCTCGATGCCGAAGGCTTCGATCTGCTCCTTGCCGTCGAGGCCCAGCATCTTCTCGACCTCCAGTTCCACGGGCAGACCGTGGGTATCCCAGCCGGCCTTGCGCGTGACGGATTTGCCCTTCATGGTCTGATAGCGGGGGATCAGATCCTTGATGGCGCGGGTCTCGATGTGGCCGATGTGGGGCTTGCCGTTGGCCGTGGGCGGGCCGTCGTAAAAGGTGAACACGTCGCCGCCCTTGCGCAGATCCATGGTCTTTTTGAAGATGTCGTTGGCCTTCCAGAACGCCAGGGTCTCCTTCTCCCTGGCCAGGAAGTCCATCGTCGGCGAAACCTTTTCAAACATATTTCGTAGCCTCCTGTGCTGTTATTACAATAAAAAAACGTCCCATCCATGGGACGAAAGGACAATCGCGGTACCACCCAAATTGAACGGTCCGGCAAACCGCTCCACTTTTGACGCTGTAACGGGCGCTCCCGGGCACGCCTCACGCGCGAACGCTTCGACAAGCCGCTCCGCGGTGATACCCCCGATTCTGATGGCCGGCTTTACAGCCGCCGCCGGCTCTCTTTACATCGAGATATCAGGGCCGTTCCGCATCAACGCTTTATTCTATTATATAAGCGCCATATACTTCCGTCAATACGGCTTGCGAAAAAATAACGCAGGGGGATCGCCTCGGCCTCATAGCCTCTCGCAGACGTCCGAAAGCTCGGGCACGCTCGTTATGCCGCCGTGCTTCTGCGTGGACAGACTGGCCGCCGTGCAGGCGAAACGGACGATCTGTCTCAATTCCTCTTCCGTCAGGTCGGACGGCGCTTTCCCCGTCTTCAGAAGCCGGCTCATGGCGCTGCCGCCGAAAATGTCTCCCGCGCCGGTCGTGTCCACGACGCGGATGCCCACAGGTCCCGGCACGGTGACCGCTGCATTGCGCGTCGCCGCATGGCACCCTTCAGGTCCCAGCGTCGCGTATACCAGCGCAACGCCGTACTCGTTCAGCAGTTTCCGCGCGCCTTCTTCCGGCGAAATATCCCAGAGCCAGGCGATCTCCTCGTCGCTGATCTTGACGATATCGGCCTGTCTGAGGCTCCATTCGATGGCGACCCGGGCGTCCTCGTCCCGCTTCCAGAGGGGCTTGCGCAGATTGGGATCCAGGCTTATCATAAGTCCGTTCTTCTTCGCCAGATCGATCGCCCGGCGCGTGGCGGAGGCCGCCGGCTCGTCTGTCAGGGACAGCGTTCCGAAATGAAAGACGCGGCTCTGAGCGATCAGCTTTTCGTCGACTTCATCAGGGCGCAGACATGTGTCGGCGCCGGGTTTGCGAGCGAAGCTGAAATCCCGGTTGCCCGTCTCGTCAAGGGAGACGAAGGCCAGCGTCGTGAACACGTCCGGGTCTGTCATGACGCCTTGCGTATCTATTCCCGCGTCGCGCAGCGTTTTTACCAGCAGCCATCCGAAGGCGTCCTCTCCGACCTTGCCGATCATCGCGGTCGAACAGCCGTACTTCGCCAGCGCGGCCAGGAAATTACCCGGCGCGCCGCCCGGATTGGCCGCCAACGTGGGATAGCCGGCCTCATTGACGGACTGGGGCGCGAAATCGATCAGCAGCTCGCCCAAAGCAACGACATCAGGCATGATTTGCTCTCTCCTTTTTGCACATGTCAGGCGAGGGTCAGTTTTTCAAGCACGCTCTCAAGAATATTGTTCTCAAAGAAAATACTCGCAAACTTTGAATCGGCGATCAGATCCGAAACGATGGAGACGTTCATCGTCTTGAGCGCTTCCGACAGGGGAGAAACGACCGCGCAGATCAGGAGAAGGATGATCACGCCGCGCACCAGCCCGAACACGCCGCCCAGCAGCCAGTCGGCGTGTCTGAGCGCGGGAAAGCGGAACACGTTGTTGAGAAGGTTCACCAGCAGCAGCACCGCGGCGTAGATGACCACGAACATCAGCACAAAACAGATCACGTTGAGCGCGGTGGAAAGGATCGTCTCTCCGAGGTACTCGCTGAGCGTATCGATGCCCATGTTTTTGAACACCTGACCGACCACGTTGCTCTTGAACAGGTTGCCGATGAGCGGGACGTTAATGCTGTTGACCGCCGCGTCGATCTGTTCAGACGTCGCCTCGAATACGGTCAGATTCCCCAGCGAGCCGATATTGAGGTCAACCGCGTTCGCGATGCCCGAAAAGACCGTCAAAAGGGTCTCGTTCCCGCGTATCGCCGCCACCAGATACTGATATGTGGCCATAGAACCGATCCACGCGCCCACAAACCCGACGAGCGCCAGCGTGGACGTAATAAAGCCCTTGTACATGCCCGAAACCATGCTCAGCGCCAGAATTGCCAGAATGATAATGTCTACGATGTTCATAATTGGACTTCCTTTCAAATGCTGATTCTCTTTTCGATTGGATCTTCGCTCGTCCAGGGACATCCCGCTTTACGAGCCCGGCAGCTTCACGAGGTAAACCGAATCTCCCGATACCAGGATGACGTTGCCTTCGCTCGTCACGCCGACGGCGCCGTTGCACTCAAACGGCAGGTGGTACGCCGTCGCCGACGCGGACGTTACGGGATACGTCATCACATAATTCGCGTTGAAGCCGTAGACCATATCGCTGTGAACGGCCAGCGCAAAGCACACGAACGGCATTCGGCCCGTCCTGTCCGCGTTGGCGTTCACCATGCGCACGTCGCTGATCTCGGCCGTAGTGCCGATTTCCGTCATCGGCGCAAAGGCCATCAGGGGATCGGCGTTGCGCACCTCGCTGTCCATCATTTCCCAGCCGTATACGAGCTTGCGCCGGGAGACGACCTCGCTCCCCGTGTAATCGTACACCCTTATATAAGTCGTTCCCACGGCCACGACGTTATTGGCGTCGAGCATGACCTTATATATCACCTGTTCCGAATCGGTGATGCTGCCCGCCTGCATTCGGCCCGGCCGGTAGGTCGTGATCTGGCTCATCGGCACCGTGCCGTTGGTGTCGAGCGCCAGGACATAGAGCATGTTGCCGCTGTTAAAAAAGCCATAATCCAGGACCGTCGTGTCCGCCTGAGCGATGCGGTCGACCTCGCGGCCGTTTTTATCCAGCACGACGAGCGAGGCCTTGCCCTCTTCTCCCAGGAGCGCGGCGGTATAGACTTCGCCCGTCACCGCGGAAAGGACCGTTTCTCCCAGCGACGCGGAAAACTGCACGTCGCCGGAGGAGCCGTTCAGCACGACAAGCAGGTCGTTGGACCAACCGGCCACATTGCTCCCGCCGACGGAAAAGCTGCAGTTCGCGCCGATGACGTAGCTCCATATCTGCCGGCCGTTTCCGTTGAGCGCCCTGAGCGAAGCGCCGTCACTGTACACGATGCCCTGGTTCAGGATTTCGATGCTCTGCGAAGAAGTACACGGCAGAAGCGTCACGTCGTCGAGCGCAGTCCGCGCCGGCCTTACCAAAAGACGGGCGAGTACAAAACCTGCAGCACAGACAGCCAGCGCCAACAGCAACGCCGTCGCCCATGACAGACTTCTGCCCTCACGTTTGTTCACGTCATCCTCCCACTGCCCTCGATGCGCCGCGCGGCGCGCCGGGAACAGTTATCAATGGCTGACGCCTCTAAGGCGCGCCATTGTACGCACGATATGAATTTGTCACATCTATTCAATACCATTATGGTAGAATTCATGACCTTCTCATATTATAATGTATAAACGGCTTTGATGCAATGCCTGCGGCAGAAATTATTTCAGCTGTTTTACAACATTTAACAAGTTGTTACAGTTGTATTTTTCCTTATGTATTTTATTCCATCAAAACCATCTTGATATACGGCTCGGAACACGCTGTAGCGTCCTTGCCGGATTCATAAAACGCCATGTCGGCTGCGTGTGTTCCGCCGTATGGAAAGAACGATAGAAGTCGATGTTTCACGTGAAACACCTTCCGGCGAATGACGATCCGCGAGTGCAATTTCTGTCACACTGTTTCACGTGAAACAAATATGATATAAGGGGATGCGATTGTTACTTATGTCGGAGCGAAAGTCCCGTCCAGGAGTCCATCATAAATGGCGCATCCTTTTTTGCATCCTTCTGCTTTGCGCTGCCCTGCTTCTCTACATGACCGTAAACGCAAATGTCGTTCGCGTACTGCGTACGGAAATCCCAGTCGCAGATCTTTCAGACGAACTTGCTGGATTCACTGTCGTCTATATGAGCGATCTGAAACTCTCTTCATCGTCTTCACTCTCCCGCGTGCAGACTCTCCTGAACAGTCTTGAGGAGATCCATCCGCAGGTTCTCGTTCTCGGCGGCGATTACACCGGATATGACTTCATCGGTCAGGCGCTGAATCGAAGGACAAACGCCGATTACAACCTTCGAATGCTCGATCTTCGAAAGAGGTTGTTTGAGTCTCTCGGTGCGTTCTCCGCGCCGTACGGCGTGTTCGCCGTCGTCGGCGATCAGGATAACGATCTCTCCCGCTACGACTTGGAAGCCCTTTCCGATATTGCATATGACTATGGCGTGCATCTGCTCGTCAACGAGAGCGTTTCACTGCCGGTTCCGGGACGTCATCGCCTTATTATTACAGGTCTCGACGACTGGCATACGGGGGCTCAGTCATTGAACGGATTGCTTGACGGCTTAAAAGAGGACGACTGTGTCCTCGTGCTGACTCATACGCCGGATTCAGTACCCGTGCTTCTTGACCAGTCGGGCGGGAATTGCGTGGATGTCATTCTTTCAGGTCATACGCTCGGCGGCAAATACAGATTGGCGGGCGAGGAACTGCTCAATCCTTTATCAGATACAAAACGTTTCAGCGCCGGTTGGCACAGGGAAGGCAACGCCCTTTTGCTGATCAGCGAAGGGCTGAACACGAACTGGCCTTCGCTGAGATTTGGCACGCAGCCTCAGGTGCACGTACTAACACTGGTAAGAAAACAATACTCTCAAATGGAGCAATAACAATGAAATGTCATCTCTGTCCCAGGAACTGCGGCGTCGACCGATCCGAAGACAAAACTGGCGTCTGCGGCATGGGCGATCAGGCCGTTGTCGCGCGCGCCGCTCTTCACTTTGACGAGGAGCCCTGTATCAGTGGATCGCGGGGTTCGGGAGCGATTTTCTTCAGCGGATGTCCGCTGAAATGCATATTTTGTCAAAACGCGCCGATCAGTCACGATGGCTTCGGCCAGCCGGTGAGTGTTTCATCGTTGAGGAAAATCATGGATCGTCTCGTCTATGATGAGGAAGCCCACAACATCAATCTCGTCACCGGCACGCATTTTGTACCGCAGATCCTCAATACGCTTGAAAAACCGCTCCCGGTGCCTGTCGTCTGGAACTGCTCGGGCTATGAATCAATGGAAACTCTTTCGCAGCTGGAGGGGCATATCAGCGTCTATATGCCTGATTTCAAATTCTTCAGCCCGGAGCTCAGCCGTCGGCTTGCCAAAGCGCCCGACTATCCCGAAATCGCAAAAAAGGCCATTCTCGAAATGGCCAGACAGGTGGGCGAGCCTCTCTTTGACGATGAGGGGGTCATGCTGCGGGGGATACTCATCCGCCATCTGATCCTGCCCGGTCATACGGACGATTCCATCAGGATCCTTGACTGGATCCATGACAATCTCCCCGAAGGAACATATATCTCCCTCATGGCCCAATACATTCCTTTCGGCGCGGCGCTCGATACCAGCGACATCAACAGGCGCATCACACAGGAGGAATACGACACTGTTGTAGATCATCTGTTTGATCTTGGAATGGAAAACGGCTATGTCCAGGAACTCGACTCGGCGTCTGAAAAATACGTCCCCGCGTTCGATCTCACTGGCGTGAGCGAAGAATAATAAAAAAGGATCGATCCCACGCAATGCAAATGCTATTCTGTACCCTGTTCTCCGGTTCGTCCGGCAATTGTTTATTCATCGGAACGGAGAAAGACAAAATCCTGATAGACGCCGGCGTATCCGCTTCGCGCACTGTGAAGGAACTCGAAGCCATAGGTGTTGACATCCATGATATCAAGGCTCTGCTCGTAACGCACGAGCACAGCGATCACATCTCGGGGGTCGGGGTGCTTTCAAGGAAATATGGGCTCCCAGTCTACGCCACGCCGGGTACTTGGCGAGGCATGAGCACCAAAATAGGCAATATCTCGCCTTATAATCACATCGAGATTGACCCAGAGCAGGATTTTTATATCGGAGAGCTCTCCATATCACCCTTCCCAATCCCTCATGACGCCAACGAACCGTGCGGCTATGTCGTCAGATGCCGCCGCGCCTCAGTCGCCGTGGCGACCGATATCGGCTGTATACGCAAAAGCTGGCTCGAAGTCGTATCGCAGACCAGTTCTGTCCTGCTCGAATCCAACTATGATTCGGCGATGCTTTCAGCGGGCTCCTATACGTATGAGCTGAAGAGGCGCATACAGGGTACGAAGGGGCATCTTTCAAACGACGACGCCGCTCAGGCCGCTCTCGAGCTCGCAAACAGAGGCGTTCAGTCGCTGATCCTCGGTCATTTAAGCAAGGAGAACAATTTCCCCGAGCTGGCCTACCAGAGCGTGATCGCCCGTCTCAGGGAGGCCGGCTATGATCCTGAAGCGGAAGGTCGCCCGCACATCACGCTCGCCCCACGCGACGGCCACGGCGCTTTGCACGTCATCGAAACGGATTAACCAATAACAGGCAAAAATCAGAAAGGAACATATGCAATCCTCAGATTTTGATCCACAGTCCTACAAAGTATGGTTCCGCCGTCCGACGATATTCGTCACAGTTAGCTGGATGCTGCTCTGCGCGGCGTGCGGCATAATAGCTCCCAAGTTGATCGACCCTATCGCGAACATACTTAAAACGCTCGGCATTCGCTCCTCAAAATACCGACTGACGCTGATCGCAGATGCCCTTTACCGGATCCTCGTCATGCTGCTGCCGCCGCTCTTGTACGCGCGATCGCACGAAGGCGTCGGCGCGTCGCTCCGCCTCAAAAGGCCGAACCTCGCCGCGTCCGTCTACGCGGGCATCATCGGCATGGCGCTCGTTCCCCTTTCGAGGACGATGACGGTGCTATGGACATTACTCCTGCAGACGCTGGGCGCAGAGGTCTCCTATGCCGTCAGAGCTCCGGTCAATTTCAGCCAGTTGATCCTCTGGCTCGTCCTGGACGGCTGCCTTTCGGGCATATGCCTGGAAATGATGTTCCACGGCGGCCTGTTCGCCGGTTGGGAACGCCGCGGCGGCGAACGCGCGCTCTTTGCGATAACGCTCTTTTACGCGGCCTTTCACGGTTCTGTGCAGGAGTTTCCCGTTCACCTGATCATTGGTTTGACCACAGGACTTGTGACAATGTACTCGGGGTCCGTTTTCTGTGGCATGATGAGCCATGTGTTTTACGGCGTCCTCATGATCGCGCTCGACGCCGCCAACGGGTCCTTTGAGACGACGAGTCTGCTTTACGCCGTCGTACAGGAAGGACGTCTGCCGAGTTACCTGGCCTCGTTTGCCTTTTCAGGGGCACTTTTGGCGTTACTCCTCTTTATAGACAGGCTCATCGGGCGAAAGAGAGGCACGTGGCCCGGATTTCTCAAGGTTGAACGTCCGGAAGCCATGTCCGCTTCGGAAGTGCTGATCCTCACTGTGGCGATACTGACCGTATTGAGCTCCTGCGCGGAAAGCTTTATTTCAATCTGTCGGTTTTAGGCGGTGAATTGTCATGTTGCCAATATTGATCATCGGCGTTGGCAAGCTCAAGGAATCATGGGCGCGCGAAGGATGCGCCGAGTATGTCAAACGGCTCGGCCGCTACTGCCAGCTTGATATCAAAGAGATACCGGATCAGCCGGAGCCGCAGACGCTCTCAGCGGCCGGCATCGACCAGGTCAAGGCACGGGAGGGCGAAGGCATTCTGACGCAGATCAGGCCGGGAGACCGCGTCGTCGCCTTGTGCATAGACGGGAAGAGTTATTCGTCGACTCAGCTTGCGCAGAAGCTGCAGTCATGGTCCATGGACGGAAAGCGTCTCGTGCTCGTCATCGGCGGATCGTTGGGGCTGGGAAATAACGTCATCTCCCGCGCGGACGAAAAACTCTCTTTCTCACAGATGACATTCCCCCATCAGCTCATGCGGCTCATCCTTCTCGAGCAGCTGTACAGAGGATTCAAAATCAACGCAAATGAGCGGTACCATAAATGATAAAGCGCTCTGTGTGATCGGTCACACAGAGCGTTTCATCTTCCATAGAGCGCGATGCTTTTTGTTATGCTTGCCTTTTCTCCAGCTCCCCTGCAGGATCCTCCGCGCGCAGGGCTTTTCCCAGAGGTAGGTCACGAATGTGGCAAATACCAGCGCCGCAAAGAAGCAAAGCCACGTGTATTGCGTCATCCAAGGCCTTTCACCCGCCTTCTGCGGCATGTCGCTCGAATATGGCGGGATATGCCATTCGCGCAGGCGCAGGGCTATGATCGAATGCCAAATATAAAAGTTGTAACTCACGCCTGAAAGGAATCGCGTCACCCTGTTGCCCATCAAAAGCTGAATAAAACGTGGCGCCTGGCTGCCTGAGACGAGAAAAACGGCGCCGCAGACCGTGAGCGGATACCGGAACAGCATCTGCCCCGCGCGTATCACCTCGCCGTCATATCGCGTCGCCTGCGCACGGGCAATGTACCAGACGCCTGCCGCGGAGAGGATCAGGAGCGCCGCGGACGCCAGGTAAGTCAGGGCGTTCATTTTGACGCGCCTTTTGAGTAAAACGAACACCCATGCCGCGAGCATGCCGTTCGCATACACGTCGAGCATGGCAGGGAGACGGTTAAACGTCAGCGCGGTATCGGACAGGCCCGAGACGTAAACGAAACGATAGATCCACGCGACGGCTGTCATGGTCAGATAGGTGATCAGCGGTTTTTTGACAAAGGCGCGGCCGATCAGAGGCGCGATCAGGTAAAACTGCGCCTCGACAGCCAACGTCCAGAGTACGCCGTTGAGCTTCGTTCCGATATAGCCTTCATATAATAAGGTGTGCGTAAAGGTGAGATGGCTCGCGATGTCCAGAAAAGCGTAGCGGAAAGACGGGTATCCTCCGGCCGGTATCACGTGAAAGATCAGCATGATCACCAGACAGAGGTAATAGCTTGGCACGATGCGCGCCGCCCTCTTTTTGTAAAACGTCGTGACGTCCGGCATCGGCGCGCCTTCGACCAGGCACTTTGCGTAGGGGATAAACAGCAGAAACCCCGACAGCAGAAGCATCATATCCACCATCAGGTATCCCGTCCGGACGAGCGGCAGGAGGTTGATATGCAGCTTCCACAGCGTGATTTCGGGCGTCAGCCAGCTCTGCTGCCAGATGTGAAACCAGCCCACAAGCAGCACGCAGAGCACCCTGAACCCGTCCGCTACGGGGATATATCCGTTGCTGTCATGACGGGTTCTCGTTACGGCGTTTCTTCGGTTCATGATCTACCCTCGTATTTTGTCTGACTTTGACCTTTTAAAGGTTAATGACCCACTTATTCAGGCGATGATGCCGCCGCCCAGACATTCCTCACCCAGATAGAACACGGCGGACTGCCCCGGCGTGATCGCCCGCTGCGGCACGGCAAAATCGACCTTCATGAAGCCGCCTTCGATCGGCGTGATCGTCACTTCCTGCAGCGGCTGACGGTGCCGGAAGCGCGCCATGCAGTTAAGGCTCTGTCCGGCCTGGACGGGCGATTCACCGGATATCCACGTCAGATCCTCGAGCACCGCGCTCTCCGAATACAGAAGGGGTGAATCCTCGCCCTGCTCGACGAGAAGGACGTTGTTCTTCAGATCCTTTCCCACGACGAACCAGCGCCGTCCGTCGCCGCCGCCGCCGATGCCCAGGCCCCGCCTCTGTCCCAGCGTATAGTACATGAGCCCGTCGTGCCGGCCGACGAGCTTCCCCTCCGGCGTGCGTATGTCGCCGGGCTGGGCGGGCAAATACGTCTTGAGAAAGGCTTTGAAATCCCTTTCCCCGATAAAGCAGACGCCGGTCGAGTCCTTTTTCTCCGATACGGGAAGGCCGTTCTGCCGCGCGATTTCGCGGATCTCGGCCTTCGTCATGCCGCCTACGGGGAACATGGCATAGCGCAGGGCCCGCTGACCAATCATGTACAGGAAGTACGTCTGATCCTTGGCCTCATCCTTTGCCCGCAGAAGCCTGTAGCGCCCTTCGACCTGATCCAGCCGCGCAAAGTGCCCCGTGGCGAGTTTTTCCGCGCCCAGCTGCAGCGCGAAGTCCAAAAACACGCTCCATTTGATCTCACGGTTGCAGAGTACGTCGGGGTTCGGCGTTCGGCCGCGCCGATACTCCTCGAGAAAGTGGGAAAACACCCTCTCTTTGTATTCCCGGGCAAAGTTGACGGAGTAATAGGGTATGCCGATCTGATCGCAGACCGAGCGCATGTCGGCGTAATCCCGCTCCGAAGTGCATACGCCGCTGTCATCCTTTTCTTCCCAGTTGTTCATGAACACGCCTGTGACGTCGTGCCCCTCGCGCTTCAGAAGCAGCGCGGTGACCGCTGAATCGACGCCGCCGGACATACCCACCACGATGGACGCCATGTGCGAACCTCCCGTTTCATCTCTAAACAAACCCGAACGCCGGGTGGGGCGTTCGGGTTGTGAATGATCTGCCCTGTTTATTTGCTTCAGCCCGCGGTTCTGACGGGAGCATCGGCGCTCATGAGGATGCTGTAGGTCAGCCAGTCGATGTAATTGCCATCGTAATCAAAGTCGATCCCCTCATGCGAACCCCAGTTCTCTTCGTCCCAGGACTCCGCCATATAGGACTTCAGCAGAGCCACCGCGTCGATCATGGCCTGATCGTAGTCGCCGGTGGTCTCCCCCTGAACCTGAGCCATCCAGCCGTTCTCGATGAGCGACACCTTCGCGGCGATGACAGTCTCAGGATCAGCGCCCTCATAGACCGCGTTGTCTTCGACGTTCGCCACAGGCTCGAGGACAGGCGCGTCGTCGGGGGTCTGACAGACGATGTTGTTGTACTCGTTGTTGAGATAGCTGAGGGTCGCGCTGTTCGCGGCGCCGGCGGTATCGAGCTGCAGAGAATACCGGGTGTTCAGGTATTCCTGCAGATGAGAAACCGCTGCGCGCGTATTCTCGTCGTACTGGCCGTTGGGCAGGCCTTTGAGCCATCCGAGCTCGATCAGACGGCGCTGCAGCCAAACCACAGCCTGGCCGTCGGAAGTCTCGTCGATGTTTTCGGAATAGATGACCTCAGGCGCCGGCGTGTCCGTCGGTGCGACCGGTTCGGCGTAGATCAGGCTGGCGGGGCGCTCGGGCGCGCCGGTCCAGGTCAGCCAATTGACGGTGTTGACGTCGGCGTTGCCGTCCTCAGGCAGATGCGCGTCCGGATACTCCGAGTTGATATAGCGCTGGAAATCCAGCACCGCCAGGGACGTGGCGTTGTCATAGGCTCCGGTCATCTGCGTGCCGTCCATCCAGCCCAGCTCGATCAGGCGCATCTGCACCTCCGCGATCAGCTCGGGCGAAGCGGCAAACGGCGTGGGCGAGGGCGCGGGCGTCGCCGTGGGTTCGGGCGTATCCGTGGGCTCGGGCGTATCGGTCGGCACCGGCGTCGGAGAGGCCGTCGGCGCAGGCGTCGGCAGCGTATCCGGCAGCGGCGGGAAGCCGGCCTTGTTCGGGTTCCACGGCGCGAACTCGCTGTTCAGATAGGAAATGGTCGCTGGACCGGCAATGCCGTCCGTGTCGATCTTCAGGCCATACTTGTTGCGCAGCGTCGACTGGAATTCGCGGATGGCGTCCTTGGTCATCGGCCCGAGGGTGCCTGTCGGCTCGTCGATATTCAGCCAGCCCAGCTGCATCAGGCGCTTCTGCAGGAGGTTAATGACTTCCTCGCCGCTCGAACGCTCGATCTGAATGGAGGGAATCGGGGTCTCCGGCGGGCCGACCCTGAACTGCTCGGTGGGCTCGGGCTCCGTCGGTTCGGGCTCGACCGTGGCGACGGGCTCTTCAATGGGCGCGGCCGTCGGCGTGTTGAACGGTTCCGCCGTGGCGTACTGCGTCACCGCGGCGTCGTAGCCATCGTCATAACCGGCTCCTTCGCCGCCGAGACCGTTATCGACGGTATTGCCGCCCTGCTCCAGCTGCCAGGTCTGGTCAACAGGGGTCACATCGGCAGACTCGTCCGGCTGCAGCGCAGACTCGTCGGGCTGCGCCGTAAACACAGCCTGCGTCTGCTGCGCATCGTTCGCGGCGACCTGCGTGGTCGAATCGCCGTTCCTGTTGCGGTTCAACACGTAGAACAGCGCGCCGCCCAGCAGTCCGACGATCACGACCGCGGCGATGATGGCCGTCAGATGGTTGCGGAAAAAGCCGCCGTCCTCTTCGTCATCCTCGTCGTCTTCGTCCTCATCGTCTTCGCCGTCGTCTTCTTCATCGTCCTCGTCCGAGGTATCCTCGTCTTCATCCTCCTCGTCCGAGGTGTCTTCATCTTCGTTGTCCTCGTCGCGATCATCGTCGTCCGCGGGCTTAGCGCTCGGTTTTTCCACCTTCGGCGCGACGACAGGCGCGGCCGCGGCAGCCTTGCGGCGGCGCAGGACAACGTACAGCGTCCCGTTCTCCTCGAAGCAGGGCATCGCCTTTTCCGGATCCTCCGCGGACTCGGCGCGGGCGCGCGTCTGCTGCAGGCCGAGGGCAAAATCATCCTCCATGCCGGGCATGGCCTTGAGTTCGTTGGACCCCTCGACGCGATACGCGATATTGCGGGGCATATACTCGCGGATGCGCATCGTGCGCTCCTTGCGCAGGTCAAAAACAATGTATACAATACCTGACGCATCCTGTCCTACGGCGCGTCCCACCAAAAATCTGCCGCCCAGAATTTCACCGGGAGCCAGATGCCCCCGCAAGAGCGGCGTGTTTGCGTCTTTCCCGCAATGGGGACAGACGCTTTCACCGCCGTTGTCCTGCATGCAGTACATACACAGCCTGCTGGTATCCATACCATTACCGCCTTTCCGCAAAGCCGTCTGATCAGCCTTGCCACCCTTCAAACGATTATTATAAACTTATGATAACATTTTGTCGTAAATCTCGGGTTAATTGTTGCAATTCAAAGCCAAAATATTCATAATTTTTTCGTTTTGCCGACCGCCAGCGCGCTTCTGAGCAGCTCCCGCGTCTGATCAAAGACCTCTTCCACCGTGCCCGAGGCGTCGACGCGCCTGACGCGCCGGGGATTTTCCCTGACGACGCGCTGAAAGCCGTCATACACGCGCAGGACAAAGTCCTCGTTTTCCCGCTCCATGCGGTCGGGTACGCTCGCGCTGCGCCGCCTCGACATGGCGGCCTCGGGGCTCATGTCGTAAAAGAGCGTCAGATCCGGTTCAAGCCCGCCCGTCGCGGGCTCGTTGATCCGCGCGATCACGTCCTCGCCCATGCGCCGGCCATAGGCCTGATACGCCATCGACGAGTCCACAAACCGGTCGCAGAGCACGATGGCTCCGCGCTCAAGCGCGGGACGTATGACCTGCGCCACGTGCTGCGCCCGCGACGCCGCGTACAAAAGCGTCTCGCACTCCGCCGTCATGCCCGCCGAGCCGACGTCGAGGATGATCTCGCGGATGCGCTCGGATATCGGGCATCCGCCCGGTTCCCGCGTAAGGGTCACATCGTATCCCCACGCGGTCAGCATTTCAGACGCCTTTTTGAGCTGGGTGCTCTTTCCGCTGCCGTCCGTTCCCTCGAAACTGATGAACAACCCCCGATTCACGGGATCGTCGCCCAGAAGGAGCCCGCTCAGAGCCGAAACGTCCTCCGCAAGGCAGGTCGCCCCGGCGGCCTCCAGCTCGCTCCGGCCGCCATACCCGTACAACACGCCGATCCCGTCGATGCCCAGCGCGCGGGCGCCCTCGACGTCGCCGCCCCGGTCGCCGATCATGCAGGGATGGACGGCGCCTTCGGGCAGGGCCTCGGCGATCAGCGCCGCCTTGTCGGCGTGGTGATCGTCCGGATGAGGTCCGACCAGCTTGTCGACGTACAGGTCGAGGCCGAACCCGGCCAGGATGTCCGAGGCCACGCCCGTCGGCTTGCCCGTGGCGACCGCCACAAAGACGCCCCGCGCCTTCAGCGCGCGCAGGAGCGTGCCGATCCCCGGATAGACGGCGTTCTCTCTCCAACCAACGGTGTTGTATCGCTCGCGGTAGATCTCAACCGCGCGCCGGGCGTCCGGCTCGTCCATGCCGTCGATTTGCATAAAGCTCTCGAGCAGGGGCGGACCGATATACCGCCGCAGGACGTCTTCGTCAGGTGTGGGCCGGCCCATTTTCTCCAGCGCGTACCGGACGCTCCGGCCGATGCCTATGCCCGACTGTGTCAGCGTCCCGTCCAGGTCAAAGACGCAGACGTCATATCGCGCCGACGCGTTCATTTTTTGGTCCAACGGCGGGCAACCCCCTTTTTTATGGAAATCACTAAATTCGGCGCGCGCCGGAATTCCGGCCGCTTCACGTCCGGCCGAAATGCCGGGCGTAGCTCTCCCGGATGTCCTGAAGGATCTCCGGATGCGCGAAGTCCTTGGGATAGATGAGATTGATGGGCCGCATCATCTGGCAGTTCTCTATGGGGACGATCACCATGTTCCCGCGCCGCTCTTCCTCCAGGCAGACGTTGTGGCTCAGGATGGAAATCCCCAGATTGGCCATGATGATGTCCTTAATGTTGGACACGCTGTCCAGCTCCATGATGATGTTGAAATCCCTCATCATATAGCCATGGCTGGTGATATAGCTCTCAAAGAGCTTGCGCGTCTCCGCGCTGCGGGGCCGCAGCACCAGGTTCTCCCTCTGGATCTCCTCGATGGTGACGCTCATGCGCCCCGCGAAGGCGTGCCTTGGAGACACCACCAGTCCCAGATAGTCCGTGCCGAGGAGAAAGGCGTTCGTCTTTTCGTTGCGGATCATGCCGTCGACGATCGCGAAATCCAGCTCATAGAACGAAAGCTTGCTGTCGATATTGCCCATGGTGTCGCGAACGATCTGGATGTGCGTGCCCGGATGCTCGTTGCAGTACGCCGCAAGCACCTGGGGTACGAGAATGTCGCTCGCCGTGGGGGTGATGCCCACCGTCAGGGAATGGATATCCCTTTGCCTGTCCGATATCGCCTGTTTGACGCCCTCGGACAGGGCCATCGCCTGCCGGGCGTAATCCAGGAGCACCTCTCCCTCCGGGGTGGGTTTCAGCCGATGCTTGGTCTTGACGAAGATGCGGATGCCGTACTGCTCCTCCAGCATGCGGATGTGGTGGCTGACGGCAGGCTGCGTCAGAGACAGCGCTTCCGCCGTCTGAGTATAGGATCCCAGCTGTTCCAGGGTCAGAAGGGTTTTGATCTTGGTATCAATCATGGGGTTCCCTCCTTTCTTCACACGCCGGGACGCATTTCTGTCCGGCGTGAGTTCAGTCTGCGGCCCGTCCCGGCGGCAAAAGCCGGTCGAGCCAGTTTCTTCGGAAATACTTGACAGCCAGCATGAACCCCCGACAGCTGTTGTCGGCAGCCATGCACAGCCAGACGCTGACAAGCCCCAGGCCAAAGTACCGGACGCACAGCACCGTGCCCAGAATGCGTATCCCCCACATGCACACGAGAGAATATACAAACGGCGCGCGGGTCTCGCCGACGCCCTCGAACACGCCCTCGAGTATAATGCCCATGCCGTAGACGGGCTCCGTCACCGCGATGATGCGGAGAAGGGGTACCCCGCCGGCGATGACGGCCGCGTCCGCCGTAAATAGGGCCATCATCTGCCTGGGGATCAGGAACAGTATCCCACCCGTCAGGCACATCATAAGGATCGTAAACGTCATGACCGTCCGGGAGACGCGCCAGAGCTTGTCCCGATCCCTTTCACCCAGCGCCTGCCCCGCCAGAGTCGCTCCGGCCGCCTGCATGCCGTAACCTGGAATGTAAAAGGCCTGCTCGGCGGTAAGCGCCAGGGTGTGCGAGGCGAGCGCCTGCGTGCCGAGACTCGTCACCAGCGAGCTGAACACGACGTGCCCCAGAAAAGTCGCCAGTCGGGTTCCCACCACGGGGACGCTGATGCGTATGATGGGAGCCATGGCCTCGCGGTCATATCTGATGCGCGTCCCGCGCAGGGACAGCCTCTTGTTGCGGAAGAAGCACGCGCTCATCACGATGCCGCCTACCGCGTACGACACAGCCGTCGCGATCGCCGCGCCGACAACCCCCCAGCCGCATCCGTAAATCAGCAGCGCGTTGAGGATGATGTTGAGCACGTTTATGCCCACGTTGATGAACATGGGCGTCCGCGTGTCGCCCGTGGCGCGCAGAGACGCCGCGAACAGCGTGAGCGCCGCCCGAAAGAGCATGGGTGAACACACGATGCCGAAGTACAGCCCTCCGTCCCGGCGAAGAGACTCCTCCGCCCCCAGCCACGCGGGGAGGAATGGGCTGATGACCAGCGTCAACACCCCGATGATCACGCCCAGCACGAGCGTCAGGAGCACCGTCTGCGAGGCCGTCCTGCGCACGGTCTGCTCGTCCTTTGCGCCGACGGCCTTGGCCGTACAGGCCAGCACGCCCACGCCGAAGGCCCAGAGCGGCGAATTGACCATCCATGTCGCCGAAGACGTCAGGCCGATGCAGGCCGTCGCGTGAGCGCCCAAACGCCCCACCATGCCCGTGTCGATATACTGGACGACCGTACCCAGCGCTTGTTCCGCCATCGTCGGCCAGGCCAGATCAAAGATCACGCGCCACTGGGGTTTGGGAACACTCTGCATCGGCAATCAACCCTCTCATCCATGAAAATACCCGTTTTAAAGGTGAAACGGATACTTTCACAAATACATTATACCACATAAAATCACGCGTGTCAAAAAATGAGACGCTTTGACGAAACTCTTTCCATATGATAAAATATCATCAGAACAATCTCCAAACAACCGATGACATTTGCAGAAAGGACTATCCGCCATGCTCTTTCCCTTCACGTCCAAGACCCGTGAGATCGCCTTCGAGGGCCGGCTGCTGCGCTTCTGCAATCAGAAGAGCGACGACTGGACCCATCCTTACGAATATCAGAACAACGGCTGCGACCTGTCCGATTCCGGCTGCGGCATATTCTCCCTCGTGCACTGCGTCGAATGGATGCACGGCGTCCGCCTCGATCCGGACGACGTGGCAGACGTGTCCGTCTCCGTGGGCGGGCGCGGCGACGACGGCACCGACCGCCCCGCCATGCTGCAGGGCATGATGGACTGCGGCTTCGCCCGGGAGAACGGCTTCCGCTACGACGGCGAGGGCCTGCTCAACGACCACGAAAAGCTCTGGGCTCACATGGCCGTGCCCGGAAACACGGCGCTGTGCAACCTGCGGGTGGGGCATATCGTCGCGCTGCTCAAGAGCCGTGAAGTCGGCGGTCAGCGGCAGCTGCTCGTCATGGACTGCGCGGTGGAGAGCGCGGCTGAAAAGGTCCGTGACCGGGTATGCGCCGTCGTGCCCGGCAGCGAGATCGTCTTCCCAATAAAAAACAGGCGCGGCGTCGTCACCGGCGCGGGCGTCAGCCACGCCCTTTTCTGGGTCGAGGCCGACCTGCCCAGGGACTTCACCCTCATCACCCGCACGAACCGCCCGGAGGCCCGATAAATGCCCGAACCTCATCGCGACCTTCAGCTTCATGAGATCAAGGGCATCGGCCCGGCGCGGCTCAAGGCCCTGCAGGCCGCGGGCATCCTCACGGCGCGGGACCTGGTGGGGTACCTGCCAAAAGCCTACCGGGATCTGTCGCATCCCGCGGCTCTCAACTCTCTGAAGGACGGCGACGAGGCCGCCGTGCGCGTCCGCGTGAAGGGCGGCAGCGTGCTCCGCCGCTTCGGAAAGATGTCCATCGTCTCCGTGCGCGTGACGGATGGGACGGATTCCATGCCCTGCGTGTGGTACAACCAGCCCTGGCTGAAGGACAGACTCGTCCCTGGCAGGGAGCTGCTGCTCTACGGCAAGGCGGAGGCCAGATACGGCGCGCTGCAGCTGATCAGCCCGGCCTTTGAATCCGGCGAGGGCATCAAACCCGTGTATAAGCCCCTGAAGGGTGTGCCCCTCACCGCGCTGGTCAGCGCGATCAACGCGGCGCTGGATGCGCGCGAGGGGCAGTGGGGCGAAACGTTCCCCGCCGAATTCCGGAAAAAGTACGGCCTCTGCGAGCGCAATTACGCGATACTGAACGCCCACCGCCCGCTCGACTGGGAGGCTCTGAAGGCCGCCAACCGCCGGCTCGCGTTCGAGGAGTTCCTTTTGTTCCAGCTGGGGCTGTGGCTCATACGTGGCAGCCGGGAAGAAGGCGTATCAATCGACGCGCCGGACGACGCCGGCGAGGCCTTCTGGCGCACGCTCCCCTTCTCGCCGACGAACGCGCAGAGGCGCGTTCTTGACGAGATCCTGAGCGACCTCCGCGCGCCCTTCCCGATGGCGAGGCTGGTTCAGGGCGACGTCGGCTGCGGCAAGACGGCCGTGGCCTTTGCCGCCATGTACGCCGCCGTCCGGGCGGGATGGCAGACCGCCCTCATGGCGCCGACCGAAATCCTCGCGTCTCAACACTATGAGAGCGCCAAAGCCCTGCTGGAGCCCCTGGGGATCCGCTGCGGCCTGCTGACCGGCTCATTGACCGCCAAAGCGCGGCGCGAAGCCCGGGAGGCCATCGCCTCCGGCGCGTGGCAGGCCGTCATCGGCACGCACGCCCTCATCACAGAGGACGTCGTCTATCACGAGCTCGGCCTGGTGATCACCGACGAGCAGCACCGCTTCGGCGTGCGTCAGCGAACGACCCTCTCCGATAAGGGGCGCTCGCCCAACGTGCTCGTCATGTCAGCCACGCCGATCCCGCGCACGCTGTCGCTCATCCTGTACGGGGACCTGGACATCTCGGTGGTGGACGAACTGCCTCCCGGCCGCACGCCCGTGAGGACCCGCATCGTCCCGGAGGACAAGCGCCGCGACATGTACGGCTTTATCCGCTCTGAAGTCCGTAAGGGACGGCAGGCCTATGTGGTCTGTCCGCTGATCGAGGAGAACGAGGCCTTGGACGCCACGCCCGCCGAGGTCCTGTACGAGCGGCTGCGCACGCAGGATCTGCCCGACCTCCGGATCGCGCTGGTGCACGGACGGCTCAAGGCCGCCGACAAGGACGCCCTCCTCGAGGCGTTCCGGACAGGACAGATCGACGTCCTGGTCTCCACGACCGTCATCGAGGTGGGGGTCAACGTCCCCAACGCCACGGTCATGGTCATCGAAAACGCCGACCGGTTCGGCCTGGCGCAGCTGCACCAGCTGCGCGGGCGCGTCGGGCGCGGCGCCGAAGTCTCATGGTGCTTTCTGATGGCGGAGCCGAACGAGCGGCTGCGCCTGATGACCCGCACAAACGACGGGTTTGAAATCGCCAAAAAGGACATGGAACTGCGGGGCCCGGGGGATCTCCTGGGTCAGCGGCAGTCCGGCGCCATGTCGCTGGGGGCGTACGCCTATCTGGGCGACGCGGCTCTGCTCAAGGAGAGCCACGACGCCGCCCGCGAGATCATCAAAAACAGCTCGACCCCCGAAGCGCAGGCCCTGATCGCTCTGGCAAAAGACGCCCTTCAGGACAGGCTGAAGGACGTCGGAATGAACTGACGCGCCGCGGCGGCGCGTGCGTTCAGTGCTTGCCGGTGTTTTCCAGATAATGGGCGTGTTCGCCGACAAAATCGCGCCGGAGGTTGCGCTCCGCCTTTTCGCGGTAGGCGCGCTCGAATTCCTCCGCCGTGACGCCGCAGCACAGCATCACGTCGCACAGATACATGAACACGTCCGCCATCTCCTCGCAGAAGTGCGCGCGCACGCCGGTGTCCTCCACCACGGCCTGCGCGCCGCGCTTTTTGAGGATCGCGGACACTTCGCCGATTTCCTCCACGGCGTAGAGCAGGTGATTCTTCGCCGTATCGGGGGAGTCGCCCTCCCATATGCCCCGGTATTTCTCCTGCAGGGCCTTTTGAATCTCCAGAAGATTCTCGATCGTCATGGCCATAACGGCGCCCTCCCATATGAACCAGATTCTTATACGCCTTGACGAAGAGGCGCGGCTAAAACCGCGCCTCTTCCGTTCCCATCCGGAGAAAATCCGATCATTCCTTCACCGCGCCGGCGGTCAGGCCGCTGACGACGTACCGCTGCACGAACGCGAACACCACGATGGTGGGCAGCAGCGCTATGATGCCGCCGGCCATCAGCGTACCCCAGTTCACGGACACGCGGCCGATCATCGATTTGAGGATGACGTTGATCGTCCAGAGCTTTTTCTTCGACGTGTAGATGACACAGGTCATCAGGTCGTTCCACACGGCGGTGAAGGCGAACACGAACACCGCCGCCATGCCCGGCAAAAGCACCGGCAGGATGATCCGGAATATGGCCTGCACTCGGTTGCAGCCGTCCACAAAGGCCGCCTCCTCCAGCGAGACTGGGATCCGGTCGAAAAACGCCCTCATTGTAATGGTGCAGAAGGGGATCTGCCCGGTGATGAACATGAAAAACAGACCCGTGCGCGTGTTGATCAGTCCAAGCTTTGAGTAGATGACGTACATGGGTATCGTTCCCAGGATGCCGGGGATCATCTGGGCTACCAGCCACATGCCCAGCATGAAACCCTTTCCTCTGAACTGATAGCGCGACATGCCGTATCCGCTCATCATGGTAATGACGACCACTGTCAGCGCCGTGACAAAGGCATACAGCAGCGAGTTCTTCAGGTAAATTCCAAAGTCGATCGCGTTAAAGAGTTCTTCGTAATTGGCGGTCGTAAAGGTCTGCGGCCAATACGTCACCTCTTTGACGTTGACGATCTCGCCGTATGACTTGACCGACGTGATGAACATCCAGTAAATCGGGGCGATGACGACCAGCACATAGAATATCAGTACGCAGACGCGCCCGAATTCGCCCCATTTCCACCTGAACCTCCGCCTGTAATGAGGCCTGTACGATGAACTCTGCTGCAACGCTCTCTGTGCCATCAAAAATCACCTGCCTGATTGTATTTGGTCAGTTTCATGTAAATGCCGGCGCAGATCAGCAGCACCACGGCGAACATCAGGCCCAGCGCGGATGCCGCGCCAAAGTCCAGGTTGGAGTAGGCCCGCGTGAACAGGTAACTCGTCAGCGTCTCGGAGGAGCTCGCCGGCCCGCCCTCGGTGATGACGTAAATCAGCTCATAGGAGTTGAACGTCCACACGACACGCAGCATCAGTATGGTCAGAAGCGTCGGCCTGATATACGGTATGATGATAGAGAAGAGCCTTCGCCACCAGCCGCACCCGTCCAGTTCCGCCGATTCATAGACCTCCTGCGGAATGGACTGCAGCGCCGCCAGCAGCATGATGGCGAAAAACTGGTATCCGAGCCATATGGCCGCCACATAGACGGGGATGATCGACAGCCCCGGCGTTCCTAAGAAGGCTATTTTTGACGACGTTATATGAAGTTTCATTAAAAGGTCGTTGACGACGCCGTATTCTCCGTTGAAAGACCAGCGGAACATCAGTCCGCAGACAAAACCCGAAAGGGCGTATGGTATAAACGCGACAGCCTGATACACGTTTCTGAAGCGGAAAGGCCTGCGCAGCGCCAGCGCCAGACCAAATCCCAGAACAAACTGCAGGCCGACGACGATAACGACGTATTTTATGCTGTTCCAGGTAATCATGCCCAGGTTTTTATCCCTGAGGGAGTTGATGTAATTGTCGAAACCGATAAACCGGACTTTTTTCAGTTCGGTCAGCTTGTATCTCTGGAAAGAGATGATAACCGCCCGGATCATGGGGTAGGCGAACAGGCCGAAAAGGCAAAATATCAGCGGCAGGCAAAACAGATACGGTTCAATGGCTTTGAGTATTTTACGCCTTCTCCTGAGTTTGATCGTCGAATTCATTTGCGCGCTCCCTTTCTCCGTAAGGCGTCAAAACGGAACGCCTCATGCCGGGATGTGAAATAATCTATCGGAGCCCGCCGCAGAAGCGGCAGGCTCCGACGATGTTCGCGTGTTAACGCATATTACTTAATGGAAACGGCGTCGCGGCTGGTCGCATAGGGCTCGACCTTGCCGAAGATCTGATCTACGCGCTCCAGCTGTTCGGGGTTCTCCTCGAAGTAGGTCTTGGTGGCCTCGGTGATATGGTCGTCATACCAGGCGAGGAAGTCTTCGACGGATTCCTGTTTCAGCAGAACCTTCTGCAGCTCGGCGGTGCCGTCATACAGGTCGATCTGAGTGACCTCGGGAGACGGGCCATAGGTGCTCTCAGCCTTCCACAGGTCGGGAGAGTTGATCTCGTACAGGAAGCCGGCCATCGGGCCGTCCTCGCCGAAGAAGGGATCCTCGGTCGCGGACAGGGACAGGGGGAACAGGGTCATGATCTTGCAATAGTCGGCGTTGTTGGTGCCTTCGTACAGGTAAGACAGCACGTCCCAGGCCTCGTCCTTGTACTCAGTCTGGTTGGAGATCGCGTAGGAATAGGTGTTGCCGTTGACGCCCATGAAGATACGTCCGTCCATGGCGGAGGGCACCGGCAGCACGCCCCACTGATCTTCGGTCAGGTCGCTGGCCAGGATGGAGGCGACGACTTCCATGTCGTTGAACAGGGTGCCGGTCAGGCCGCCGCAGAAGTTGTCAACCATCTCGACGAAGGCCCAGTTGACCGCGTCGGTGGGGGCGCAGCCGTCCCAGTACAGGGAAAGATACTCGTTGAGCAGGGTGACGTCCTCTTCGGTGTTGTACAGGTAGTCCAGCTCGTCCATGTTGTCCGTGTTGGCCCACATGACGCCGGGCTCGGAACGCATGGCCATCATGTACTCGGTGATGCGGTCTACGCTGCCCATGCCGCCACGGAAGGAAATGCCGTAACGGCCCTTCTCCGGATCGGTCAGCTCGTGGCACAGCTGCAGATAGCGCTCCCAGGTCCAGCCTTCGTCGATCAGCTCGGTGTACTCGATGCCGAGGGTTTCCTTGATCCAGTCAGCGCGCACGTAGATGCAGCTGGTGGTCAGGCCGTCGGGGATGATGTAGATGTGGCCGTAATCCTCGACCTGCTTGTCGAAGATGGTCTTCATGGAGCCGACAAAGGTATCGGTGATCCCGGAATCCGCCACATAGTCGTCCAGGGAGGCGATCCAGTCAGAATCCTTGAACTCGGTGATCCAGCCGGGAGAGCAGTTCAGCAGGTCCGGCAGATCGTTCGTCGCCGCCATGGTGACGACCTTGGTGTGAGCGTCATCCCACGGGACTTCTTCGTACTCGATGGTGACGTTCGGGTTCTTCTCAGCCGTATAGCGGGCGAAGACGTCGTTATAGTACGTCGCGCGGGCCTCGCGGGGGGAGATGTCCAGGAAGGTCAGCGTGATCTTCTCACCGCTGGCGCCGGCCACGGAGACCATCGCCATCGCGGTCATGATCAGCGCAACGGCCAGGACGAGGGAAACGAGCTTCTTCATAGTATTACCTCCTCTTTAAGATTCCTCATAATTATAAGGCATATTACCATTTCATGTCAATACCCTGTTAAATAATATAAAAGTTTTTCTTATGCATCTGTGGACACTGTCAAAAAAGCGAGACGCGGCATGTATTAAGCACGCCGCGTCCCGCTTTTTCTCAAATCAGGCTGACCGGACCCCTGTTCTCTCAAGCCCCGGCAAGCCTCTCTATCGCGTGAGCAAAAATCTTCGCGCTGAGGACGAATTTCTCCCAGTCCACGTATTCGTCCGGCATGTGGCACGTGTCCACGTCCCCGGGGAAGCAGATGCCGAAGGCCACCGTATTGGGCATCATGCTGGAATACGTTCCCCCGCCGATGGCGATTGGGTAAGCCGGCAGGCCGCTGACGTCGTGATAGACCTCCAGAAGGCCCTTGACCACCTTGTGCTCCGGCGAGACGTAGTGCACGCCCCGGTAGCCGTTGCATTTTATGGAAAGGGGCGTCCGCGTCAGCGCCACGGCCATCTGCCCGAGCATCGTCTGCGCGTTCGTGGCCAGCGGCCAGCGAATGTCGAGGACGATCTTCATGTTCCGGCCGTCGAAGCGCAAAAGGCCCATGTTGCAGGTCAGCGGGCCGCATTCCGCGTCGTCCGTCTTGATGCCGGCGGACAGGCCGTCGCCCTCGGTGCCGAATTTCTCCGCCACGGCTTCGACGGCCGGCCTGATGCCGCCGCCCGCGCCGAGGCGCTTCAGCGCCTTCATCAGAAGCCCGATGGAATTGAGCCCCAGATGCGGCAGCGACGCGTGCGCCTGCACGCCAAAAGCCTCGATGCGCGCTCTCCCGCCGCCCAGGTCCGTCACTTCGATCCTGTAGGGCTTGTCCTCCGCGGGCAGATCGGAAAGCGTCTGTTTCATCTGATCGACGGAGACGTTTTCCGTCCCCACCTCGGCGTATGCCGTGCCGGGCACGATGTTCGTCCGCTGGCCCGCGTGCATGGCGTACACGGGGATGAGCGCTCCCGCCTCGCCCTCGGAAACGGCGCCGATCTCAATGGAAATGCCGCCCTTTTCGATGTTGATGAGCGGGTAATCCGCGTCCGGCGAGAAGCCGTAATCCGGCGTCGGCATCTTCGCCTTATAGTGGCGCAGACATCCGCTGCCTGATTCCTCGTCCGTCCCGAGGATGAGCCTCACCGTATCCCGAAGGGGCACGCCGGCCTCGCGCACGGCGCGCATGGCGTACAGCGCGGCGACAGCCGGGCCCTTGTCGTCCTGCGTGCCGCGGCCGTAGACCCTGCCGTCCTTCATGTAGCAGTCAAAGGGATCGTGCGTCCAGCCGTCGCCCGCGGGCACGATGTCCAGATGCGCCAGAATGCCCATGACGGCCTCGCCGCCCTCGTTGAGCGTCACGTCGCCGGCGTAGCCGTCCACGTTGCGCACCGCAAAGCCCATGCCTTCCGCGTCGCTGAGGGCCAGATCCAGCGCCCTGCGCGGCTCGGGGCCGAAGGGCGCGCCGTCCTGCGCCTCGCCCCTGACGGAATTGATGGCCACCCATCCCTTCAGGGTCCCGTACATTTCATCCTTCCAGGAATCGATCAGCTCATCGATCTTCTGATTGTAAGTCATGTCCTTCTCCCTTTCCATCGTCATCATGAGTCCGTGCCGAATCGTCGTTTTCGCCGTGAAGGGCCTTGAAAATCGCCTCAGCCGTGTGCGTCGAAATGCCCTCCACCTCGCAGATGCCCTCCACTGTGGCGCTTTCAAGGGCCTCCATGGTTTCGAAGTGCTTGAGAAGCGCCTTCCTCCGGACCGGGCCGACGCCCGGTATGTCGTCCAAGCGGGACCGAAGCGCCGCCGCGCCGCGCAGCGACCGGTGATGCGATATGGCGAACCTGTGCGCCTCGTCCCGGACCCTCTGGATCAGGTGCAGCGCCGGCGAATGTCTGTCAAGGAGGATGGATCTGTCCTCTCCCGGGAGGACGATTTCCTCCAGCCGCTTCGCCAGGCCGAACATGGGCATGCGAAGGCCCAGCTCATCCCGGGCGGCCACCGCGTTTTCAAGCTGTCCCTGTCCGCCGTCGATGAGGATCAGGTCGGGCAGGTCGGAAAACTTTCCGCCCCGCGGGTCCTCGCCCGCCGCGTTTCTTTCCTCCAGTTCCTGAAGGCCGTGCTTCAACCGCCGGGTGATGACCTCCCTGATCGACGCGAAGTCGTTCGCGCCCTCCACCGTCTTGATGGTAAAGTGCCGGTAGGCCTTGTTGGCCGCCTTGCCGTCGATCATCACGACCATGGACCCCACGGACTGCACGCCCTGCGTGTTGGAAATGTCGTATCCCTCGATGCGCCGGGGCGGCCTTTCCAGGCCGAGGACGTCCGCCAGCTCCTTAAGCGCGCCCTGTGTGCGCGCATAGCTGGTTGAAATCTGCTTCTGGCGCTTTTCCGCCGCGTCGCGGGCGTTTTTCTGCGCCATGTCCGTCAGTTTTTTCTTCTCGCCGCGGTCCGGCTTCTTCACCGCGACCCTGCCGCCCCGCCTCTCGCTGAGCAGCTGTGAAAGCACGTCCGCGTCCTCCACGCCGTCGCTGACGAGGATCTCCCTGGGCGGCAGACATTCCTCGGCGTAAAACTGAAGCATGAACGACGTCAGTATGTCGGAGGGCTCGTCCTCGCCCGCGTTGTCGAGCACGTGCGTGTCCGAGCCGATCATCCGTCCGCCGCGCACCACAAGGCGCTGGACGTACCCGTCGTCGCCCAGGCGGCAGACCGCCAGCACGTCCTGATCGCCGCCGCCGGTGTGGACGGCCTTCTGTTTCTGCATCAGGAGCTCGACCGCTTTCAGCCTGTCGCGGTACAGCGCCGCCCGCTCGAAATTCATGCCGGCGGCGGCCTGTTTCATGCGGGCTGTGAGCTCGTCGATGACGGGCTGGTCGTTTCCGTTCAGAAAATCCAGCACCTGATCGACGACCCTGCGGTATTCTTCGGGTGTCGTCAGATTCGCGCACGGCCCCAGACACTGGCCGATCTCCCGCTGCACGCAGGGGCGCGTGGGCTTGTCCGGAGAGATCGTCCTTTTGCACGTCCGCACGGGAAAGGCCTGCCTCACCACGTCGAGCGTCTCCCGGACGACGGTGGCGCTCATATAGGGGCCGAAATACCGGGCGCCGTCCTTCGCGCTGCGGCGGGCCAGCTCGACCCGGGGATAGGGTTCGTTCACGTCGACGCGAATATAAGGATACGCCTTGTCGTCCTTGAGGAGGATATTGTAGCGGGGCTTGTGCAGCTTGATCAGGTTGTTTTCGAGGATCAGCGCCTCCAGCTCCCCATCTACCAGGATGACGTCGAAGTCGTCCACGTGATCGACCATGGCGCGGACCTTCACCGTGTGGGTGCGGCTTTCGTGAAAGTACTGCCGCACCCGGTTTTTCAGGTTCCGCGCCTTGCCCACATAGATGATCTGCCCCTGATTCTTCATCAGATAGCACCCGGGAGATTCGGGCAGATTTTCAATTTTCAGCCGCAGGCGCTCGTTCATACGCGAATATCCTTCCTGAGAGCTTCAAGCGCCGCGCCGTCCGGATCCCTGTCGGCGTAGCGCGCCACCTCGTAGCAGTCCGCCAGCGCGTCCGCCGAGGCCGTCTTCAGTCGGGGGAGCGTCTCTCTCAGCGTCGCGCTGTCCGGCCTGATCTTCTCGCGGCGGTAAAGGGTATTGACCAGGTGTCTGGCCCTCTCGCGGGGATTCATCTCTTCCCAGCGCCGCTCTCTCTTAAACAGCGAGGAGAGGCGCTTTTTGACGTTTTCTGTCAGGGCTTTCCTTGACTCGTCCCAGTCGATCAGGCTCTCCTGTTCGTCGCGGTATTCCTCTCCGACGCCCTGCGCAAAGCGGTCGAGCCAGGCGCGCAGCCGCTTCGCCAGCGTGATAACGAGCTTCACCACGCGCCGGATGAACCAGTACAGCAGAAACACGGCGACGACCGCGGCCAGCGCGTACGCCACATAGGTCATAGCCTCCCAGAAGGGCGAAGGCTCCGCGTCGCCCGCCAGGCCGGCGAGATCGCCCATGCCTCCGCCGGGCTGCCCCTGCTGTATGGCCTGATCGCCGCCGCGGCTCATCAGCCATTCTATGAACCGGCCGAGCGCGCCCCGCACGACGGCCCACAGCTCCAGCAGCTTTTCCCGCAGCCAGGAGCGAAAGACCAGCAGCGTCCCCAGCCCGATCAGCAGGACCATGAGCGCCCGGTTCGAGCGGCGCAGCGCGCTCGGCGGTCTGACCCCCTCGCGGGAGGAAGAACCGATGTACATGGCGTGACTGTTCATGGCCAAGAGCATGACGACGAGGTACAGCCCTCCGCTGACAGCCAGGGCGCGTATCAGCGTCTCCGAACGCACGAAATGCGCGGCGACGCCGGCGATGACGTACAAAATGACGCCCACTGAGGAGCTGCTCGTGCCCATGGACGCGCCCGTCACCGCGAACCTCAGTCCCAGGGCCAGCATGATCACAGGCACGAGGCTCACGACCACGCGGGTCAACGTATTGACCCAGGGCACGCTCCGGTTCAGCAGGTCCAGATTTTCGTCCATCGGGTTGTAGACGTTCAAATCGACGGGCCCCACGAGCAAAAAGACGAATATCACGGCCATCGCGCCGAGGCACACGGCAAGCCGCAGGGGAAAACCTCTCTTCTCACGGGCCGTATCGTCGTGCGTATCGCTGCGCAGACGCCTGTCCGGATCGGGATCCGAACTGTGAGCTCTGCGCTCCACGAACACCTCGGCGCGCGCCTTCTGGCCGACCTTGCCGGGCAGAAGGGAGATCAGAAACGCCAGCGGCATGACCGCGGCGCAGGCAATTACCAGCGGCACGCCGTTGCCCGTCAGCATATAGCCGATCAGCAGGGGCACCGCCGCGAAGCATAGGATAAAATACACGCTTTCAAGCAGATTCCGCGCGATCCGCCTCATGCCGGCGCCTCCTTTCAAGCCGCATAAACGTCACCGAGTTGCCCATCGCCCGGATCATGTCGATCTTCTGGCGAATGGCCTCGCTGTCGTAGAGAGAGAGGATGAGTATATCCGCGTTCTGAAGGGAAGTAAGGCCCTCGAGATAGGTCTGAAACGTCACTTCCCGGTGAATTTCCATCCGCGCCATCGTCAGGAGGATCTGCTCCATCTGATCCGCGCCGCGGGCCGCGTCGATCATGACCGTCCGCCCCGTGCCCTTGTCGCCGATGAGACATCCGTTCGACCCGAACCCCGCGTCCACGCCCACGGACAGCGCCCGCTGGCAAAGCGTGGCGGCGATGCGTATGCCCTGTTCGATGACCTCCTGCTCGTAGTCCATGAGGTCGCCCCACTGCTCCTCGCTCGCCTGGACGTTGAGGATGACCAGCATCCTTGGATCGGCGGTATAATCCCTCGTCTTCACCTGCAGGCTGCCCATGCGCGCCGTCGCGCCCCAGTGCACGTCCCTCAAAGGATCGCCCGGCCGGTAATCCCGTATGCCCGAAACCAGAAAGGGATCGGGCATGATCCACCGCCGCACGGCCAGCTCGCCCTGCCAGCGCGTGGAGGGCGTGGAGAGTTCGTCTTCGCTGAGAAGACGCGGAAACACGTCGATCGAGCAGGGCACGCCCTTCTGGTCAGTCTTTAAAAACATGGCAAACAGATCGCCGCAGGTCAGGGCCACCGACCCGGCCTCATAGTGCCCTCTCTTCAGACAGGTGACCTTATGGCGGCGTGTGATCCGGCTGAAGGGTCCCAGAAAAAACACGGATTTATGATACTGATCCGCGGAAATTTCCCTCTCCTGGGACTGCTGATCCCTGCCGAACCGCAGGTTCGGCGATATCCGGGACTCCGCGCGTATCCACGGCACGGGCAGGAGTTTCCTGTTCGATATGACCTCGACCATCTGAACCTCTTCGCCTTCGAAGACCCGCTCCTTACTGAAGCGCCGGTCGTAGCTCACGCCGTACAGCCCAAAGAAGGAGATCAGCGCGCCCTGAAGCAGGATCATCGCGCCCGCGCAGAGCATGATCCAGACGATATTCATATCGTCACGTCCTTTCGCCGGTCTCCACCGGCGCGGTGATTCCGTCCAGGGCCTCGCGGATCAGTTCCTCGCACTTGGCGCTGCGCCCGTACAGGCCGCTGACGATGACGCGGTGAGCCAGAACGGGCACGGCCAGAAATTTCACGTCGTCCGGCGTCACATAATCCCGGCCTCGAATGAGCGCCAGAGCCTGACACGCCCTCATGAGCGCGAGCAGGCCGCGCGGACTGACGCCCGTCTGCACCTGCGGGAGGACGCGCGTCTTCTCGACCAGATCGACCATATACCGGCGCACGGGCTCGGACACATGAGCTCCGCTGAATAGGCGCTGCGCCTCGGCGATGTCGGAGGCCTCCGCGCAGGGCGTCAGTTCCTCGAGGGGATCGTTCTGGATAAAGCGGTCGAGGATGGCCATCGCCTCCTCGGTCGTCGGATAGCCGGGGGTCAGCTTCATCAGGAAGCGGTCGAGCTGCGCCTCCGGCAGGGGGAAGGTCCCCTGCGTCTCCACCGGGTTCTGCGTGGCGATGACGAGGAAGGGCTCTTCCAGCGCGCGCGTCACGCCATCGCTGGTCACCTGCCGCTCCTCCATGCACTCCAGCAGCGCCGACTGCGTGCGGGGCGTGGCGCGGTTGATCTCGTCCGCCAGAAGGATATTCGTAAAGACGGGACCCGGCCGGAATTCAAACTGGGACGTCTGCGCGTTAAAGACGCTCATGCCCGTCACGTCCGAGGGCAGGAGGTCGGGCGTGAACTGAATGCGCGAAAAGCGGCAGCCCAGGGATCTGGCCATGGATTTGGCCATGACCGTCTTTCCCGTCCCCGGCACGTCCTCGAGAAGGATGTGTCCCCGCGCGATCATGGCGGTCAGCATCAGTTCCACCGTATCGCTCTTGCCGACGATCACGCGCTGTATGCGGTCCCTGAGCTGCCCCGCGAGGTTCTGGATGTCCTTTCTTTCCATAATAAACTTCTTCTCCTGTCTTTGCATGATGTGAATAAATAATCGTCACAGTTAACAGAATACTTATATCTTACGCCCTCGACGGGTGGTTGTCAACGCGTCAAAAAAAGAACGCGGCGAAAGCCGCGTCTCAGACGAATTCGTAGTATATGGCCGATACGGCGCGCTCAAAGTCCTTGCCGTCCACACCCACGATGATATTGAGCTCGCTGGAGCCCTGGTCGATCATGCGCACGTTGACGTCCGCCACCGCGAGCGCCCTAAAAAGCCTCGACGCCGTGCCCCTCTTGTTGACCATGCCACGTCCCACGGTCGCTATCAGGGCGACCCCGCTGGTAAACTCAATGGAATCAGGCTGGCACCTCTCCCAGATGCGCTCCATGATCTCGGCCCGGTGCATCTCCAGCTCGCGGTCGGCGATGACCACGCTCATCGTATCGATGCCGGTGGGCAGATGCTCAAAGGATATGCCCAGTTCCTCCAGAACGCCGAGCACGCGCCGGCCGAAGCCCAGCTCGCTGTTCATCATGGCCTTTTCAATGTTGAGCAGGGTGAAATTCTTATGTCCCGCTATGCCTGTGATCGTGCCGTTTTGCTGGCCGTCCTCGTCGCCGACGGTAATGATCGTTCCGGGATGTTCCGGATCGTTCGTGTTCTTGATGTTGATGGGGATGCCGGCCTTCCTGACCGGAAAGATCGCGTCCTCATGAAGGACCGTCGCTCCCATATAGGACAGCTCCCTCAGTTCCCTGTAGGTCAGGGTCTTGATGGGCTTTGGATCCTTGATGATATGGGGATCCGCCATCAGAAAGCCGGAAACGTCCGTCCAGTTTTCGTACATGTCGGCCTTGACCGCCCGCGCCACGATCGCGCCGCTGATGTCCGACCCCCCGCGGGAAAAGGTCTTGATCCGCCCGTCCGGCATGCTGCCGTAAAAGCCGGGGATGACGGCGTGATCGTAATCCTTGAGCACCTCTCTCAGGGCTTCGTTGGTCGATTCGGAGGCGTACGCGCCGGTCCGGTCGAAGCGGATGACCTCGGCCGCGTCGATAAACGGCCATCCCAGGTAATTCGCCAGGATGATCCCGCTGAAGTATTCGCCCCGGCTGGCCGCGTAATCGGGCTGAGGCTGACGGGCGATCTCCTCCTCCGTCTCATGCAGCAAAGGCAAAAGGTCAATGTCGAGGCCCAGCTCGGAGACGATCTCACAAAACCGCTCAACGATGACGGAAAAGCATTCAGCGTAGCTCTGACCCGTATGCGCCAGTTTATAGCATTTGTAGAGCAGATCCGTGATCTTCATGTCCTCGTCCGCGCGCTTGCCCGGCGCAGACGGCACGACAAACCTCCTCTCCGGGTCAGAGAGAACAATATCCTTTACTTTTCTAAACTGATCAGCGTTTGAAAGAGAAGATCCGCCGAATTTGCATACCCTGATGCCCATGATCTCATGTTCCTCCGGATCGAAAGCGCCTCGCGGCGCCGTCGTTACTGAATAATTATTGATGATTATAAGAAAGACGGCAATTATCGTCAAGTTTTACTGGGCTGGTATGTTGTTAACTGTTGAATAACTCCGCTGAAAAAGGGCCCTGTTTTTCACAAAAAATCTTGTAAGCGCACAGATTCCAGATTATAATGAGCCCATCATAAAAGAGGCATCGGAGGCTTTTTTCATGAAGGCGATCATCACCGTCATCGGAAGCGACCGCCCGGGCATCATCGCCCTGGTCAGCGCCGCGCTCTATCGCTGCAATGTCAATATTCTGGACATCAACCAGACCATCATGGGCGGATACTTTACCATGGTCATGATGGTCGACCTCAAAGAGGCCAACCGCCCGTTCGAAGCCTGCGCCGCGGAGCTCGACAAGGCGGCCGAAGAACTGGGCATGGAGATACGCATGCAGCGCAATGAAATCTTCGACGCCATGCATCGTCTGTGAGGTGAACGTCAGATGCTTTCGTCTTCTGAGGTCTTCTCAACGATAGACATGATCCGCGACCAGAAGCTGGACATCCGCACGATCACGATGGGGATCTCCCTGCTCGAGTGCGCGGGCTCAAACACGCCGCAGAAGGTCTACGACCTCATCTGCCGCAGGGCCAGAGACCTGGTCAGAACCGGTCAGGACATCGAGCGGGAATTCGGCATTCCCATCGTCAACAAGCGCATCGCCGTCACGCCGGTTTCGCTGATTCTCGGCGAGAACGAAGACCCCCTCCTCATTGCCGCGGCGCTCGAAAGGGCCGCCCGCGAGGTGGGCGTCAACTTCATCGGAGGGTACTCGGCTCTCGTTCAGAAGGGCATGACCCGCTCGGACGAAAGGCTCATCCTCTCCATCCCCGAGGCTCTGAGCGCGACGAACCTCGTATGCTCGTCGGTCAACGTCGGCAGCACACGGGCCGGCATCAACATGGACGCCGTGTCCCTCATGGGACGCATCATCAAACAGACGGCCGCGCTCACCGTTCAGGCCGACGGCCTGGGCTGCGCCAAGCTCGTCGCCTTCGCCAACGCCGTCGAGGACAACCCCTTTATGGCCGGCGCCTTTCACGGCGTGGGCGAGGGAGACGCCGCCATCAACGTCGGCGTTTCCGGGCCGGGCGTCGTCAAGCGCGCCCTTGAGAAAATCAAGGATCAGCCGTTCGACGCCGTGGCTGAAACCGTCAAGAAGACGGCCTTCCGCATCACGCGCATGGGGCAGCTGGTGGCGATGGAAGCGTCCAGACGCCTGAACACGCCGTTCGGCATCGTCGATCTGTCTCTGGCGCCCACGCCGTCCATGGGCGACTCCGTGGCTCACATCTTAGAGGAAATGGGCCTTGAGCGCTGCGGGCAGCACGGCACCACGGCGGCGCTCATGCTCCTCAACGACGCGGTGAAGAAGGGCGGCGTCATGGCTTCTTCCTCCGTCGGCGGTCTGTCGGGTGCCTTTATTCCCCTGAGCGAGGACATCGGCATGATCGATGCCGCCGCAAAGGGCACCCTGACGCTCGACAAGCTCGAAGCGATGACCTGCGTCTGCTCCGTCGGACTTGACATGATCGCCGTACCCGGGGATACGCCCGCCGCGACGCTGTCCGCCATCCTGGCCGACGAAGCGGCCATCGGCGTCGTCAATCAGAAGACGACCGCCGTGCGCCTGATCCCCGTGCCGGGCAAAGGCGTGGGCGAGTGGGTCGAATTCGGCGGGCTGCTCGGCCGCGCGCCGATCATTCCCGTACACGGCGAATCCGCCGAACGGTTCATCGGCCGCGGAGGCCGGATTCCCGCGCCCATCAACAGCCTGAAAAACTGAAACCGGCGTAACCTTACGTTTTCAACAGGAAAGGCCGTTTGTGCACAGACTGTCCACAGAGAATCAACAGTTTATCCACAGGTTTTGCACAGTGTTTCTGACCCGAAAAAGTCGGATTTTTGCCACAGTTTCGCGCGAATTTGGCGAAACGCCGAAAAAAAAGAGGCTCTCCCTTGATTTTTAGAGCGCTCTTTGCTAAAATCTTAGGGAAATGTCAATATGTTATCCACAAGACTTTTCCACATTATACACACCTTGTGGAAAACATTGTGGATAACTTTACCTTTGAGAGATCATTCGATGGAAGCGCCGGAAATTCATTGTCTGATGGAGACCTTTTATGAGCAGCACTGATATACGATGGGAAAAGACCCTTCAGGTCATTCGCGAAGAGGTGACTGAATATCAGTATGAAACCTGGTTTCAGCAACTCGCGCCTTCTCTCATCGACGAAAACAGAATGGTTTTTGAGTTTGAAAACAAATTCGTCCTGCAGGCCATGCGGCAAAGTTATTATCTCATGCTGAAAAACGCCGTCATGCTCTGTTACGGCCGGGAGTATACTATTGATTTTGTCAGCAAGGGTGAACTCCCCGTTCACAAAACCGAACCGGAAACACCCTCCGATCCGGACGATGAGTTTACAAACTCCATGTTTAACCCGAAGTATACCTTCGACACGTTCGTCGTGGGCGCTTCCAACCGGTTCGCGCACGCCGCGGCGCTCGCCGTCGCGGAGCTCCCGTCCGACGCGTACAACCCGCTGTTTCTCTATGGGGGCGTGGGACTGGGAAAAACGCATCTCATGCACGCGATAGGCCATCACATCATGCGCACCAGGCCGGGAATGAAACTTCTGTATATCACGTCGGAGAGCTTTACCAACCAGCTCATTTCCGCCATACAGAACCAGTCCAGTCAGGCTCTGAGGGAAAAGCTGCGCAAGGTCGACGTGCTCATGGTGGACGACATACAGTTCATCGCGGGAAAAACGGCCACGCAGGAAGAGTTTTTCCACACGTTTAACGACCTTCACGGCAACAGAAAGCAGATCATCATCTCGTCCGACCGGCCGCCAAAGGAAATTTCCGCCCTGGAGGAGAGGCTGAAATCGCGCTTCGAGGGCGGGCTGTTGGCGGATATACAAAAGCCCGATTATGAAACGCGCATCGCCATACTCAGAAAAAAGGCCGCGCTGGAGCACCTGTCCATACCGGACAGCGTCCTTCACTACATCGCCGAGCAGTCCGAATCCAACATCCGGGAGCTGGAAGGCGCGCTGACCCGGGTCAACGCGATGTCCCAGCTGACGAACAGCCCCATCACGCTGGATATGGCGCACGAGACGTTGGATCAGCTGGTTTCCCCGGAGAGCCGGGCGGCCACGCCCGAGAGTATCATAAAATCCGTCTCCGCGTACTTTCAGGTCAGCGAGGGAGACATCATGTCTCAGAGGCGGAACCGCGAGATCGCCACGGCGCGTCAGGTGGCCATGTATGTCACGCGGGAAATGACCCATCTCTCTACGACGAGAATAGGAGACTTCTTCGGAGGGCGGGACCACACGACGGTCATGCACGCCTGTGAAAAGATCGAAGACCTTCTGAATTCGGACGACGACATCAGACGGGCCGTCGATCACATCATGCGGGAGGGGTCGTAAAAAAGCTTCATCCACCGGCCCTGTGGACAAATAAATGTGAAAAACCGGCTTTATCCACAGGCTATCCACCGGTCCGTCCACGGCAAAAAGACGACGAAAGCCTTGATTTTTCAGGGAAAAACGAGACTTATACACAGTATCCACAGGCTCTATTGAGGCTATTTCTAAATTAAACTATATATTCAGAGTCAGTCTTCAGAAAATAATCGGCCATTCAGGAGGAAGAGCTATGAAGTTTTCAATTTCGACGGCTGCGCTGAACGAAGCGCTGTCTGTCTCGACGCACGCGCTTTCGGCGCGGAGCACCATGCCCATACTTGAGGGAATTCTCATAAGAGCCCGCGACGGAGAACTGAATGTCATCTGTTCGGACGGAAATATGTCCATCGACGTCAGGACAGCGGCCACCATCGCGGAAGAGGGCAGCGTGATCCTCCCCGGGCGCCTGTTCATGGACGTGGTGCGCCGGCTGCCGAACGATGAGTGCGTCGTCACGGTCGGGATCAATCACGTAGCCGTGATCCGGTGTGGCGGTTCCCGCACGACGCTCGCCGGAAAGGACGCCGAACAGTTCCCTGCCCTGCCCCACATAGAAGGGCATAAATCCATCTCTCTCCCCCAGCCCCTTCTGAAGAACATGATTCAGAAGACGTCCTTTTCCATATCGACGGACGAGACCCGAAAGATCCTGACCGGCGCGCTGCTCGAGCTTCAGAACAACGAGCTGAGCATGGTGGCGCTGGACAGCTTCCGCCTGGCTCTGATGACCGCGCCCCTCAACTGCGCCGATACGGTCAGCGCCGTGATACCGGGACATCTGCTTCAAGAGCTGGTGAAGATCCTGAGCGACGACGACAGCGCCTTCATGACCATAACGTTTGGTGCGTCGCAGATGATGGTCCAGATGGAAGACGTCACCATTTATTCCACCCTCCTCGAAGGAGAATATATTCAGTATAAGCGCATTATCCCCACGACGGCCGAGACGAAGGTCACCGTCCTCGACCGGAGCCAGATGGAGCTCTGCGTCGACCGGGCGGCGCTGCTCGCGCGCGAGGGCAAGACGAATCTGATCAAGCTCCACATCACTCACGACATGATGACCATCACCTCAAACGCGGAGATGGGCGACGTCTACGAAGAAGTCGGCATCGACGCCGAAGGGCCTGATCTGGATATCGCGTTCAACGTCCGCTACATTCAGGACGTGATCAAGGTCGTGGATGACGACTCGTTTACCATGAACTTCAACTCGCCCGTCAGTCCCTGCGTCATAAAGTCCACGGACGAGAGCGCGGGTTACCTGTACATGGCGCTGCCCGTGCGCGTCAACGCATGAGCACGATCGCGGCCGTCGCGACGGCGCTGGGCGAGGGCGGCATCGCCATCGTCCGCGTCTCCGGTCCGAAGGCCGGGGCGATCCTCAAGGACGTCTTCAGGCCTATCGGCGGACGCAAGGCGATCAAATCCCACAGATTCATGTATGGGCACTGTCTCGACGAAGACGGGCGCGTCATCGACGAATGCATGGCGGTCTTCATGAAGGGACCGCGCAGCTACACCCGCGAGGATGTGGCGGAAATTCACTGTCACGGCGGGCGCATGGCGGCGAGCCTGGTCCTAAAGAGGATCACAGATCTCGGAGCCGTCGCCGCTCAGCGGGGCGAGTTCACCCGCAGGGCTTTTGAAAACGGGCGCATCGACCTCAGTGAGGCCGAGGCCGTCATGAACGTCATATCCGCGGGCAGCGAAGCCGGGCTGCGCGCCTCCGTCCGCGCGCTCGAGGGAGGAGCTTCCTCCTTTATAGGAGCGTGCCGCCGGAGGTTGACGGATCTCCTCTCCCGCATCGAGGCGTCGGATGACTTTCCGGAGGAAATCGACGAGGACGTCCTTAAGGAGGATGTGATCCGCGACGCCGAGGATATGATGGACAAACTGCTCAGTCGGGCGGACGAAAAGAGGATAAAGGCCGTCGTGGACGGCGTGTCCGTGGTGCTGTGCGGCCGGCCCAATGTGGGCAAGTCCTCGCTGATGAACGCGATCCTCGGCCGGGAGCGCGCCATCGTGACGGAGATACCGGGCACGACGCGCGACATCCTCACCGAAACCATTGAAATGGACGGCGTCAGGGTGACTTTGAGCGACACGGCCGGATTGAGAAGCACGCCCGATCAGATCGAGCGCCTGGGCGTCGAGCGGGCCGTGCGCGCGCGGCAGGACGCGGATATCATCCTCATGGTGATCGACGCGTCGGTCCCCCTGACCGAGGAGGATCTTTCCATGCTCGCGGAGAGGGACAGCCGGACGCTGGTCCTCCTCAATAAAACGGACGCCCTGTGCGATGAAATAAAGAGCGCGCGCGTCGGCGAGGACGTTCGCGTTTCGGCTCTGCGCGGGGACGGTTTGGACGAGCTCGTTCAGCTGATCAGGAGCCGCGTTATGGCCTTTGAGCCTGAGGGGGATATCCTGCTCACGGAGAGGCACACGCGCTGCGCCAGGGAAGCGGCCAAACATCTGAATCGCGCTGTCGAAGCGCTGAGACAGGGCGCGCCGGCGGACGTCGCCGCCGTCGATTTGTGGGACGCACGGCGGACGCTTGGAGAAATCACCGGAGAGGACGCGACCGAGGCCGTCATCGACGCGGTATTCTCGAATTTCTGCGTGGGTAAATAAATGTAAATAAAGCGACGGATCATGGAGGTATTTTTTATGGCGAAATGGATTCTGTCCGCGTTTGCGGACGAGGCCGACAAAATGCTTTCAGGGCAGCTGAAAGCTCTGAGAGAAAACGGCATTCATCTGATCGAGCTGCGCGGCGTGGACGGCAAGTCCTGCTCAGACCTGACGGATGAGGAAATCCGCGAGATCAGGGCCCACCTCGACGGCGAGGGTGTCGGCCTGTCAGCGCTCGGTTCTCCGTATGGGAAATATCCCATTGACGAGGATTTTTCGCCTCACAGGGACGCGTTTAAGCGCGGACTGGACATCGCGGCCGGTCTGGGAACGGACAAAATCCGCATGTTCAGCTTTTTCATTCCAAAGGAAGGAAAGAGCGATCCCGCGGCCTGGCGCGGCAAGGTGCTCGATCAGCTGAGCGAAATGCTCGACCTGGCGAAGCCCTATGAAATCACCCTCTGTCACGAAAATGAAAAGGGCATTTACGGCGATACCGACGCGCGCTGCGAGGACATACTCAGCGCCTTCGACGGGCGTATGGGCTGCGTGTTCGATCCCGCGAATTTCATTCAGTGCGGCGTGTATCCGGAAAAGGCGTACGACCTTCTGAAGGACAGGATCACGTACATGCACATCAAGGACGCGATGATGGCCGACGGCGCGGTGGTGCCGGCCGGCAAGGGCGACGGAAAGGTCGGGGATATCCTCTCGAAGCTCTCCGCGCGCGACGGCGACGTCGTTCTCACGATCGAGCCGCATCTGTCCGTATTTGACGGGCTGAAAAATCTGCAGTCCGAAGAGTTGACGCGCCGGTATACGTATCCCGACACCCGCACAGCCTTCGACGCGGCGGTCGCGGCGCTCAGGGATCTCTTATAAGCACGTTTTATCGATCAAAAACCATAGATTGGGAGGTTTTTTATATGGATGTCGTTCGCGTAGGTATTATCGGTATCGGTAACATGGGTTCCGCGCACTTTAAGAGCATTCACGGCGGCGAGGTCGAGGGCATGAAGCTGACCGCCGTGGCCGACATCAAGCCGGAGCGCCTCGCCTGGGCCGAGGAGCAGGCTCCCGAAGTGACTCGTTTCGACGACGCCATTAAAATGATGGACAGTGGCCTCGTCGACGCGATCATCGTCGCCACGCCGCACTACTTCCATCCGGTGTACGTCACCGAAGCCCTGAAGCGCGATATTCACGCCCTCAGTGAAAAGCCCTCTGGCGTGTACACCAAGGCTGTGCGCGAGGTCAACGAGCTGGCGGCCCGCAGCAAGGCGACGTACGCGATCATGTTCAACCAGCGCACGAACTGCATTTACCGCAAGATGAAGGAAATCATCGATTCGGGTTCCATGGGCGAGATCCGCCGTACCAACTGGCTGATCACCGACTGGTACCGCTCTCAGAGCTATTACGATTCCGGCGCGTGGCGGGCCACCTGGTCCGGCGAAGGCGGCGGCGTGATCATGAATCAGTGCCCGCACAACCTCGATCTGTGGCAGTGGATCTGCGGCATGCCCGTCCGCGTGCGCGCCTTCTGCAAGGAAGGGCATTTCCATGACATCGAAGTCGAGGACGACGTGACCGCGTATGTCGAATACGCCAACGGCGCAACCGGCGTGTTCATTACATCCACGGGCGACTGCCCTGGCACGAACCGCTTCGAGGTCTCTTTGGACGGCGGCAAGCTTGTGGCGGAGAACAACAAGCTCTATATGTACAAGCTTGAGATGTTCGAGCAGGAGTTCTCCGCGACGTATACGAAGGGCTTCGGCACGCCCAAGTGCGAGGTCATCGAGGTGGAGACCGACGGCTTCAACCCCCAGCACAACGAAGTGCTGCGCGCCTTCGCCGCGCACATCCTGCGGGGCGAGCCGATGGTCGCCTCCGGCGTCGAGGGCATCAAGGGCCTGACGATCGCCAACGCGATGTACCTCTCCAGCTGGACGGGCGAGACCGTCGAACTGCCCCTTGACGAGGATAGATTCCTCGAAGAGCTCAACAAGCGCCGCGCGACGTCCCGCCGCAAGGAAGACGTGAGCGTAGTCCTCGACACCGAGGGAACCTACGGCAGCAAATGACGCCGCTGACTGATCAGGAAAGGATGATATGATCCATGATTCGCCTTGGCGTATGTACGCTGCCTGAAAACGCCGCCCTTCTCGGGGCGCAGGGTTTTGATTACATCGAGGTCGGCCTCGCGTGGCTGCACGGCCTGAGCGACGAGGAATACGCCGCGCAGCTGGACATCGTGAGGAACGCGCCTATTCCGGTTGAAGCGGCCAACGGCATGCTGCCGGGCACGCTGAAGGTCACGGGGCCGGAGGTCTCCGAGGAAGACATCGCCGCCTATCTTGACAAGGCCTTTTCCCGCGCCCATGAAATGGGAATAAAGGTTGTCGTCTTCGGATCGGGCGCGGCCCGCGGCGTGCCTGAGGGCTTTTCTCACGCCGAGGCCTGGCGTCAGATCGCCCGCTTTCTGGCCGTCGTCGACACGTACTGCGAGCGCTACGGCATAGAGCTGGCCATAGAGCCGCTCAGGCGCGCGGAGTGCAACATCATAAACCTCGTGTCCGAAGGCGCGATGATGAGCGCGCTCATCGACCTGCCCCATATCGGGACGCTGGGAGACACGTATCACATGGTATGCTCTCACGAGCCCTACAGCGCCTTTTCCGTGGCCGGAAGACTGCTGAAGCACGTGCACATCAGCCACACGCTGGGCGTCGACCAGGGCCGCATCTGGCCCGCCGAGGGCGACGGCGAGGATTATAAAGAAATCTTCGACGCGCTGAAGGCCGCCGGTTACGACGGACGTGTCAGCATCGAGGCGGGCTGCGAGGATATGAAAAAAGATGGCCCGACGGCCTACAGCGTCCTGAGCGCCGCGCGCGGCTGATTATCCGTTTAATTCAAAAAAACATCGCTTTCAGAAAAGCAATTCACCCCTTGCAGGAAATGAGCAAGGGGTGAATCTGTTTTGCGCGGAAAAGTCGTTTATTTTCCGGCGAGGGACTTTCTGTACTTTTCGCTTTCCCAGTTTGCGATAAAGCTCTGGGCGGCTTCTCCCATCGTACAGAGCATGCGGCCGCTTTCCCTGATCGTCCGGACGATGAACACCACGGCGGTCAGCGTCTCGGCGATGACCTGCGCCTTCGCGGCGGGCATGTTGAAGAGCGCCTCTCCGGTGGTCGGATTCAGGGCGCACATGCCCTCTTCGGGGAGCTGATCCGTCATCTTGAACGAACCGGTGAGGAAGACCTGCTGATCCGGATACAGCGGCGTTTCGAGGAAGAAGGCTTCGTCGTAAAGGCCGGTCCTGATCTGTTCGGACAGGTAGGGCGCTTCGGCTCTGACGAGGCCGCTGCCGGCGTCCGTAACGGAAACGGCGGGGAAATCGCCGTTCTTTATGCCGAAAGCCCGGGCTATGCGGTCGTTGACGTCGGTGTGAATGCGCAGGCATTCGTCAGGATCGTCGTGATGGGCGATGAGGCCGTGGTTCTCCATAAAGATGACGGCGGGGCGACGGCCCGTCTCGCGCTCCACGCGCTTGAGCTCGTCCCGGATGGCGAAGGTCAGCCGCGCGCCGGGGTTGACGTAGTGGACGAAGCCCCAGGTGTAATCGGCGTCCTTCAGCGCCTCACGGGCGATGTCGACGCACTCGCGGGAGCACGCCGCCAGATTGGCGTAGACGCTGTGGCTGTGTGCGACGTACGTATCAAGCAGCGAATGAAACCCCGCCTCCACGGAGGGCCGAAGAGACGGCAGTCCCTCTATGGCTTTCGTCAGGGCCTTGGCCTGACCGGAGCCGGCGGCTTCCACGTCTTCAAACTGCCCGGGTTCGCTGTTCAGGTAAAAATCCCGCAGGGCGGCGTAGTCCAGCACCGCGTAGGCGGCGTCGGCATGCACGTCCTTCAGGCAGTATCCGGACGCCTTGATCGCCATGAGGCCGCCTTCCAGTTTGGCGGAAGTGTTTCCGCCGCCGCCCTGGACGTAATCGGCGCGGGCGCCCACGCTCTGAGAGACCTTTTCAAAGTTCTGAAGAGCTGTTTTGTTGGTTTCGAAAAAACTGTTCAAAACGATCGACTCCTTTCACAATACTTCTATACCGATGGTAAAGGTGCAGTTTTGCATGTGTTCAAGAGCGCAGATGCCCTCCTTGTGTTCGATGAGGCCGTCCGCGTCGACGAGGTCGTCGACGCCCAGCCACGGTTCCAGGCATATGTATTTTATTTGATCGTTGGGAAGGTGTCTCGACCACAGGCCGAAATACGGTACGGAATCATACGAGAAGCGGATATCCGCGCCTTCGGCCTTTTTCAGGACGATCTCATTGACTTCCGGTCTTTCAAGTATGACGGCATCATCTGTGAAGAGAGAACCGTCGAGGGTAAGTTTTCCGTCATCAAGCGGAAGCGTGTGCTTTTCATGTTTCAGAAGATGGCTGCCGGGTTCAAGGCGGCGGTATGTGAGGGCGGACAAGCCGCCAAAGTCCAGCTGATCGCCGTTCTGACAGACAAATCCGGGATGAGCGCCCAGAGAGAAATACATGGTTTTCTCGTCCAGATTCGTGACGACGGCTTTGACGGTCAGCTTTCGGCCTTCGAGGGTATAGTCAATATCGAGGCGGAAACGCCAGGGATAGACGGCCAGCGTATCGTCGTTGTACGTCAGGACAAAGACGCGCCGATGGGATCCTACCAGGTCGTTTGAAAATCTCATCCGCTTGGCGAACCCGTGCATGGGCGTTTTGTAAGGTTTCCCGTCATATATAAAACGGTCGTCCTTCAGTTTGCCGATGATGGGAAACAGCCAGGGCGCCCTTTCTCGCCAGATTTTCGGGTTTCCGTTCCAGAGCAGGCGTTCTCCCGTGCGCCGGTCGTTGATTGAAAGCATCTGCGCGCCGTCGCTTGATATCCTGACGTAAAGATCTTCGTTCTGAAGGATATAATAACTGCCTGACATAGGTGATTTCCTCCGTGTTTTAAAATCTGTTTCTGGCCGCGACGGTCCAGTACTCGCCGGGCTCGTGATCCCTGACCGTGAGGATCCTGTCGTAAAGGGCCGACGTGGGGCAGATGTGCCACGGAACGACGTACATGACCTTTCCGATGGGCGGGCGTTCGTCCTCATGGCCTTTAGGCATTGAAAAGACCCAGTGCTCCTCGTTCTGAAGGAGGGGCTTCGCGCCTTCCGCGCCGAGCAGGTATCCGCGTTCGGGGGTGTCGGGCGATAGGGCCTTTGATCCGGCGTCCAGCGTGAATACGCCGTCCGCGGGGTGGCTGACGACGCGCGTCAGCACGACGCCGGCCGGGCAGAACGGCAGATCATCAAACTTGGCGTTATAGCCCCAGTCCCATACGAATACCGTGCCCGGGGAGAGGTACTGACCCTTTCGTTCAGCCTGACAAGAAAATGTCGGAGAGCCTCCGCTTATGACGATCGGCACGGCAACGCCGCCCTTTTCGAGTTCGCGCTCGACGCGCTCGACGGGCGGCATGATCGCGTCGACGGCGCTCTTTCTTTCGGCGAGAGAGGGCTGGTGGTTCTGTCCGTCGTAGCAGTGAAGCCCCATAAACCTCGCGTGCGTAAACGCCTGGGCCGCCTGCACGAAGGTGGACAGCTTTTCCGTTTCGACGCCCGTGCGGTTCATGCCGGTGTTGACGTCGCACAGCCAGTTCATCGTCGCCTGCCGCCGCGCGCAGGCCTCGTCCAGTCGCTTCAGCATGCCGAGGTCGTCCTCCAGGGCGTAAAAGGTCGTGTCCGGATACTCTTCCGCCAGGTTGAGTAGCATGTCGATATTGGGCCCCACGAGCGGATAGGCCAGCAGGATATGCTTTGCGCCGCACTTGGCGACCATGTCGGCCTCGGCCAGGGTGGCGCATTTGAACCGCTCGATGCCCAGATGCATCTGCATGAGGACGATTTCCCTCGTCTTGTGGGATTTGACGTGCGGCCAGAGCCGTTCCGCTCCGCCGGCCGTCTTTATGGCGTTTTCGATGTTTTGATATATGATTTCCGGGTAGTAGACGAGACGGGGCGTCAGGATGTCGTCTTCACTTTTTATCCTGTACTGATCGAGATATTCCTGATCTGTCATTTTCATGGGTCAACCCCCTTTTTACGTATGTCGAACTTTGATGAACCGGCCTGAACGGTTGTTCGTCACACGGCTGTCTTCGACGACTGTTTTTCCGTTCAGAAACATGAAATCGAGCCCCGTAGCCGGCTGAGCGGGGCGGTCGTATGTGGCGTTGTCGCGAAACACATCGGGATCGAATATCAGAATGTCCGCAGGCCTGTCCTTTTCCAGAACGCCGGCGTTCAGCTTCATCCTTCGGGCGGGGAGGGCGGTCATCTTATGGATCGCCGTTTCGAGGGGTATCACGCTACGCTTTACGGCGTAGTCGCGGATCATGCGGGGCATCGCGCCGTACATCCGGGGGTGGGGCGTATCCGTCCGCGCGTATATGGCGTCTGAGATGACGATGGAGTACGGCAGGCGGGCGATGGCGTCGATGTCATCCTGGCACATGCTCATGTTGATGATGGACGTCTTCCCTTCGTCCGTGTGCATGAGATGCGCCGCCAGCGCGCAGGCGTCGTCAAAGCCGAAGGCCTTCGCGGCGGCTTCGACGGTCATGCCGAGGAATTTCTGATTGTCCGGGTCATGGACGCCGGAGATCATGATCCTCTCCCAGCCCAGCGTCACGGCGTAATTGTCCCAGTCCGGATAGGTCCGGGCGACGCTCTGGCGGAAGGCCTGAACGCCCTCTCCGGTTCCGAGGCGCAGGAGAGCCTTTGGGAGATCTCCCTCGACAAAGGCCGACGGGAGCATGGTCGTCAGGGCGGTGGAACCGCCGTCGTACGGGTAAAAATCGCAGGTGACGTCCTGGCCGCGGGCGCGCGCGTCCTCGATGAGGTCGATGGCGCGGTAGATCGCGCTTTTCCAGTTTTTGACGCCGCAGGCCTTGAAATGGCTGATTTCCAGCGCGCAGCCGACGCGTCCGGCGATGTCGATGACCTCCCGGACGCTCGAGAGCAGGCTGTCGCCCTCGCCTCTGATATGCGTCGTGATCAGGCTGCGGCGCCGACCCACGGGCCGGAGGATCCTCACGTATTCGTCGGGGGTCGTGTAGCATTCAGGCAGGTACATGATCCCCAAAGAGACGCCCGGTGCGCCTTCGGCAAGGGCCTCGTCTATGATGCCCTCGGCTATATCCAGCTCCGCGGGCGTGAACGGCGCCTGTGAAAAGCCCTTGACCGCCGTACGCACGGAGCCCGTTCCGATCATCGCCGCCATGTTGAGAGGCAGGCGTTTTCCGCTCAGCGCCCGCGCGTATTCAGGATAGGATATGGGCGGATCCGGGCACATCGGTCCCAGTACCGGCTCCTGAAAGGCGTACTGCGCCCGGGCGGCGTCCGGGTCTTTGGAGGCGGGAGTCATGGACATGCCGCAGTTTCCCGTGACGCAGGTCCCTATGCCCTGCAAAAGCTCCGTCTCTCCCCGCCAGTCGTTCGAAAAGGGTTTGACGTCGCAGTGCCGGTGTATGTCCACGAAAGCGGGGCAGACCGCGCGTTTCTTTGCGTCGATCACGAGGTCGGCGGGCGGCTTTTCACACGGCGATTCTGAGAAGACTTCGACGATCCTTCCGTCCTCTGCCAGTATGCCGCCGGGATAGGGCGTGCCGCCCTTGCCGTCGTAGATCATGCCGTTGTCGATGCGCGTGCGCACGGTAAGTTGCCCTCCGTTTTTTATTCGATTTCAAAGATGCATTCGATCTCCACCGGGATATTCCCCGGCAGGACGTTGACGCCGATGGCCGAGCGGGCGGGAATGCCGCGCTCCTGACCGAAGATTTCACCGAGCAGGAGGCTCGCTCCGTTGGCGACTTGGGGCTGCTGGGTGAAGTCGTCGGCGCTGGCGACCAGGGCGAGCATCTTCACGACGCTCTTTACGCGGTTGAGGTCGCCGATCTCGCGTTCCAGCACGGCCAGAATGTTGAGCATGCAGTTCCGCGCGAAGACCTGGCCCTGCTCCACGGTATACGCCTGTCCGAGCTTGCCGGAGGCCTCGCATCCGTCGATGATCGGCCCGCAGCCGGAGACGTACGCCATGTTCCCCGCGATTTTGCAGGGCGCGTACACGCCGCCCTTGCCGGGCGCGGGGGGCAGGACGATGTCCTTTTCCTTCATGATTTCATAGACGTCCATATCTATACACAGCCTTTCTGCGAAAGGCACCAAAGGGGTTATGAAACGGTGCGCTATCGCGATTCGTAGAAGTTTGCTATACTGCATCTGTAGGGCCAGCACACTACAGAACCCGTGGAGGTGAGTGGCGGGGCTGTATAGCGGCAACCCCGCATATCTATATGGTGTCGGTCGTCCGTTAAGGAATCAAAGAATGGCGCAAAGAAACAGCCCGTAAACTTATCTCTTTGAAATCGACTCGATTTTCCGGACGGCCAGTCCCTGCTGACCCTGCAAATACTTTGCAGGAGGGACGCCATGTTCAAAATCATCCTGAATAACTG
>JAFRLF010000150.1 GCA_017431365.1 Clostridia bacterium | reverse complement strand
GGGCAGGCCACTGTCGGCGCGGCGCAGATCCTGCCCACGGCCTTTTGGACCGGCAGGGTCACCGCTCGACGGAACACGGCCTCGCGCAGAGACATGACCGCCGGCAAAACGGGCGGCGTCCAGGGCTCGGATTCATGACAGTCAGGCTCGCCCAGAGCCGCGCTGACCCGTTCAAAATCGCGCTCGGAATTTTCCGGCGAAAACATCATGACCAGATGATCGCCGTCCGCGAATTCACACTCGACGCCCGCCTGACGCAGCCGCGCCGCCGTGGCGCGCCCGTCGCACCGCAGGGAGAGTTTGAGTCGCTCGTCGCCGGCCAGACGGAAACCGCGCTTCATGAGGTCGGACTTCAGATCGTCCAGGCGGTCGGTACAGGCCCGGAGCCGCGCGGGATAATCCCCCGACAGGGATGCGTTGCACAGATCCAGCGACCGCAGGGTCAGGTAGCTCGGCGACGTCGAACCGAACAGCGCCATGGCCTCCTTGGCGTGCGCGCGCCACGCCGCGGGCGCACTTTTGCTTATGTGCAGGTACGCCGCGCCCGTCAGCGCGGACAGGGTCTTGTGCGCGGAATCGCAGCACATGTCCGCCCCCAGCGATATGGGGTGCAGGTCATTCTCCATAAAGCGCAGATAAGCGCCGTGGGCGTTGTCCACCAGCAGCGGCACGCCCCGTTCGCGGCAGACGCGCGACAGCCCCGCGATGTCCAGCACGTTCCCCAGGTAATCCGGGGACGTCACGTAAACGCAGAAGGGCTTCTCTTTCAGGGACCCAAGAACGCCGTCCAGCCGCTCCGGACTGATGGGGCAGGCGCAGGGGGAGGTCTGCTCGCCCTCCGGATAAAGCCACATGGCGTCGAATCCGCAGAGCGCCGCCGCGTGCACGAAGGTCTTGTGCGCGTTGCGCCCCGCAAGGGCGAAGCGCCCCATCCCCTCTCCCCGGTATGTCGCGGCAAGGTACAGCATGGCCCTTATGCACTGAGAGGACCCCTCCGTCGAATACGCCGTCCGCCCCGTTCCGAAGATCGCGGCGGCGTTTACTTCGCTTTCGGCGATGACGCCGTCGGCCTCGTAAAGCGCGTCCGCGCCTTCGATCTCCGTGATGTCGAACGCGGCTTCGGGCAGGCCCCGGCCCTTGTGCCCGGGCATATGCAAACGCGCCGCGTCCGACCGGACGTAGCGCGCGATGAAATCCGCGATGGGCGTGGTCATTCGGGCGATTCCCCCTCCAGGCTCTGGACGACCTGCATCATCACAGCGCACTCGATGCGCTTTTTGAACAGCTCGCAGCCGAAGCTATACACCCCGCGAATATCTCCCGTGGCGTGGTAGGCGTTCGCGGCGCAGCCGCCCGAGCAATAGAGCCTGGCCCAGCAGTCCCGGCACTCGGGGCGGGCGTAGGCGTTGATGAGCTTGAACTGGTCGCGCACTTCGGTATTTGTGACGCCGTCCCACACGTTGCCGAGGCTGTACTTCGGATCTCCGACGAACTGATGGCAGGGGAACAGCTCGCCCCACGGCGTGACCGCCATGTACTCCGTACCGGAGCCGCAGCCGGTGATCCGCTTGTAGATACAGGGCCCGTTCTCCAGATCGATCATGTAATGATAGAACGTGATCGGATGCCCCTCGCGCCAGCGGCGGAGCATGTCCCGCGCGAGGATCTCGTACTGCTCTTTGATCACGGGCAGGTCCTCCTCCCGCAGGGCTGAGGGATCGCCCGGCGCAGCGACGACCGGCTCCATGCTGAGCTCCGTAAAGCCCAGATCCGCCATGTGGAACACGTCGTTGGTGAAATCCAGATTCGCGCGGGTGAAGGTGCCTCGCATATAGTAGTTCTTACCGCCGCGGGCCTCGACCAGCCGCTGGAATTTCGGCACGATGCGGTCGTAGCTGCCGTGGCCCGCGTAGTCCACGCGCAGGCGGTCGTGGATCTCCTTGCGTCCGTCCAGGCTGAGCACTACGTTGCTCATCTCCCGATTGGCGAAGTCGATCACGTCGTCGTCGATGAGCATGCCGTTCGTGGTGAGGGTGAAGCGGAAATTCTTCCCCGCGTCCTTCTCAATGCTCCGGGCATATTCCACCAGCCGCTTGCACACGTCCCAGTTCATCAGCGGCTCCCCGCCGAAGAAGTCCACCTCCAGGTTCCGGCGCGTCCCGGACTTCTCGACGAGGAAGTCCAGGGCTCGCTTGCCCACCTCGAAGGACATCAGCGCGCGCTCGCCGTGGTACTTACCCTGCGAGGCGAAGCAGTAGCTGCAGTTGAGGTTGCAGGTGTGCGCCACGTGCAGGCACAGCGCCTTGACCACCGTAGGCCGGGCTTTGAAGTCGTACGCCAGGTTTTCGTACACGTCCCTGGAGTACAGCTTGCCCGCCTCCTCCAGAGCGCGGACGTCGTCAAGGCATTCCCTGACCTCGCTCTCCGGCTGGCCGTATTTCTCCGCCAGATCCCTTATGAGCTCGGTCTCGGGTGTGTCCTTGTACCCGGCGATGAGATCGTAGGCCAGGTCGTCTACCGCGTGTACAGACCCGGACGCCGTATCCAGCACGATGTTGTATCCGTCCAGCTTATACTGATGAACCATGTCCGTCCCTCCGAAGGCCCGCGCCGCGGCCGGGCTCTCTCCTATACAAAACAATGCCGCCACAGGGCGGCATGTGATCCTGAATCCCGTTTGTCACTTGTTCTTGTTTTCGCACTTCTGGTTGGCGACGCCGCAGGAGGTCTTGCAGGCGCTCTGGCAGGAGGTCTGGCACTCGCCGCAGCCGCCGGTCTTCTGGCTCTTATTGAGGTCACGGGTGTTGATGGTCACGATATGCTTCATAATAATACTCTCCCATCTCATGTCACCGATCGGGGCGGGCATGCCCGCCATCACGGGTTTTGTATGAGTATACCATGACGGCGCAGCGCTGTCAAGTTAAGGTAAAGCTTTGGCGCTCGCGGGACGGTGACGGGCCGGTTTCACACGCCATAGTAATACACGCCCTCGGGCGGCCCGCCGGTCGCCTCCTCCGCCAGCATCCGCAGAGCCGTGTCCGTATCGGTGTCTTCGAACAGGTCCGGGTACGCCGTCTTCGCGACGGCGAGCATGGCGGCGACCCGCAGATGAGGCGTCTTCAGCATCTCCTCCGACAGGATCAGCACGCGCCCGTTTTTCACGGCGTCGATGTCCTCCCAGCCCGGCCGCGCCAGCAGCTCCTCATACACGGCGCTGGCCGCCGCGGCGCTTTCGGCGCGGCGTCCCAGAACGTCGCCCGATACCGCCTTGACGATCAGCTGCGGGTCCTTGCGCGCGATCCATCCGTCATCCACGCGCAGGTTCTCCTGAAGGAGCCGGGCTGAGACGTCGTACGCGCCTGCGCCGAGGATCAGCTCGTGCTCCGCGGAGGTCTTGAAGACGGTCACGTGGTCTTCAGCCGTCTCCCAGTACGCCGTCAGTCTCTTGCACTCGAACAGCGTTCCCAGCCTGTCCTGAAGCAGCACCGTGTAATACGTCATGGCCGAATCCGCCTTGTCGGCGTCCTCGGAAACACCCATCCGCTCGGCCTCCTCGGCGGGAACGGTCTGCGTGGCCGTCTGTTCCGCTTGGCCGTTCAGCTGAGACGCGCTCACGCCGCCGTCCCCGGCAGGCTTCGGCGCGCCGTCCCCTTCTCCCTCGCCGTGAACGGCGCGATCTGTCCCTTCGACGACGTCCACGTCGGCGTTTTCGTCGTATTCCCGCCGATCCGCGGCCGGATTCTCCCGCGTGTCGGCCGAGGGGTCGGGCTCCGATTCGGCGGTCGCCTCAGGCCATGACTCCGAGGGCGACACGGCCTGAACGCTCTCCGCTCGAGCGCCTTGCTCCGCCTGCCCTGACGCGCCGCCGACCCCTTCGACCCGGCGCGTACGGCAGCCGGCCAGACTCAGTGCCGTTAGCAGCAGCAACAAGCCGCACAGCCCCCGCAAAAGCGTCCTCTTTCTCATTCGCAGACACACTCCACATACTTCAGGCGAAAACGCGTCTTCCAGTCGGATTGCACGTACAGCATGTTTTCCGTCTCGTCGACGAGGGCCAGGAGCTCCGCCCGATCCGCCTCGCTCATCGGGTGGTCGCTGTATCGCGCCTCCTCGAAAAGCGTCTCGCATTTCAAAAATCGCCCGGCGTACTCCACGGGCAGATCGGGCGTCAGCGCCTCCGACCAGGCCGCGAACAGGCGGTTCCCAGCGCCGTGACCCGTCACATTCAGCCAGGTCACGACGTGATAAAACATCGCGACGACCGCCTCGCCGGCGTCCGAGGACTCGAAGGCTTGCCGCTTCACGCGCGCCTTTTTCCGCCGCGCGTTGAGAATGTAAAACGGCATGAACGGCAGCACAATGAGCGCCGCCGAGAGAAGGAGCAGCAGCGCGATCCGCAGGTAATCGACCCACCGCGGCATGGAGATCTGCTCTTCCTCCCGCGTGACGAGGCGATAGGTTTTGCCGCTCCGCGCCTCTTGCTCGCCCGTCAGGAGGGACTGGGGGTTCACATGGCGCGTCTCGACGGCGTCGGCCGGAGCCTCCGCCGCCGTCCCCGAAAGGCCCTGCGTCAGGCGGCTCAGCCTGTCGCGCACGCGCTCGGAGGCCGCCTCTGTCGCGCTGTCCACGCCCGGCAGCGTCAGCCCCACGAGCAGTGCCGCCGCGAGCACGGCCGCGATGAAGACCGCGGCCTTCTTTCCGTTCAGCGGTCTGAGTTCCAGAAGCCCGAGCGCCGAAAACGACATGACGTTCAGCCACGGGGGCAGCGCCACCCCGAAATACGCCTGAAACCCCGCGAGCGCGGCCGCCGTCATGAGCACGGGCCAGTGCCGTTTCTGAAGGACTGTAAGCGTCAGCCAGGCCGCCAGACAGAGGAGCAGCAGTCCGGCCGCCGGCATCACGCTCTGCCCTTCGGGCACGGCAAAGCGGTCGTAAACATAGGCGTTGACGGACTCGCTCCAGTCGTACAGCCTGTTGATGAGCGCCATCGCGCCATTTCGCGCGTCGGGGATCAATAAAAGCATGGCCAGCGCGGCCGCCATGACCGCGGCCGGAATGAATAAGCGCCAGGCCTTCAGGCGATCCCCTATTTTCGGTTCGCCCGCCTCCCGCGCCGGAGAGGGCTTCGGCTCGTCCATCGGCGCGGCGTCGACGTCCGGCTCATCCTGCCGGACGAGCAGGCGATCCATCTTCGCCGAGAGCTTCCAGTGGATCCGGCGCACAGGGTCGCCGGGAACGTAGTCGCGAATGTCGCCCGGGATCGCGTCATCCGAACGCCCCGTATCATCCCGCGCCGGCAGATCCCGCTCGACAGGCTCCACCCCGCGCTCACGCGCCGGGAAGAGTTTCAGCGCAAAGGGCAGTATAATCGCCGCCGCAAGGACGATCCGCGTCCCAGTGTTGTTCTCGAAGAAGTACAGCGTCCCCGCCATGAGCAGCCAGACGGCGGCGCATATGCATTTTCTGATCATCGCAGGCCTCTGTGATCCGGCGTCTTTACGGTTCTGACCAGATCGTCCAGCACGGTGAGCACGGTGACGCCCGCGTCGGCCTTCAGAAGGATGCGATGGGCGCATACGTCCCACAGGACGGCCTGCACGTCGCCGCCGGTGATGTAGTCGCGCCCGTCGATCCAGGCGCGCGCCTTCGCCATGCGGCACAAAAACAGCGCCCCGCGGGGACTGACGCCGAGCTCCACCTTTTCGTGCGTGCGGGAGGCCATCGTCAGCCGGGTGACGTAGTCGAGGATCGCGTCCTTCACCGTCACCTGACGGACGGCCTTTTGCATTTCGACGAAGCGTTCCCGGCTCAGAACGCACGCCACCCGGTCGAGCGGGTTCTCCGTCTGCCTGTCGCGCAGGAGCGCCATCTGCGCGTCGTAGTCCGGATACCCCAGCGACAAGCGGACGAGAAAGCGGTCCATCTGCGCGTAGGGCAAGAGCTGCGTGCCCGCCGCCCCCACGCTGTTCTGCGTGGCGATCACCGCGAAGGGCGTTTGCAGCGGATGGGTCTCGCCATCCACGGTGAGCTGCCGCTCCTCCATGGCCTCCAGAAGGGCCGACTGGGTCTTGCTCGAGGCGCGGTTGATCTCGTCGCCCAGCACGAGGTTGGCTTCGGCAAGCGCTCCGGGCCGGTACGTGAACCGATCCGTCCCCCTGTCGTACATCGAAAAGCCCACGATATCCGAGGGCAGCACGTCCGGGGTGAACTGTATGCGCTTAAAGTCGAACCCGATCGCCCGGCTGAGGGCGACGGCCAGCGTCGTCTTGCCCACGCCGGGCACGTCGTCGAGCAAAATGTGCCCCTTGGCCAGAAGGGCGGAAAGGATCTTCACGATCACGTCCCGCTTTCCCGAAACGGCCTTTTCGACCTGCAGAAGAACCTGTTCAATCTCATCGCGCACGGCGCAGAACCCGCCTTTCTCTTTGTATCATCATACAGCCGCCCCCGGAGGCTGCCACCGTCCGGGAGCGACTCGCCGCCGCGCCGTTGCGGCGCGGGCGTTCGTTCAATACGTCATTCAGCCGTAACGACGGTAATCCTTCCCTGCGGCTGTGCATAGGCCTCGGTCACCACGTTGTTCAGCTGATCGGCCAGGTACATCCAGACGACGTCGCGGACGACGGCCGTGGTGATGGTGCTCTTCTCATTTTCCTCAGCGGCCGCCGCAAAGACATACGAAGAATCCATGCCGTTGAAGTTGGCGTTGCTGGTGACGACGGCATAGACGGCCTCGGGATCGAAGGGCTGACCATTGACCTCGTCGATCGTCACGCGGCTGAGGCTCGCGGCCACGAACCAGTTTTCGCCGTAAGCCTCGCCCTTGTCGTACGCCTTCGTCGCGTCGACGGTGTACTTGAGGCCAGCCGCCTGCATAAACGACGCGCACGCCGCGGCGGTGTCCTCAGTGTACGGCAGGCCCTGAGAGGCCGCCTCCAGCGCCTCGAGCAGCTGTGTCCCTGTCATGTACACGACGGCGACCTTGTTCGGATAGGGCAGCACTTCGGCCAGCTGCTCCGCGCCGAACTTCCCTTCAGGGACGTCCGCGCGCAGGTTCCCGCCGTTCCACAGCGCGACGATGTGCTCCGCGTCGACGGCGATTTCAGTATTGCCGGCGGTCACGTCGTCTTCCTCGAAGTAGTCATTGATCGCGCCGGACGCGGCGAACCAACAGAGCGCGTCCGCCCACAGGTCGCCGAGGTTCGTCTCCCCCTTGCGGGCGGCGTCGTCCGCGCCATAGAGGGTAAAGCCCGTATACGCCTCAAGCGATTCGTCCAGCTCGATCTCGTTGCCGTGGGCGTCGGTAAAGGTTGCGGCGAGGGCTGCCTGACCCGTGCACAGGACAAGGCACAGCGCCAGCGCAAAGCTAATCAACTTTTTCATCTGTCAGTCCTCCATTTTGATCATTCATTTCGTTTGTCCTGACCGGTATTTATCAAAAAAAGGCGCGACAGCCCCTTGTGAGGCCATCGGCACCTTTGTGATACCGGCAATATTGACTCGGAGTTATCCCATATCGGGCCGCTTATGCTTCCCTTCGTCAGCTTGAACTGGCATTGTTGATCTTATCACGCCCGATATCACTTTGTCAATTAAGCCTTTGTTGAAAAGCGCCGTCCGGAAACTCCGGGCGGCGCTGTGTCGGTCGTTTACGCTGTCAGTTGGTCTTGCAGGCGATGTTGTTCTCGTCGGCGTAATCCTCGGCATAGCTGCCGCTGTTGCAGACGATGGTCACATGCGTGCCCGCGAAAGCGTCGCCGGCGATGTCCGTCACGCTGTTCGGGATCTCCACGAACAGGAGGTTCGGGCAATCCGCGAAGGCCCTGGAGCCGATGCTCTGGCAGGCCGTGGCGATCATGATCCGCTCGGCTGTCGTTCCCGTGAAAGCCTCTTCCTCGATGGTCGTGAGATACATGGGCAGCTTCAGGGTCGTCAGCGCCGCGCCGCTCTCCAGGATGCGGAAGGTCACCGTCGTGCTGCTGTCCTCGTAGCCCACACCGCCGATGGTGATGACCGTCATGATGTAGTCACCCGCCGGCCAGGCGCTGGTGTCGATGCTGTTCTCGCCGGGCATGACGCCTTCGGTGTAGATCATGTTCTCGCCCGTGCTCAGGTCGTCCACGGACACGTGGTACTCGCGCATATTGCCGACCTCATTGAGGAAGTAGCTCAGGCTTTCACCCGTGTAGATTGCTCCGGGCATGCGCAGGACGGTGGCCGTCTCAGCTTTGCCGTTGCTGGTCAGGGTCAATCGAGGCGTGATATTACCGTACTCTTCAGTACCATCCGCGAAGATAGCCTTCGCCATCACATACATAGTTCCAGTCTCGCCCTTCACAGTGAAGGAACCGTTCATGAAACCGTCTTCATTCAGATCCCCCGCATCCCAGGTCCAGTCATTCTCCGGTGTGCTCAGCACCACCGTGGCCGCGCCGGGCGCGTAGACGGAGAAGTTCACGTCCTCCTTGATCAGGGCTTCGTTCTTCTCCACGTCGAAGATCACGGGCAGATCCGGCGTGTTCACGCTGAACAGCTCGGACCAGGCTTCGTTCCAGTCGTAACCTTCAGCTGCCGCTGTGATCTTGATCGCGTACTCTCTGCCGTCCGGCAGGTTGGCTGTGGAGTAGGTGTAGGTGCCGGGCGCCTCGAAGCGCTCGTACGCCCAATCTTCCGCAATCACTTCGCCCTCGTCGTTGAACTCCCTGATGTGCAGGTCGTAGTACTGAGCGTTCTCGGACTCGCTGATCGTGAAGGTGATGTACTCACCGCGGTTCACGCTGTCCGGCGTGGTGACGCTGAAGTCGCCCACACGGCCGTTGGTGTTGACGGTCACGGTGATCGAGTTCGGGTTCACGATCCAGTTGAGGCTCCGCATGTAGTCGTAATCGTTCGCGAGGGCCTCGGCGTCGATCGGATCGTAAGTCACCATGGCATAGAAGGTGAATTCTCCGCTCCAGGGGAAGCCGCACTCGAAGTCGCTGCCGCTGCCGGCCACGGCGTTGTCATTGTAATCGGCGCTGTAAAGGCGGACAGCCGTCGCGCCGTTTTTCCCGACATGGATGGTCACCGGTTCGCCGTTGACCATGGTTTCCGCGGCGCTGGCCGTGAAGGTGATGGTATCGTCAGCCGAGCTGACCACCCTGAACTCGCTGAAGCGGTTGCTGTCCTCATATCCCCATGCGGACAGGCCGATGCCGACGTCATAGAACTGACCGGGTTCGAGGCCCAGTTCGGAGGCGTTCAGCGCGTACTCGCCGCCGTTGACGACCTCATCGTCCCAGAGATGCCATTCCGTTTCCGTGACGAACAGGTTGACGCTTTCGGCTCTCTCGTCGAAGCCGACGCGGAATCTCAGTTCGCCGTCCGCGGGGACGAAGGGCGTCAGGATGTCGATCCACGGTTCATCCAGCGGGCCGTTCGGCGCGGTGACGGTCAGGTCGACGCTGGCGGTATTCTCGCTGCCGTCTTCGTACAACGCCGTAACCGCGATGGTGTACACACCGGGCCGGCCATCGCCAAGGTCCCACCTCTCGTAATATTCGCCGTCGTACTCGTCCTCGAAGCATCTGGCTTCCTCATTGCCGTCCTTGTACATGATCACAGAGATGGATTCAGCACCGGGCGCGTAAACGCTCAGCTTTGCGCGTTCCTGGGTGACGATCTCATTTTTATCAAGGCCGATGATCACGCCCTCGGGCTCGGTCACAGCGACCTCAAGCTGCGTCCTCGTGCCGTATTTGCCGGGCACGCCGTCGATGCCAACCTCGAGGATATAGGTCTTACCGGGCGTGAGCTGGATGGTCGGGAAGGCGTATTCCGTCCTGTACCCGTCGCCCCAGCCTTCGAACCACGTGTCGGTCTCGGGATCGTAGAAGTTGCCGCCGATCCAGCCGTAGCCGTCGTAATCCTCAGGATTGTCCACGACCACGCGGGCCAGCTCGCCCTTCATGACGGTGTCGCTGACCAGGTGCGCCTGCAGCGGAGCAAGCTCGCCCTCGACCCAGAAGTTGACGTTCAGCCTGTTGGAGTAATCCGTCCAGGTGACGTCGTCGTTCCACCATTCGCTGTCGGGGTCGATCGCATCGCGGGTGCCCTTCGCGATGAAGGTGACGTTCCTCGCGTCGCCGCGGCTCCATTCCTCAGCGAACGTATTACCGGCGTAGTATCTCCATTCGTCGCCGTTATAGATCGCCAGGCCGGTGACCTGTTCGGGCGCTTCCACAGCGATATTATAGCCGAAGTTGATGGCGATGCCGCGCTCCTCGTCGGCATTGCCGTCGATGGTCAGTTCAACGGTCTGCTGAGTGCCCACGGGCAGCACGCTGAGGCCGCGCCAGATGTGATGGCTGACCCAGCCGTCCGCATAGGCCGACACGCCGATGCCGTAGTCATGGCCGGGCGTGAAGTAGTCCGCGGGAACGGTGATCCATTCGTCATCATGCGCGATGGCATTGAAGATATTGCCATTGCGGTCCATCGCACTGAGCGTATCGTCGTTGATGCGCAGCTCGTAATACTGCCCGTTCTCAACGCCGTCAATATGGACGGTCAGATCCTCGCCGGCCGCCAGTACGGGGTAGTACAGGAAGGCATTCGGTTCGTCCAGGCGGTTTTCACCGTGGATGTCGATGACCGCGGTGGCCGGCTGTACGACCCACTCGCCGCCGTACATGGCGGAGAAACGCAGGCACATATGCTGTTCGTTGTCGCGCCATTCCTGGGTGGACCACAGCTCACCCTCGATGTTCACCATATCCCAGCTGTTCTCGAAGGATTCGTCGTCCGCGTACTCGATGCGAACTTTCTCCGCGCCGGGCGCCCACAGGACGATGCTGAAGGTATCGTACACATCGTGCGGGAAGACGTTGACGTTGCCGTTGGTCAGCTCCGTGCCGTCGACCCAGACGTAGACCTCGTTGTTGAAGCCCCTCTCCTGAGTCACGGTGAAGGTGAGCTCTTCGCTCCAGTCGGAGTTGGCCCAGCCCTCTCGCCCTTCGGCCATGACCATGATCGAATACTCGCCGGGCTCGAGGTCGGCGGTGGGCAGGGCAAACTCGCCGGGCGCGTGCAGCATGATGCCGTGGCCCCAGCTTTCGTTGCCGTAGTGGAGCTGATACCAGTTGGCGTTTTCGACGCCGCCGACGGTCACCGTCAGGCTCTCGCCGCGGTCGACAGTCGTGCGGTCAATGGCGATGGTCGGAGCATCCACGCGCCCCACCTCGTCGGCATAGATCGTCACAAGGTTGGAGTAAATGTCGTATTCCTCATTGTTTGCGTCATGGAACACGGCCACGGCCTGTATGGTCATGCTGCCCGAGCTGCCGAAGTTCCAGCCCCAGTTCGTGGTCCGCACGTGACCGTTGCCAAGGCCCCGGTCAAGCCGCTGCCAGCTTTCGCCGTTATAGATCTCAAAATGATTGAACTCGTCAGCGTTGATCCCGTCCATGTTCATGATGATTTCCACATCGACGGTCGAATTCACGCTCGTCCAGCGGTCACCGGTGCCGCCGTTAACCAGCAGGGTCATCTCCGAATTGGGCTCGTACTGGGCGGTGTAGAAGCGGACATTGGTGTAGCTGGCGTTATAGCCGCGGGCGAAGGCCGTCACGTCGGCGCTGTAGGCGTGGTGCCACGGGAAGTCATTCATCTCATAGCGGTGGATGGTGTTCTCGCCCAGGCCGAAGCGGCCGCCGCCGACCCAGCGGTGGTTGCCGTTCTCGTCGCGTTCATTCTCATCGTAGAAGGCGAAGTCGACCCACTCGATGGCCTGGTTGCCGTTGAGGGTGAAAGTCAGGTCCTCGTCCGCCCTGACGTACTCGGGGATGATCGCTTCGACTGCGGGCAGGTCGCCGTAGGGCGCGGTCACGGTGAAGTGGGCGCTCTCGGACACCTCCATGCCGCCATGCGGATAGTGTACGGTGGCCCTCAGGTAGTACTCGTTCGCGTGATCCGAGCTTATCCAGCTGCTCTCACAGGCGAAGTCACCGTCAAAGTGGCGTCCGTCGATGGGCTGGTCGCCGCCGTCCTCGCCAATGCCGCACTCGATCAGCTCCACGTCCATAGATTCCGCGCCGGGCGCGTAGACGTTGAATCTCACCGGGTCGGTGGACAGCAGCTGACTCGTGTCGGACAGCGTCCAGTGGATGCCGTCGGCGGGGCCCTCCGTCACGGTAAAGCTGACGTCCGCGCTGCTGCCGAACTTGCCGGGTATGCCCCAGGCGTCCACGCGCAGCTGGTACTCGCCGGGCTCCAGGTAGGCCGTGGGCACGGTGATCACGCCCTGAGAATCGGCGTCGTACCACAGGTCGGACCACCATTCCTCGTCGATATGGGCTGCGGCGTGCATCTGAGCGCCGGCCAGGCCGTCCATATTGGTCACCGTGGCCGTGATCACGCCGCCGCGGGCGACGGTGGCGATATCGAGCGCCACCACCGGCGCGGGCAGATTGCCGTCGGCGGTGAATGTCAGGTCGATGACGTTGGAAATATCTGTCCATTCGGTGCTGTCCAAGTTCCACCAGTCGCCATTGCCGTCGCCGATGTCGCTGCGGGTAGCCTTTGCGACATAGCGTCGGGTGTGCTCGTGGCCCCAGTTCCAGCTGCGCTCGATATAATTGCCGGTTTCGTATTCCCATTCGTCGCCGTTCCACAGGGCGATGCCGGTGACGTTCTCGTCGCCGATCCCGGCCGTCACGCGGTAGTCCTGCCAGATCGGCATGGTCTCGGCGTTCGGGTCACCGTCCACGGTCAGGGTGATGGTCGGTTCCTGCGCGCTGTCGAGGACGGTAATTTCATAGCTGTTGCAGCCGTCCATGTAGCCTTCGACAGCACCGGTTATGTTCAGCAAATAGGTTCCGGGCTCCTGCAGATACGCGCCGGGGACAGTAAAGCCTGTCCCGTTCTCGACGATTGCGCTCCACTGGTTGCCGCGCGGGCCGTCCAGCCGCAGGCTGTACCAGCCGCTGATGTCCATATAGTCGAGCCACGCGTGCAGATCCTCGCCCTCCCGCAGAATACGGGTTTCGAAATTGATCCAGGGCTGCGGGAGACGCCGGTCGTCGTCCGCCGTGACATCGATGACCGTGGCGTAGGCCGGTTCGGTCCAGCCCTCGCCATAGTCAGTGCTGACGGTCAGGCGCATGGTCTCGTCGTTGCGGCGGCTGTGGTTGGCGCGGATGTACTCGCCATCTCCACCCCACCATTCCCACTTGTCGGTGTTGTCGTCGGTGTTGTACCAGACCATTATGTGTTCAGCGCCGGGAGCATAAACCTCCATATTGACGCCGTCGCTCGGCCCAAAGGTAAATTCGTTGCCGCCCTCGGCGTTCAGCGCCTGCCCATTCAGCCAGACGTAGATACCGGCGGGATCCGCGCCCTCGGTGACGGTGAAGGTCTTGCGCGTCTCTTCGCAGTCGGCCCAGTTCATGCCCTCGGTGATGACAGGCTGGATTTCGATACTGTACTCGCCGGGCGCCATGGAAATCGTGGAGATCTGATAGGTTCCGGGCGCGACGCTCCACAGCCCATGGCCCCATTCGTCGCCATAGATGTCGATATTGTAACGGTCGATGTCTTCGACGCCCTCAAAGCTGACGGTCAGGATGTCGCCGCGGGCCAGAGTGTCGCTCGAAATGGTGAATTCCGGCGCGTCGGGCTGCAAGTCGGCATAGACCTCGACCACCACGATGTTGCTGTAGATGTATTCGGGCTGCTCGCCCTCCTCGGGCTCGAGCCAGGCGCGCACCTGGCGCGCGGAGGTGTTCCTGCCGCCCCAGCCGCCGGTGATTATACTGATCTGCCCGTCGGCTGAGATCTGATCCGGGCGGTCGATCCAGCGCCATCCGTCAGCCTCGAAATACTCGAGATTGTAGTTTTCGATGCCGTCCATCCGGATGTCCAGCGTGTAGTCCACACAGGACGGGACGCTGACGTATTCGCTTTCGCCGTTGACGGCCAGCGTCAGCTGTCCGGTGATCTCGCCGGCGTCTGGCGTGGCGTGGACCAGCGCTTCGGCCGCGACGCCCTCGTAGCCATAGCCCATTGCGTCCACGTGGATCTTATAGGCGTGATTCCACTGCGGGCCTTCGGTAAACTCGTTGCGCTGAATGGTATAGGTGCCGTCAGTCTCATAGTCCCTGCCGTAGACGTGCGTGTCGCCATCGGTCAGATCGTGAATCCACAGGCCGTACCATTCGACCTCGTCCGGCCCTTCGATGGTGAAGGTCAGCCCCTCGTCGATGTTGAACATGGGGTTCGCCGTCAGCGTGACCTCTCCAAACTGTCCGTTAGGCGCGCTGACGGTGAAAGGCGCGGTGCGCGTCTGCTCGCTGCCGTCCTCGAAGGTGTAGGTGGCCTCGAGGACGTAGTCGCCGGGCTGGCTATAGCTCCAGAAGCTCTCAAAGAAGCTGCCCGGGCGGGACTCGCCTTCCTCGCCGCCGTTGTAATACTCTCGCCAGGTGTTGCCGTCTTCGTCCTCCATATCTCTGTAGACGCGGACACGGACGTCCTGCGCTTCATCCGCCCATGCGCTGAAGACCAGATTCTCATTGGTCAGGAGCTGGGTGTTCTCGACGTCCAGAACCACATTTTCACTGTTCTCGTTCGCGACAAAGGTTATAAAGGTCGTCGCGTCGTCATAGCCCTCCGCCCAGTAGTAGACGTAGAGGGCATAATTGCCGAGCCAGAGGTCGGCGGTCGGCAGATAAATCGCGCCGTCCCGCTCGGTCCAGCTCTTTCGGCCGTCGCCCGGCCAGGTATCGTTGGACGGGTCGTAAATTTCCGCCTCGAAATGCAGGCCGTTATAGCCTTGATAGTCGGCCATGTTGTCGATGGTCGCCTTCAGCACGGTGCCCTTGATGACGTCACCGCTCTCCTCGTCCCGGCTCAGGCTGACCTGCGGCGCAGGCAGAGCGCCCACGGAGGAAACCGTGACCGTCACGGCGTTCGACCAGGTCCAGTTCAGGTCGTTTTCCCAGTCCGTCTCATCGCCGATGGGATCCGTCGTGTACTTGGCGATATAGGTGTACTCGCCGCCGCGGCTCTGACTGTCGCCGAAGGGGATTTCCGTCTCCCCGCCCTCGGCGTCCAGCATGCGGTAATCCTCCCAGCCGGGATAATACATGATGACGCCCGTCGCGCCCTCGGGCACGTTCAGGACGAGCTCATAATCCTGCTGGGTAAAGACGGAGCCCTCAGTCGCCCCGTCGACGGTCAGCACAGCGCCGGCGGACTCGGCGTCGTAATCGAGCACGCGGAAGTCCATGCCGCGCTGGCCGTTCCTGTAGCCGGCATGGCTGTTGCTGTCGAACCAGACCGTATACCGCGCGCCCACGGCGAAGAGCTCCCCGGGCACGGTGATCTCGCCGGTCTCGTAGACGTCGCGGCTGTAGATCCACTGATCGCCGTCCCAGTCCTGGCGCTGGATCCAGAAGCTGTAGCTGTCGGCGTTCTCCACCGTTCCATTGAAGTTGATGACCAGATCATCGCCGGGGCGAAGGACGGTGCTCTGAAGCTTCACGCCCGGGTCGGCCAGCTGGCCGTTGGTATCGCAGTAGACGGTCACGTCGCCGTCCAGCCAGACCCACTCGTCGTTCACCAGGGCGGCCGCCCTGTAGTTGCGCTGGCCGTCAAAGAGCTCGGTCTCAAAGCTGGCGGTACCGCCCCACTGCTCGTGGACGAACTCCTCGACATTGTCCGTCCAACGGTCGTAAATGCGGATGCGGCTCGCGTCCGGGGCGCTGACCATGACGGCGAAGTGTTCGCCGGTAACGACGCCTATCTTGCTGACGGCAATGGTGCGCTCCGGGAAGGTCTCTTCGCCCGCCAGCACGGTGAAAGGCGCGTCGGCATAGGCGTTTTTATAGCCGGGCCTGGCGTTGACGGCGACTTGCAGCTGATACTCGCCGGGGAGCAGGGTATCCGTGGGCAGGGTCATGTCGCCGCCCGCGTAAACCACATTGCTCATCCACTGACGCCATTCGCCGTTCAGGTCGCCCCAGATCTCCAGGCGGATGTGATCGACGTGCTTGAGGCCGTCCGCGATCCTGAAGCTCAGGTCCTTGCCGCGATACACGTCGGCGTTCGGGTTGAAAACGGACAGGAGGTCGCCCTCGACACCGTCATCCACGCCGCCGCTTGAGGACGTATGGACCGTGACCTTGTTGGAATAGGCATAGATTTCGCGGTCGTTTTCGTCGTCGTGGCCGTAATAGGCGCGGACGTACAGCTCGGTGGTGTCCTCGTCGAAGGTGCGGGTCGTCACCCAGCCGTTCTGGCCGTCGTGACGGTCAAAGCCGTCCCAGTTTTCCCAGCCGTTGAAGATGTCCACAAATTCCGCGTCGGGCGCGTTCACGACGATGTTCACCGGCTCGTTGGCGGTAACGGTGACCTCACTGCTCTGGCCGTTGACCGCAAGGCTCACCTCACGGTCGCCGACGTCCATCCCGGTCATGAAGAACCGTTCAGTCAGACCGCTGTCCTTGCCAAGGGCGTGCGCGAAGACCTGGACGCGCACGTACATGCCGTCCCAGATGCCGTATTCGTCTGTGTTGAGGGTGAAAGTCTTTTCCGTCTCGCCCTCTTCAAAGGCGAAGGATTCATTGTAAATATCCCAGCGCTCGCCCATAGGCGTGCCGAGGCTGATGTCGTACCACTCGGCGCCCTCCACGGAGCTCACGGTGACGGTAAGATTCTGACCCGCGAGCACGGGCTCGGCAACGGTCACCTCGGGGTCAGCCAGTTCGCCTTCGGAGGTGACTGTAAAGCTCTTATTATATACTTGGGTCGACAGGCTGTCGCGCTCGACCCTCGCCTCGACGGTGTACGTTCCGCCATGGTCGAAGGTCAGTTCGTTAATTATGAAGACGTTGCCGTTATCGCAGCCATAATCCTGGGCAAAGACCTCGTTGCCTTCGCCATCCCTGATGATCACATTGTAATAAGTAGCGTTCTGCGTCCAGACGTTCAGGGCCAGGGGCTCATGTGTCTGCACAGTGGTCTTACTGAGGATGATGCCCTCAGGCGCTTCACCCGTCGCATCCTCCGTCACGACGAAGGGCAGGCTCGTAACACGATCGCTATATCCCTCTCTGTTGCCGGTGATATGGAGGATGTAAGCGCCGGCCTCAAGATGCGCCGTGGGGACATTCAGCGTCTCATAGTGGGTATCGGCAAGACCCCAGTTCCAAATTTCGCGATCTTCGGCGAAGGAGTAAACGTCGATCCAGCTGTTCGTGATGTTTTCAGGATAGTTAAGGGCCGCGCTGAGGTAGCTGCCCCGGGTCACGTGATCGCTTTCAAGTGTCATCCCGATGGCGTCGGACTCGCCGTAAACCGTCTGCTCCACGAAGACGGTGTTGCTGCGCACCCACTGGGCGTTCTCAGTCCAGGGGTCTTCGTCGAAGCAGGCTTCGGCGTAGATGTTGCGGTCGGTCCAGTAGCTCCAGTCGAAGCGGATGTTCCACTCGTCCCCGCTCTGGGACCATTCCTGCCACTCGCCCCAATCGTTGAGGTTCCAGAAATCGTCGCCACCAAAGAAGCGCACGGCCGTGGCCCCGGGAGCGGAGATGGAAACGAGGACGTCGCTGTTGCGGTCAACGCTCACGCGCTCGCTCTCGCCGGCGACCTGAATGCGCACGCGGCTGTCGCCAGCCTCGGACTGTACGCTGAACACGTCGCTGACCGTGACGTATTCATAGCCGGTAAAGGCGTATGAAACCTCCACGCGGTAGACATGTCCGGTCTCGAAGAGGACTTTCGTCTCGCCGCTCTCTTCGTCCGTCACCGAATACGGGACGGTGAAAGACGTACCATCGAGCGTTAACTCGGTCTCCCAGATCTGCTGATCCTCGGTGGTGACGTCGGTCAGCCAGGCGTAGACCGGCGTCGTCTGATCGGCGCAGGCTTCATTGGGCTCGGCCGCGTATGTAAAGGTCAGCCCACTGCCGTCCACGATGACGAAATCCTTGTTTTCAACCGATATCGTACCGGAGACGCCGTGGCTGTCCACGCGGATGGTAATCTCGTCGGACAGGACGACGCTGCCGTCGCTCATCGTCGCCACAGCCTGCATGCGGACATCCCGCAATTCGTTATGAATTGTCTTCACGCAGGCGGCGCTGCCGTTGTTCCAGTACCAGGGCGCTCCGTCCAACAGGATGTCCACGCGCTGCGCGCCTTCATAATAAGCGCTGGCCCAGACGGCGTCGCCGACGAAGATGTCCGCAGCGCTGACGCGGAAGTCGAAGCCGCTCCCCGGCGTGCCGACGGTAAAGGGCAGGGCCGCGCTGACGCCCAGGTTCTGTTCATCAGCGTCAAAGGCCTCCACCTGGACGTAATACGGCATGTTTCCGGTCAAGCGCGCGGAGGGGACATATATATCACCTGCCGCAGTGCTTCTGCACGCCGCCGCCGGGTCTTCACGATCCCAGCAGTAATCATAATACGTGACGAGGTTTTCACAAGTCTCGTCGCTGAAGACCTGGGCGAGATAATACGCCGCCCCGTCCACGGGATCCACGTGCACGGTGAGGAACTCGCCCGGAACGACCTGCCCCGCGGAGTTGACGACCCAGGCGTTCACCGCCGGGACAGCCTGCGTGACGGTGAAGCTTTTCCAGTCACTGAGGGGTGAATCGCCGTTGCGTTCGATATTCGCGTAGACGGTATACTCGCCCGCATGGTCGAAGGTAATGCCCTCGTCAAAAAAGCTGTCGCCATTCTGCGTCTCGTTATAGACTTCAGCACCCGCGCCGTCACGGATGGTGACCGTGTAGCTTTGGGCATTCGGCGCCTGTACGGTTATGGACAGGGCTTCCTGAGTCGTGAGTTCATTCGGACTGAGGGTGATATAGGAATCACTCTCCGCCAGCGCCGCGCCAACGAGCAGCAGCGCCGTCGCCAAAAGGCAGACCAGAATGCGTTTGAATGAGAATCGATCCATGACTCCGTCTCCTTTACGCAGGTTGATTGACCATGAAGTGAACATAATTTTTAAGAATTATATCACTCACCTGTAACACTGTCAAACAATTATAACAGAAAAAAAGCGCGCTGTGGTGTCCTGAGAGAAGACTTTTTCAGACGCGTTTCCGCGCCGGTTGAATCTCGCAAATGTATTATGTTATAATCGGAACAAACCCAAGCACTCTTGGAGGGGGCGGACGCCATGGCGGCGGGACGGGACGGGAGAATCACCACTTCACAGCTGCTGACGCGGATCAACAGCGCCAAATCCTTCGAAGAAGCTATATCATGGCACAAGACGGCCCAGCAGCCGTCCTTTTCGGCGCTGCTGTACGAGATGATGGATCAAAAAAAGCTCACGGCCAAGGAACTGATCGCCCTGACGGAAATCGACCGGTCGTACTTTTACCACATTCTCAGCGGGGAAAAACACCCAGGCCGGAACATGGTGCTGCGCATCGCCCTGTGCATGAAGCTGACCGCCACGGACTGTAACCGCCTTCTGCGCCTGGCGGGGACGTCGGAGCTCTATCCCCGCATCCGCCGCGACGCCATCATCATCTACGCGCTGCACAACAAGTGCGGCATGGCCGCCTGCAACGAATTGCTCCTTCAGCAGGGCGAGCAGCCCCTCTACCGGGAAAACAGCAATGACTGAGCCCATTTTCGACGCCAGCGCGGCGCTGCCGGAGGCTATCGGGCGATATCAGGCGCAGTCGCTCATCAAGGTCTCCGAGGAGAGCGCGACGTACCTGGCCCTTGATCCCGCCTCGGACATACAGGTCATCGTCAAGACGGCGCAGACCGAGAACGGTATCGCCGTCCTTATGAACGAAGAACACATCCTGACTCTCATCCACGGGCAGAAGGATCCACTGGCAGACTCCTTCCCCCGCCTCATAGAAAGCCTGGACTATGAAAAGGACGGACACCCCTGTCACGCCCTCGTGCGGACGTATATCCCGGGGCAGTCGCTGGAAGCGATCACCGAATCCGCCATCGACAAACCCGGCATGACCCGCGGCGCCGCGCTCAACTGCCTGATATCCCTTCTTGAAAAGCTCATATTCCTGCACGAATTGCCGGAACCCGTCATCCACCGCGACGTCAAGCCGCAGAACGTGGTGCTGGACGCCCTGGGCGACTGCCACCTCATCGACATGGGGATTTCGCGCCTCTACCGCGAGCGTGAGGACGTGGACACCCGCGTCATGGGCACGCGGCTCACCGCGCCGCCGGAGCAGTTCGGCTACGCTCAGACGGACGAGCGCAGCGACGTCTATTCCGCGGGCGTGCTGCTCAGGTACTGCCTGACGGGCGAGTACGGCGAAGAGGCCGACGACGCCCTCGACGGCGACGTAAGGGCCATCGTGCGGCGCGCCACGGCTTTCGACCCCGCCCACCGCTACCAGCGGGCACGCGACATGCAGGCCGACCTGCTGGCCGCCCGCTACGGCGCGCCCGGGCCGCAGAAAAAGCGCCGCCTGATCCGGTGGATCGGCGCGGCGCTCATCGCCTGCGCGCTGATCGCGCTGTTTGCCCTGCTGCGCCTTCGGCTTGCGCCCTCCGACGCAAAAGCTTACTCGTTTCAGGAGCCTCTGATCGAACGGGCCGTCCTCTACGCGCTCGGGCGCGACGAGGGCCCCGTCACCTATGGCGACCTGCGCGGCGTGACGGCTCTGCACGTCTGTGGCCGTCAAATCTATGGATCCGAATCGGAGATCTGGTTCCAGGGCGAGTACATATGGGTGTACGACGACGCCGTCCGCGCCGCCGGGCTCTGGGCGGAAAACGGGGGCATAACGAGCCTTGAGGACGTGTGCCACATGCCCGCCCTGCGGGAGCTCTGCCTGCACAACCAGAACATCAGCGACCTCTCGCCCCTGCGAGGCCTGCGCCTCACGCGCCTCGGCCTCTCGCACAACCCGGTAACCACCCTTCTGCCGCTGCAGGACGTCGAGGGGCTTGCCGCCCTGAACGTCAGCGGATGCCCGATCCGCAGCGCGGGTGAAATCCTCGCGCTGACGGACCTCGTCGAGCTGGACATCGGCGGGACGGGCATCGACACGCTGGCGGGGTTTGAAGAACTGCCCCTCGTCCAGCTGAGCCTATATAACCTCGCGCTCAGGGACTGGACGGAGGTGGGCCGCTTGACGCAGCTCAAATCGCTGGCGCTCAACGGCCTGAACTGGAACACGGCCTATGCCCTCTCACACCTTGATCTGCGACAGCTGACGAGCCTTACCTCCGACGCCGTAAGCCTGCACGATCTGCAGATCCTCGCCTCTTTGGAGGAATTGGACTACCGCCGTCACGTCATGGGTGTGGAAGCGATGACGCCGCTCCACTTTCCGCGGCTGATCAGCCTGTGCGTGCAGAACGTGAGTCTGGAGTCGCTCGAATGCCTGTCAGAGCTGCATGCCCTCAGGGAACTCATCCTGCTGGGGAGCGAGATTCGGGACTACAGCGGATTGGACAATCTCTCCGACCTGCAGCTGATCATCTGCTCGTCGGAGCAGAAAGCCGCTCTCGAAGCGCGGTATCCTCAAGCGAACTGGACGTACGCCGTCAGTGATATAGACGCTTAAGCGTGAAGGCGTTAGGGCGTTCACCCCGCATCATCCGCGAATCTGTGAAAGGATCACGGGATCCCTGATCTTCTGATCCTCCGCAAGGAACAGTACCTTTGTGAGGATCTCCGCCGTCTGCGGATCATCGTCCGCGAAGGGCAGAAACAGCTTTCCCCTGTGCTGGGAATGTACCGCCACGATGTTGATCATCGCTCCGCCGCGCTGATGGATCACGCCGCTGCCCAGATGAACGGTGTAATCGGCGCGCTTTCCATGAATGACGGCGTGCCTCTTCTCCACTCTGACGTTCGTCAGGCCGAACAGCGGCAGCGTGAAGTTCAGCAGCGCCTCCCGCATCTCTATCGTGGAATGGCTGGCCTGCGGATCCACGCCGCCCGCGTAAGCCACGCTGACGGCCAGATCGACGTCGCGCATGATCTCAGAAAACAGACGGTCGGGAACGCTGTCGATGGGTACGCGTTTCCATTCCGACCGCGAGAGGAAGATCACCCCGTCAAGGGTCGGCGGCTCGATGTCCGCGGGTGAGAACCAGTCCGCGGCGGCACTGATGACGACCATGAGATCTTCTTTATAAAACACCTTTTCAAGGCCGCCTTCGGCGGCCAGCCAGCGGCGTGTCCTGAGGACCGCCGCCGCCTTTTTCGGCTGGATCTGATACCCGGCGTAGCGCTGTGACTCGCTCTGTCCCAGCTCATCCGCCGTCTTGATATACAGCTCCCTGAACACCTGTTTGAAGGGCTGGATGATCCGCCTTTCGAAGATATACGACTGCCACTGAAGCCATACGCCGGCGCGGTAAAAATCCAGCGGATGCGCTACGGTCAGGCTTTCATTCGCCTCCAGAGCCGATATACCGCCGCTGAGATCCGCAAACCCGCCGTCGACGGGCATGAGGAAGCGCTCCTCCGCCCGGAACACCAGCCGCTCGATCAGCGGCCTGACAGCCGGATTGTCCCAAAGAGCCGCGATCTCACCCGCGCTGAGCACGGCGCCATCCTCCATAGCCTCTTCGAAAAACCGCTTTGCCCGGCTCTGCTGACCGGACAGGGCCTTTTTCCCCTCCGCAAGTCTCGCGACGTATTCATGTTTTTTCAGGCTGGGCGGCAGGGATTTGAGGCGCTTCCCGTCTTTTTCGCAGACGATGCCGATGCGGCCCGCTTCATCCGCCTCCAGATGGAGGGTCATGCCTTCGACGTCGCGCGGGTCGAACAGATGAACGTATTCGGCGGCCGCGCGCGTCTCCAGGCTCAGGGTCAGACGGGTCACGTCTTCATAGCCCGCGTTGGCCGCCAGGTTGACCAGCGCCATTTCCGACGCCTGCTTCTCGCTGGCTGAACGGACCGCGCCGAACTGGCGGCTCTGTTTCAGAAACGCCTGAATAAACAGGTACCGCCGAAGGAGGTCCGCCTCATCGGCCAACGGTATCGCCGCATAGGCCATCAGCAGGTCTTTATTTCGTTTTTCGCTGATCTGCGCCTCCGCATCGTCCACATTCAGCCGCCCGAGGGCGGCGTCGGCGTAGCGGCGCGCACGGCTGTGCCTCGCGCCGTCGGTGATGTACTTTGCCGCGGCATACAACTGATTGAAGCGCTTCTCTCCCACGGCTGCATAGACGTCTTTCAGCCAACGGGCGTCAAAGGCTCCGGCCTGCAGCTGTTCCGCAGTCAGCGGCGTATAGCGGGCGATGACCGCCTGACGCTCCTCGTCCTGCTGTTCGTTCATGTGGGCGATGAAATAGTACGCCGCCGAACGGAACCCGTCGATGCCCAGCGCCTCACCTACCAGATCGATCCATGCGGGATTGTACATCGCCGTTTCGATAAGGCGGCTGTCGGAGATTTTCTTTTCCCCGGCCACGGCGCGAAGGGCCGAGGCATCGTCCTCCGGCGCAGGTGCGCAGACGCCCAGCAGATGGCTCAGGCTCTGACTGCGCACAGATGAATCATAATACCATGCGCTGCGGTGGAGCTTCCCCTCTCCCATGGCCGTCCAGATCTCGCCGAGCCACTTTACCCCGCTGAAATATGCAATACCTGAGATAAAATCCGTGTACCTGCCCTTCATCTCGCCGCGCTTCAGTTCATCATCGAGCACGATGGACAAGACGGTGCCATAAACCTCCTGAGCCAGGTCGAGCAGCGCCCGATCTTCACCGTTGACGAGCTCTTTCTTCCCGAGAAGATCGCGCACAACATCGGCCCGCCGGTTTCGCGGGCCGAACATGTGGTTGCTTCGCCACACCGTCAAACGTTTCTCTGGTTCGATCGTCCGCCGATACTGCGCCAGAAGCGACAGTTCCATCAACGCGTTCCTCAAATTCTTCGGGTGAAAGATAAACCGGTAAATCGAGGCCTTGCTCATCTGACCGCGGCGATACGCCTTCAGGTATCCGCAGACGCCCGTGTCGAGAACGACCCTGTTCCCCATATAATCCCAGACCCTGATGACGTCGGGGTTGTCGGTGTACTGAAGATAGGGCATCGCGTAGGCGGTTTTTTCTCCTTCGGCAGTATCGCGCCGCGCCAGGATGGCATAATAGCGCCGGGGCAGGATCCGCCGCGCGTCAAAGCAGTGACTGACTTCCACCTCCGGCGGATCCGTCAGCCACATCAGCAGCCAACCGGCCCGCCTGTCCGCAATGATGCTGACGCTGTACCTGTCCGACGACTTTGGATAAAACTCCCGGTCGCTCAGCCTGTTAGCCAGTATATCCGTCAGATAGAGGGCCGCCTGCGTCAGCAGCGTCCTGTCGGCGTGCCGGCCGATCAGGTATCCGCAGACGCGCTCCAGATTCACGCGCTGAATCAGGTCGATCTGCCGCGAGAATCCCGCGCCGAAAAGCATTTCAACCGTGCCGGAGGTGTCCTGCTCACCGGGCAGGCGTGCACTGACGGACAGAAGCGCCCGCACAAGACGCCCGGTATCGTTCAGCGTCTGCCACCAGTTCTCCCAAACCTCCGCCAGCGGATACGTTTCTCCGTTTATTTCACACTGGCGCAAGGTCGGCAAAGCCGCATAATCGAGCAGGCCGCCGCCTTTATATTTGGAGATGACGGGATCCTCCCCGTGCTGTTGTATGAGCGCTTCCAGGGCGCTGATGTCCTCCCAGGCCTGGCGCAAGGAAGCACAGGTCGCTCCGGCAGCGCGGCTCTGCGCGGTCGATCCGGCGGCGTCGCGCAGTCCGGAATCCGGAAAGATGTCAAAAAACGCCTGCGCGTAGACCGGATTCCTGCTAACGAAGGAAAGATCCGGCTGATCCTCGTCCCGGTCGGTATACAGATCCTCTTCGGTGATCCGCTTCCCGGGCGGATCGTGTGGTTTTTCTGCGTCTGCGCGCGCCGCGTCCAAACCGAGCGCTTCGGCGCACGTCTCCCAGAGCATCTTCTCACGCGGCTCGTCATGGGCCTGAGCGGTCAGCGCCGCCCGGCAGGATCCATGCAGGGCCTTCCGTTCCTGCGACCGGGCAATCACCGTCATCAGCTCATAGCCCGCAGCGCGGCAGGTCTCACGTCTGTCCGCGAGCAGGCGCTTCACGCAGGACATCAGGCCGTCGTCGCCCTGTTTCATGAGCAGAGTCATCACATTTTTCCGCACGATCGGATCCTTAAGGCGCAAATGCCCCTCAAGAGCTGAGTAATCCAGCTGCGCGGCTGGCAATTCATCCAGAATACGGAAGGCGTCGCGTTGCGTCATCGACTCCCGATCCGCTACCAGGACCATGAGCGCCTGACGCTGCGCAGCTCTCTTCGGGGTGCTCAGCAGCGCCCGGACGCACGCGGAGCGATCCCCCGCCTGAAGCAGTGGGATCAGGGCTATGGCCTCATCCTTCGCCCGATCATCCAGGGCCAGAGCTGTTGCGCACAGACACAGGGCGATATCCGAACGCGCTAGCTTTGCCGCGAACCAGGGCATGACACAGGGATCATAGACTGTTTCCTTTTTGGACAGGCGCTTAAGACAGGTCCGCATGACGTCGAAAAAACGGCGGGTAACATCGGCGTCTTCAAACGGCGGAACAGGTTTAATTTCGGCGGATTCTGTCTCCGGTTCCGCATCCAGCTGACCGTCGAAGAAATGATCGGGGCTTTTCGGTTCATAGGGCTCTATAGCTGTGCGCCAGTAATACTGCTGTCCGCTCAGGTATACAGCCGTCAGCTCCTGATCATCGGAGCGCGAGAGCAGCGCCCCGACCGTCTGCTTCCGATAGAGTTCCTTAATGCCCAGCGACCGGCTGAACAGGGCGCAGACCAGCGCCTGACGCCGCGTGCCGCTCGCCGTCAGGTCCAGCGCCATACGTACGGCATCCCCGATCTCGACGATGCCCACGGCGCAGAGAGCTAAGTAAACGGAAAGGTTGTCTTCCGACTCAAGCATTGCCCTTCTCTTACCAGCGTCCATGAGGGCTGTTCTCAGACCGGTCATCTCCTTGCGGGAAAGGCGCTCAAGGTCCTTGCCATCTTCCACACTGAAGCCCAGCCACACAGCCGCGGCCCGCTTGACCGAAGAAAAGCGTATGAGGTCGTTTTCAGCGATCACGTCGAGAATCTCAAGAAATCCTTCCAGGGTTCCTTCATCCGCAGTCTCACATATGGCCTGGCGCAGCCCCTCCTCCAGCCGGGCCGCGACCAAAAGCCGCCCCAGCGCCCGGTGCAGTTCCGCGTCATGGCTCATAAAGATGCCCTTAAAGAGCGTCCGGCTTGGATCAGGGGCCCCTTCCTCGCCTCTCAGCATATCCATGAGCTGGGTTTTCAGACGGACATTGCCCCGGTCAATCTCATACGCGACGATTTCTGAACAGAAGCCCGTCCGACTGTCGCGCACAAAACTGAGCGCATCCTCCGGGAGATCACCGCTGAGTATGTCGCAGATATCGGCGTCTACCACCGCCTGCGTATAAAAGGTATGGGCCATCCACAGAATGTGACGGATATGTCCGGGCAGATATCGCGAGCGCGCAGGTCTGCGTCCGATACCCAGCTGATAAGGCCACTGCACGATATGCTCAACGGCCCACAGAAAAGCTTCCCTGTGTCTTTCAAGAATGCCAGGGCCGAAGATCCGGAACATATCCTTTTCGAAAAAATCCCTCACCTTAGTCGGATCATCGCCCGAAAGGACCGTCCTTAACTCTTTAAAGTAAGGTGTTTTCAATGTGATCATAAGGAACCGCCGCTCATCTGCGGGCAGAGAGCTGTTGCGCTGACGGATCTTCTGGATGTATTCGAGAGATTTCTGCGAAGGATTGAAAGATATCCCATTCCACAGCATCCAATTGTCGAACATAAGCGAACTCTCCTTTTACCAGAGCCGGCCGGCCAGCATCACCAGGCGGATGAAGGTCAGCTCGTCCCCTTCAGACAGATGAACAGGCGTGTCCTCATCAGTCAGCTCCACGCCGTTGAGGAACACGCGAAAAAGCCCGTCCCGATAGGCCTGCATGGCCGTATCCTTCGCGGAGTCGAGGTCAGCCTTTTTCCCGTTATAATCAAAGTTGAAGGCGATCTTCCCAATTTTCGCGCACCCTGCCAGTTCTTCCGGCGTCAGAGGCCGATATCCGGCCTCAACGCGCACGCGCTGTTCATGGACGCAGGCATCGACACAGGCACAGATCAGTTCCCCCGCGGTCGCGGGAACGCCTTCCAAAGACAGGGGCGCAGACACAATCTGTCCGCGCCCCACGCGCTGAACTCTGATAAAAACCGTCACGGCTTCGGCCTCCTGACGTATGGAGCGTTTTACGGCTCAATGATAGCATATCAGCTACGCGCGTTCAAGAAGGGTTTTCTTCCTTTCCGATAAAAGCCCGCACCCACTCGATCTGCCTGTCCACCGACGCGAGCGCCGGGCCGCCCTCACTCACGCGGCGGCTGACGCAGGCCTCCAGAGAGATGTTCTCGTATATGTCGTCCTCGAACAGATCGCTGAAGGACTTGTACACCTCAAGGGGCAGATCCTCAAGCGTCGTATGACGGGCCATACACTCGTTGACCAGGTCGCCCGTCACGCGGTACGCCGTGCGGAAGGGCATGCCCTTCCGCGTCAGGTAATCGGCGCAATCGGTCGCGTTGATGAAGCCGCCGGACGCCGCCGCGCGCATGTTTTCCGCATGAGCTTTCATCGTGGCCACCATGGGAGCGAAGACGTTCAGACTCAGCTTCAGCGTGTCTATGGCGTCGAACAGGGCCTCCTTGTCCTCCTGAAGATCCTTGTTGTAGGCCAGAGGCAGGCCCTTCAAAACCGTCAGCATCGTCATGAGATCGCCGTAGACGCGGCCCGTCTTGCCGCGCACCAGCTCCGCCATGTCCGGGTTCTTCTTCTGCGGCATGATGCTTGAACCGGTGGAGTACCCGTCGTCGATGCTGACGAACCTGAATTCCCACGACGACCAGAGGATGATCTCCTCGGAGAATCGGCTCAGATGCGCCATGCACATCGCGAAGGCGGACAGAAGCTCCACCGCGAAATCCCGATCCCCCACGCCCTCGAGGCTGTTTTTCGTGATCCCGTCAAAGCCGAGCTCCAGAGCCGGGCCCATGCGGTCGATGTCGTAGGTCGTCCCGGCGAGGGCCGCGCAGCCCAGCGGCGATTCGTTCATGCGGCGGAGCGCGTCTTTCATGCGGCCGACGTCGCGGGTGAGCATCATGGCCCAGGCCATCAGGTGATGCCCCATCGTGATCGGCTGCGCCCGCTGCATGTGCGTATATCCCGGCATGATGTCGGCCCTGTGCGCCTCCGCCTTGTCAGAAAGGACCGAAAGCAGCGCCAGCGTCTTGCCGATGATGTCCTGTGTCTCGTCCCGCAGAAAGAGGCGGAAGTCCAGCGCCACCTGGTCGTTGCGGCTGCGGGCGGTGTGGAGGCGCTTCCCCACGTCGCCCAGGCGGCGCGTCAGCTCCATCTCCACGAAGGAATGGATATCCTCGCAGCTCTCGTCAATGGCGAGGGATCCGGCGTCGATCTCGGAGAGTATGTCTTTAAGCGCCGCGATGATGGCCTCGGCATCCGCCTTCGGGATGATACCCTTTGCGCCGAGCATGCGGGCGTGTGCCACGGAGCCTTTGATGTCCTGCCGGTAGATGCGCCGGTCGAAGCGGATGGACGCGTTGATCTCGTCCGATACCGGATCCAGCGCGGCGTGCAGGTTCCCCGACCAGAGCTTTTCCATATGATCTGCTCCTTTCAAAAACGGCGGGAGATACTTCCCCCGCCGCATCCAATCATATTCGTTCGGCCTATCACTTATTCTTCGCGTCGGTCATGGCCTTAACCTTGGTGGGCAGGCCAAAGAGGTTGATAAAGCCCGCGGCGTCCGCCTGATTGTAGACGTGATCCTCGTCGAAAGTGGCGATCTCGGGATCGTACAGGGAGAAGGGGCTCTTCGCGCCTGCGTTGATGATGTTGCCCTTGTACAGCTTCAGGCGCACCTCGCCGGTGACGGTCTTCTGCGTCTCGGTGACGAAAGCGCTGAGCGCCTCCCTGAGGGGGCTGAACCACTGGCCGAAGTACACCAGCTCGGCAAACCGGTTGGCCACCAGGGCCTTGTAGTGCTGAGTGTCGCGGTCGAGGCACAGGGTCTCGAGGACCTCGTGCGCCCGGTACAGGATCGCGCCGCCGGGGGTCTCGTAGACGCCGCGGCTCTTCATGCCGACGAGCCGGTTCTCCAAGAGGTCCACAAGGCCGATGCCGTTCGCGCCGCCCAGGGCGTTGAGCTTTTCGACGAGGGCTACGCCGTCCATCTTCTCGCCGTCGACGGCCACGGGAATGCCCCTTTCAAAGGTCAGCGTCACGTATGTGGGCTTGTCGGGCGCCTGCTCGGGAGAAACGCCCATCTCCAGGAAGCCGGGCTTGTCATACTGCGGCTCGTTGGCCGGATCCTCAAGATCAAGACCCTCGTGGCTCAGGTGCCAGAGGTTCTTGTCCTTGGAATAATTGGTTTCGCGGTTGATGCGCAGGGGAATGTCATGCGCCTCGGCGTAGTCGATCTCCTCTTCGCGGGACTTGATGCTCCACTCGCGCCACGGGGCGATGATGTGCATCTTCGGGGCGAAGGCCTTGATCGCCAGCTCGAAGCGGACCTGGTCGTTGCCCTTGCCGGTGCAGCCGTGGCAGATGGCGTCCGCGCCTTCCTGAAGGGCGATCTCGACGATGCGCCGGGCGATGACCGGGCGCGCGAACGACGTGCCCAGCAAGTACTCGCCCTCATAGACGGCTCCGGCCTGCATGGTCGGGAAAATGTAATCCTCCACGAACTCCTTCTTCAGGTCAAGGATGTACAGCTTGCTGGCGCCGGTCTTTTTGGCCTTTTCCTCGAGGCCGTCCAGCTCGGTCCCCTGCCCCACGTCACCGGAGACGGCGATGACCTCGCAGTTATTGTAATTCTCCTTCAGCCAGGGGATGATGATCGACGTATCCAAACCGCCCGAATAGGCCAGTACGACTTTTTTGATGTCCTTCTTGTCCATTTATATGCACCTCCATGCGTATTTATGCATCAATTATGCATTATTATACCGTATTGCGCGGGTATGTCAATAAAGACAAAGTTAATTTCCGCCAAACCTTTCCGGCGCGCTCGCGCCGCTTATGTCATGCGCGTAAATATCCGCTCCGGTATTCTTACCCGCATTGTTGTGTATACAAATCTTAAATTGACACGATGTCAGAATCGTGTTATTCTCTTTATGTTGACACCGTGTCAGTTTATGTTCCAGGAGGGATATTGCATGTCCAGAGGGTCACCGGCGCGCACGGCTGCGCGGAGAGAGGAGATCATCTCCGCCTGCGCGGCGCTTTATGAAACCATGAGCTTTAAGGAAATCACCATCAAGGAGATCGGCGCGGCGACAAGTTTTACCCGCACGTCCATCTACAACTACTTCGAGACGAAGGAAGAGATCTTCCTCGCCCTGCTTGCGCGGGAATACGAACTCTGGGTCGGGGCCATGAACGCAGTGATTGCCCAGCGCGACGATATGACCCGCGACGAACTGGCCGCGGTGCTGGCCCGCACCCTGACGGACAGGCCCAGGCTTTTGCGGCTGCTTTCCATGAACCTGTTCGATATGGAGGCCCAGTCGCGTCCGGAGCGGCTGGCGGAGTTCAAGGTCGCCTTCGGCGCGTCGCTGAACGCGGTCACCCGCATGCTGGAAAAGTTTGCCCCGGAAATGGATCAGGCGGCCCGGCAGCGGTTTTTATACGCCTTTTTTCCCTTTATTTACGGCATCTATCCCTACACCAGCGTGACGGAAAAGCAGAAGGAAGCCATGGCGCTGGCAGGTATCCCCTATGTGTTTCAGTCAGCATATGATCTGACATACAGCTGTCTTAAAAAGCTTCTGGATACTGAGAAGGAGGTTTTGAAGCCATGAAGTACACAAAGCTGGGCCATTCCGACCTGACCGTCTCCCGCATATGTATGGGGTGCATGGGCTTCGGCGACGCGGGCCAGGGTCAGCACGCCTGGACGCTGGACGAAGAACATTCCCGCGAAATCATAAGGCACGGTCTGGAGTCGGGCATCAATTTTTACGACACGGCCATCGCCTATCAGAGCGGCACCAGCGAGCAGTATCTGGGCCGCGCGCTCAGAGACTTTGCCCGGCGGGACGAGGTCGTCGTGGCCACGAAATTCCTGCCCCGCACCCGTGAGGAAATCGAAGCCGGCGTCACGGGGCAGCGGCACATCGAGAAAATGATCGACAGGAGCCTTCAGAACCTCGGCATGGACTATTTGGATCTGTACATATATCACATGTGGGACTGGCAGACCCCGATCGAAGACATCATGGACGGCCTGAACCGGATTGTACAGGCGGGCAAGGCGCGGTATATCGGCATATCAAACTGTTTCGCCTGGCAGTTGGCCAAGGCGAACGCTCTGGCGGAAAGGGAGGGCTTTCCCAAGTTCATATCCGTCCAGGGACACTACAACCTGATCTTCCGCGAGGAGGAGCGCGAAATGGCGCCCTATTGCCGCGAAGAGGGCATCGCGATGACGCCTTACAGCGCCCTGGCCGCGGGCAGGCTTTCCCGCAAGCCCGGCGAGACCTCCGAGCGGCTTGAAAAGGACGCTTACGCCCGCTTCAAGTACGACGCGACCGCCCAGGAGGACAGCCTCATCATCGACCGTGTGGCGGAGATCGCCGACAGGCGCGGCGTATCGATGTCGGAGATCTCCCTGGCCTGGCTGCTTACGAAGGTCGCCGCCCCCGTCGTCGGCGCGACGAAGCTGCGCCACGTGGACGGCGCTGTCGGCGCGACGGACCTTGACCTGAGCGGCGAGGAAATCGCGTATCTCGAGGCGCTGTACACGCCGCATCCGCTGGCCGGCGTCATGGCGCAGAACAGACCGGAAAACGCCGGGGAAAAGCACGTCTGGTCCACGGGCAATCAGGCCATTAAATAAGCGGGGTAGCGGACATGCAGGGAATCAGCCGATGGATCGAGCCCCGGAAAACCCTGCCGCGGGACTGGCAGGCCTTTTCCAACGCGGCGCTGAAGGCGATGATCGTCCCACTGATCATCGAACAGGTGCTGCAGATGGTCGTCGGCCTGGCCGACACCATGATGGTCAGCTATGCCGGAGAAGCCGTCGTCGCGGGCGTCGGACTGGACACCATGGTATACACCATTTTCATCTACCTGTTCACCGCCATATCCGCCGGCGGAGCGGTGGTGGTGAGTCAGTACATCGGCAGCAAAAGCCGGGAAAACGCCGAACTGGCGGCGTCGCAGATCTTCCACACCGCCGGGGTGCTCTCCCTCGCCTGCATGGGGCTGATGCTCCTGTTCGGATCCGGACTTCTGCGGGCCATGTACCCCGAAACGGAGCCGGCGACGATGTCCGCCTGTCAGACGTACATGTGGATCGTCACGCTATCCTTTCCGGCAAACGCAGTGTACAACGCGGGCGCGGCGGTCTACCGCTCCATGGGCGAGACGAAGACGACCATGTGGGTGTCACTGCTGGCGAATCTCGTCAACGTCGCCGGCAACGCCGTCGGCATATTCGCCCTGAAGGCCGGCGCGGCGGGCGTGGCCTGGCCGACGACCATTTCCTGGTACGTCGCCGCCGCCGTCATGACCTGGCTGTGCGCCGGAGAGCGAAAGCCGGGCCAGATCCGGATCCGGCTCAAGTACGTTCTAAGGCTCGACGTGCCCATGGCCAAGCGCATACTGGGCATCGCCATCCCAAATTCCATTGAAAACACGCTGTTTCAGGCGGCCAAGGTCGTGCTGGGCATGCTGGTAGCGACGTTTGGCACCTCGCAGATCGCGGCGAACACCACCGGTCAGACCTTCTGGTCGCTGGCCGCGTGCATGAGCATGTCCCTGGGAACCGTGTTCATCACGGTCATCGGGCAGTGCATGGGCGCGAACGACCCGAAAGCGGCGGACTATTACATGCGCAAGCTGACCCGCCTGTCGCTGTGCCTCGCCATCGTGTGGAACGCGATGGTCATGCTCCTGACGCCGCTCTTGTTGCCCCTGTACGATCTGACCCCGGAGACCAAGCGGCTGATTCTGATCATCGTCGCGATACACAATCTGTTTTCGGCCCTGGTTCAGCCGTTCTCCGGTCCGTTGTCGTCAGGTCTGCGGGCCGCGGGCGACGTCAGATTCACCATGTGGGCCTCCATCTTCGCCACGGTGGTTTGCCGCACGTTTCTCTCGTTCCTGCTGGCCAAGTGGCTGGGGTTGGGCGTGATCGGCATAGCGCTTGCGATGGTGCTGGACTGGTGCGTCAAGGCCGCGCTTGACATCTCGCGGTTCCAAAGCGGCAAATGGCGTGAAAACAGAATTATTTAAGAAACATTCTGAAGGAGGATCAAAACATGAAAAAATGGCTTTCAGCGGCGCTCGCGCTCTGTCTGCTCTGTTCGTCCGCGCTGGCGTACCCGCTCGTGACAAACGGCGGCGTCAGCCTTGACACAAGCGCTCTCCCCCACTGCACGGAGGACGAGTCCGCGCCCGTCGTGTACTTCATCAGCGATATTTCACCCGAAAGTCTCGTCGAGGCGTATCAGGCGCTGGGCGTGGACCTCACCGGCCGGGTCGGCGTCAAGATGTCCACCGGCGAGAGCGAACGCAGCAATTACCTGCGGCCCGAGCTGATCACCGAACTCGTTCACCTGGTGAACGGCACCATCGTGGAGTGCAACACCGCCTACGGCGGGAGCCGTTCCTCGACGGCCATGCACCGGCAGCAGGCGAAGGACAACGGCCTTCTGGACGTGGCAGAACTGGACATCCTGGACGAGGAAGGCAGCATGGAGATCCCGATCGAGGGCGGCGTGCGCATCAGCGTGGACTACGTGGGCGATCACTTCAACGATTACGACGCCTTCCTGGTCCTGACTCACTTCAAGGGCCACGCCATGGCGGGCTTCGGCGGCGCGATCAAGAACATCTCCATCGGCTTCGGCTCCGCCATGGGCAAGGTGTGGATCCATTCCGGCGGCACAAAGACCAGCGGCGGCATCTGGGGCGAACAGGATCCCTTCCTGGAAGCCATGGCTGACGCGGCTAAGGGCGTGGACGCATATATGGGCGACAATATCGTCTACATCAGCGTCATGAACCGCCTGTCCGTGGACTGCGACTGCGACGGCAGCCCCGCCGAACCCGATATGCACGACATCGGCATCCTGGCCTCCACCGATCCGCTGGCCATCGACCAGGCCGCCATCGATCTGGTTTACGCCATGCCCGACAGCGAAAGCCTTCGCCGCCGCATCGAGCGCCAGAACGGGCTTTATACGCTGGACGTCGGCGAACGGAACGGTCTGGGCAGCCGGAACTACCGCCTGGTCGTCATCGGAGAATAGACGATGTGGGATTGGATTCAGAGAGAAGCCGTCTATCTCTGGTATTATCTGGACATCCAGATCCGGCAGATCGCACCGTACTGGGCTCTGGGCATCGCGCTGGGCAGCGCCGTATCGGTGTTCGGGAAAAAGTACATCCACAGCGCGTTCTCCCGGATCGGGCGGCGGAAGATGGGCTGGTTGGGCGTGGTGCCCGCAAGTCTTTTAGGCATTGCCTCGCCGCTGTGCATGTACGGTACGATCCCCATAGCCGCATCGTTTTCAGAACAGGGCGTCAAAGACGATTACCTGGCCGCATTCATGATGAGCAGCATCCTTTTAAACCCTCAGCTGATTTTCTACAGCGGCGCGCTGGGTCAGACGGCGCTCGTCATCCGCTGCGCCAGCTGCTTCCTGTGCGGATGCGCGGCGGGGTGGCTCATCCACCTGTTTTACAGCGGGAAGGATAAAAGTTTCTTTGACTTCACCGGGTTTCATGAAGGGAAGAGCCGGGACACCGACCCGAATCTGCTGCTCCGGTTTCTGAAGAACGTCTGGCGGAACGTCAAAGCCACAGGCCCCATGTTCGCCCTGGGGATCCTTTTGACGGCGCTCTATCAGATCCACGTGCCGGACGGCTTCGTCAGCGGCCTGTTCGGCCGGAACAACGGCTTCGGCGTCCTGATGGCCGCGACCATCGGCGTGCCCGTTTACATGTGCGGCGGCGGTACGATACCGCTGCTCAACGAATGGCTGGCGGACGGCATGAGCATGGGCAGCGCGGCGGCCTTCATGCTGACCGGCCCGGCCACAAAAATCACGAACCTCGGCGCGATGAAAATCGTCCTGGGATGGAAACGGTTTATCCTCTATCTGGGTTTCGTCATGGTATTTTCACTGTGTACAGGCCTGATCGTCGACATGCTATTATGAGAAAGGAGATTTCACCCATGAAAAAGCTGACCGCGCTTCTAACCGCTCTGACACTGATCGTATCCTGCGTTTCCTGTATCCCGGCCCTGGCCGAAGACGCCGCGACGCCCTCCAGCCACATCCTGGTCGTATACTTCTCCGCGACAGGCACCACGAAAGGCGTCGCGGAAAAACTGGCTGAAGGCCTGAATGCCGACCTGTATGAGATCGTTCCCGAACAGCCCTATACCGACGCCGACCTCGATTACAACGACCGCAGCAGCCGCACCTCTCAGGAGACCGACGACCCCGCCTGCCGTCCCGCCATTGCGGGCGAGCTGCCTGACCTGACGGGCTACGACACGGTCTTCATCGGTTACCCCATCTGGTGGGGCGACGTGCCGCGCATCGTATCTACTTTTGTGGAGAGCGTCGACCTGACGGACAAGACCATGGCGGTGTTTTTCACCTCCGGCGGCAGCGGACTGGGCAACAGCATGAACCATCTGGAGCAGCAGGCCGGCGCGGGCGCGTGGCTTGAGGGCAAGCGCTTCTCCGCCCGCACGACGGTGGACGAGCTGACCGACTGGGCCGCGTCCCTGAATATCGAGCCCTGAGGAGTGACTGAGCTATGCCTGAAAAACGGACAAGGCAGGTCGTCGACATTCTGCTGAGCGTCGGGCTTCTGCTGATGATGTCGTATCAGGTGACGGGCGAGGCATGGCACGAGTGGCTGGGCATCGGCATGACCGCGCTGATGATCCTGCACCAGATTCTGAACCGGAAATGGTACGCCGCGCTGTTTAAGGGCAGGTATACGCCGCTGCGCGCCGCTCAGACGCTGATCAACGCGGCGCTTATGATCTGCTTCATCCTAACGGCGCTGTGCGGCGTCAACATGAGCGTGCACGCTGTGCCCTTCCTGAGTGAGTTTATGCGCGCCTCCCTGGGCCGCAGACTTCACCTGACGCTGTCTCACTGGTGCTTCGTGCTGATGGGGCTGCACCTGGGGCTGCACGTCCCCGCCATGCTGAAGGGCGTCAGGAGTCAGGGCGCGCGCCGCGCCGGCTGGTGCGTCTCCGTCCTGACGGCGGGGGCCGGTCTGTGGGTGTTCACGCGGAACAGATACCCGGACTATCTGTTTTATCGGGTGCCCTTCGCCTTCATCAACTACGACAAGGCGATCCCGCAGGTCCTTCTGGAGGCTCTGCTGATCGCCGCGGCCTGGGTGTTCATCGGGGCGCAGACGCACACCCTTCTGGCGCACAGGGCTGAGCGCAGAAAAAGGCTGATCTCTATTCTGGGTATCCTGTTAGCGGCCGCGATCGGCCTGGGACTGACGTTCGCCCTTACGGGCAGTCTGACGGTGTCAGCCCTCCCGGAGGCAGACTCTCTGACCGCAGCCTGACGACCTATTCACCCGTCCTTTTCGACAGACAGGTTAAGGCCCATATAGACAAAGACATTCTGATTTCGGATTCCCGATTTCAGAATGTCTTTTTATGCTTCAGAAGATATGCCTTTACTTTCCGCGGTACTCCAGGCACAGCATCGTCAAATCGTCGAACTGCTGAGCGGTGCCCACGAAGGCGTCCACCGCGCCGTGCACGCTGTGCAGCACGTCCACCGGCGTGCCGGCGGCGCCCTTATTGAGGGCCTCTATCATGCGGTCCGTGCCGAAGAGCTCTTCTTCGTTGTCGGTGGCCTCGGGCACGCCGTCCGTATACAGGAACAGCTTGTCGCCCGGGCTGAGCTGTATGCTGTACTCCTTGTAGCGCAGGCCGTTCATGCCGCCCAGCACGAAGCCGTGCTTGTCCTTCAGCAGCTCGAACTGCTCGCCGTGCTTCAGGGCGGGGTACTCGTGCCCGGCGTTCGCGCAGGAGACCTTGCCCGTGCTGATCTCCAAAATCCCCAGCCACACGGTGACGAACATCTCCATCTTGTTGTTGGAGCAGAGCGCCTCGTTCGTGCGGGCCAGAATCTCCGCGGAGGAATTCAGCACCATGGCGTAGTTATGGATGATGATCTTGGACGCCATCATGAACAGCGCCGCTGGCACGCCCTTGCCGCTGACGTCCGCCATGACCATGCACAGATGGTCGTCGTCGATCAGGAAGAAGTCGTAGAAGTCGCCGCCCACTTCCTTGGCGGGCTCCATCGTCGCGTAGATGTCGAACTCCTTCCGGTCAGGGAAGGCCGGGAACAGGCTGGGCAGCATGCTCTCCTGGATCTGGTTCGCCATCTGCAGCTCGGTGCTGATGCGCTCCTTTTCGGCCGTAACCCGCTGTACTTCGCTGACGTAGTTCACGGTCTGCTTCGACAGTTCGGCGAACGACTCCGCCAGAGCCTCGATCTCGTCCTTCGTGCGATAGACGTCCTCCATCATGAACTGAGGTTTCTCCGCATCCAGCTCGGCAATCCGCTCAATCATGGTGTTCAGGGGGCGGACGATCCGCTTGCCCAGCATGATCGCAGCGCCGCCCAGCAGCACGACGAACAACAGCAGGATGGCAATGCCCCAGTTCCTGTAGCTGGCGTTCTTCTCCAGGTAATCCGCGGCGGTCTCCGAGGCAATCGCGTCGTAATTCTGCTGAAGCGTCTCGATGGGCGCGTCCAGCTTCGATTTGTCGTACATGGTGATCAGCGTCCAGCCCACGGTGGACACCGGCGAACCCATGGCGTAATACTCTTTGCCATCAAGGGTCAAAAGCCTGACATCTGTGGAGCCTTCGAGCGCGTCGCGCGTCAGGGCTGCGAGCACTTCGTTTTCAGATTCTCGCAGGTCAGCCGCCTCTCCGGACGGTCTGACCGCGAGCAGTCCTTCATCAAAGGAAGAAACCACCGCGTGTCCGTTCTGATTGACGACCACCAGCATACCGCCGTCGTAGCTGGTCTTCTTAGCCGTGGACTCCATCACGTCGAGGAACAGATCCGCCCCGACGACGGCCTGAAGCTCTCCGCGGGCGTAGATCGGCATGACGCATGTCACGCAGATTTCACCGGTAGCCGTATCTGTCTGAATGTCCGAAAAGACCAGCTCGCCCGCCTCGACGGCCTGGTCATACCAGTACGAGCCGAGGGGATTAAAGGGAATGGGCTCCCCGTCCTCGCCGACCCAGCTGGCGGATATGTTGTTGGCGATCAGGACGGCGCCCTCCGGCACGGCCACGAAGACGTTTTCCGCACCAAACGCGTCGCAGAGCGCGAGCATCAGCTCTGAAAGGTTGGCTAAAAGCCCCAACCGCTCTGACAGCGCGGCCTTGTCCACGCCCGGCGCGTAGAGCACCTGGGCGCTGAGCTGGCCGTCCAGCGCGGCGTCCGGTTCGGCGAAGCTGTGAAGGGGGTAGTCCTCCGGATGCTCAAAGAGCTTTTGGGCGTAGTCGCCCATCATGACCACGCGGGTCTTGAGGTCTTTAAACATGTCGTCGGTCAGCCGGGCGTCCCGCCCAGTAACCTGCTGCATGTTCGTCCGGACGACCGAATCCAGAACGCCTTCCGTGACCTCGGTGATAGCCTGCTGCTGGCGGGCGTTGGTCTCCTGGGACAGCCGGGTCAGCAGATGATCGCGCGTGACGCTGATCCCCGCAGAGCCAACGGTGAGCAGGATGATGGCGATCAGGATCAGGTTGACGATCTTGCTCTCTATGCCGCCGATGACCAGGTTCTTAAACTTTCTCAAGGACTGAACGACCCCTTTCGGGATAAAATAGCGATATCGGTATTATACCAAAAACTGCGGTCTGATAAGCGGTTTTTCAGGGAAATAACAGAATTGTCACGTATCCCCTTCCGCGTGCCCGACGGATCAGCCGGCATTTGGATTTACCCATCGTATATGCCAGCCGACAGGGCGTTGCGCGCCGCAAGGATGTACTTGCTGGTGTCCAGCGGATCGACGCCCCGGCGCGGCGCGCTGGCCCCCAGCTCCACCGGGCACTCGCGGTAGCCGTGCAGTCTGAGGCTCACGGCGGCCCGCCCGGCGGACAGCTGAGCGAGCTTTACCGAATAGTCCATGCTCTCTTTGACGGGCAGCAGCGCGGTCACGACCGCGTTCTCGCCGTCGCTCGCCACATCCGTGACTTCGCCGCGCATGGCGGTCGCGTCGCTCATGACGCGGCCTACGCCGGTCTGCGGCAGGCGGATGCGCCATTCCCAGATCGGTTCAAGCAGGACGCTCCCGGCATTGCGCAGGGCGTCCTGTATGCCCCAGGGCGTCGCCACAATGAAGTCCAGTGGATGCGTGTGAAACTGGTGGTGACTCCCGCCCGTCAGGGTGATGTCCACGTCCGTCACCTGCCAGCCCAGCCGTCCCTGACTGAGGGCCAGCGTCAGCGCCTGCTCCACCTGATGCTGATACCGGGGCAGGATCTCGCGCGCCGGCACGACGGAGCGGTACTGAACGCCGCTCCCGCGCGGCCCGGGCTTGACGTCGAAGCGCAGGATCGCCCAGCAGGGCTTGGGCCAGGTGTATTCGGCGTACCCGGTCGCGGGCCGCTTCACCGTCTCACGATATATGATCGTCGGCTCGGTCATGCTGACCTTCAGGCCGAAGCGCGTCAGGAGCGTCTCCTGCAGAATCTCGATCTGAATCGCGCCCATGACAGACATGTGCAGTTCTCCGGTCGTCCTCTCGTAGCGGACCTGAAGGAGAGGATCCTCCTCGGCCAGCATGCCGCACGCCTCGGCGAGGCCGGGCATGTCCTCCTGATTCTCAGGCGCCAGGCCCACAGTCATCACCGGCGCGCGAAGAGCGCCCGGCTGAACCTTCCTCGGCAGCAGGCGCTGGTCTCCCAGGATCTGACCGACCTTCAGTGCGGAGAGCCCGAACACGACGCCGATCTCCCCCGCCCCAAGGCTGTCGATGTCGCTCCCGTCGACGTCCCGCAGGCGGGTGATCTTCTGTTCGACGTCCGGCGTCTCTCCCGTCAGCGGGTCCGGCCTGCCGGGCAGGGAGACGGCCTCGCGGCCCTGCAGTCGGCCGCTGTAGAGGCGCACCCACAGGCCGCGCCCCATGACCTTGTCCCGCAGGGTTGCGAAGGCGATGCCGCTGAGTCCGTCCGCCGCGGGTTTCGGCGCGGGCAGCCATTCGACGACGCCGTCGAGCAGCGCCTCGACGCCCAAACCCCTCAGCGCGGAGCCTGTCAGCACCGGAAAGACAGAGCCCTCCTGCGCGCAGCGCCGAAGCAGGCGCGTCTGCTCCTCGTCGGGGATGGTCTCGCCCTCCAGATACCTGGCCATGACGCCGTCATCGACGTCGGCCAGAGCCTCGACGAGCGCGTCGCCCGGCGCGGGGCGCACCGCCCGCGCGCTCAGGCGACGGGCGATCCCGTCCATCACGGCCTCCATGTCGACCGTCGGGATGTCCGTCTTGTTGACGAAGATGATCACAGGCAGGGCCTGCGCCTTCAACGCCTCAAAGAGCAGCTCGGTCTGCGGCTGAACGCCCTCCGCCGCGCTGATCACCAGCACCGCGCCGTCCAGCGCCCAGAGCGAACGCTCGACCTCGGCCGAAAAGTCCACGTGACCGGGCGTGTCCAGCAGGTTTATGCGCACGCCCTTCCAGGTCAGCCGCACACAGCTGGCCTGAACGGATATGCCCCGCCGCTGTTCCACGGGCAGGCTGTCCGTATGCGCGGTGCCCTGATCCACGCGCCCGGCCTCGCGGATCGCGCCGCCAAGCAGGAGCATCTGTTCGGAGAGGGTCGTCTTGCCCGCGTCCACGTGGGCGAAGACGCCGATATTTCGGATGTTCATATCTGCGTCCAAATCAGATCTCGGTCGGCGCTTCCGCGCGCAGGGACTTGACGATTTCCCTGACGCGCTCAACGGCTTCCGCGCTGCCCTTCGCCGCGAGGTAAACGCCGCCTTCCGCGCCGCAGACGCCGCCGGCGGCGATCAGTTCCGCCTCCGCGCCCGTCAGCGCGCGCAGGGCGTCCAGCTCTGTGTAAGGCCGTCCGGGAATGTACGAAAGACGCGGTCCCTGAGCCTTCAGCGCGTTGGTCAGGGCCATGAGCTCGGTGATCGGCCTGTCCACCCGCTTTTCAAGACCGATGGGCACGATGACCTGCGCCCGCTGGCCGATGTGCGCCGCCGTGATGGACATGAGCGTGCCGCCCTGCGGATGACCGATGAGCACGCCGGCCTGACGGCTCTCCAGATGCAGGGCGTTGCCGCCCTTCATGATCATGTCTCCAGTCGTCAATTCGCCCGCGATTTTGAAGATGTCCGCGTCAAAGCGCGCCTTTCCATGGTCGATGACCAGGTCGAAGGGCGTCTGCCCCGGCTCGATCTTCGCGCCCGGGGCCACGGTCACGCCGCGGTGATACAGTTTTTTGTCAAAGGGCGTTTCGTCGCCCACAGCCTTCAGGGCCTCCTCCGCCACGTAGAGGTTTGTCGTCCCCGCCACGATGACCAGGCGGTGCTCCGTCATGGCGGCCTTGACCTCGGGCTCCGCCATGAGCCCCATGGCGATCAGACGCTTGCCCATGGCGACGGTGAGGAAGAATTCATAGATCTGGCAATTCATTTGTTTTATTTCCTCCGAATACTGGGAAGACAATACTCTCGATCTTAAGCCCTTACATTCCGCACACGCGGAGCATCTTATCATGCTTCTGGCCGGTCATCCAGTCCACGTCGTCGGTGAGCCAGTCCATGATCTCCAGCTGGCGCGTCTCCCAGGCGATCGTCGAGGCCTTTTCCTCCTCAGTCATCTCGTGATCGAATGATCTTACCAGCTCGCAATAGCCGAAAATGTATCCTCTGGCGTTCCAGATGGTGAAGTTGCTCTCCGGGCCTTCACTGATCTTGTCGCCCCGCGCGGCGACCAGCGCGTCGTGCCGGCGCTTATACTCGTCGGCGCAGCCATCCTTGAGGCGCGTGGCGAACACGCGATGGCGGATCAGGGACTTGTCCTCCCGCACGACGCCGATGTCGTGATACATGAGCGGCAGCGTCCCCTGCCCCGCGAAGCCCTCGATCAGGGAGCTCAGGCCCTCGTCCCAGCAGAGGCACGCGGCGTGCTGCGCGCGCGTGGGGAGCACTTCGTCCGGATATTCGCCGTAGCAGAAGAGAAAGTCACCTATATTCCATATGGAGAAGTTTCCAACGCCCTGCGCGCGAAGCACGCCCTCGGCCTCATTCCACATGCCGCGGACGGCCTCGAGCGCCTGCTCCTTCTTCCCCTCTTTGATTTTGAGAACATACGGCAGTCTGACCATGCCGAAAACCCCCTTTTCTGTCGTTCAGAATATACGATTATAAGGATAAGCTTTCAACGTTCGCTTGTCAAGAAAAACCGCCCTCCCGCAAACGGGAAGGCGATTTTCATGTGTGTGCAAATCAGGTATTACTTCGCGTTCTTCGCGGTTTCGCACAGCTTGGCGAAGCCGGCGGGATCGGCGATGGCGATATCGGACAGCATCTTGCGGTCGATGGTGACGCCGGCCAGCTTCAGGCCGTTGATCAGGCGGGAATAGCTGATGCCGTTGACACGGGCGGCGGCGTTGATGCGGGCGATCCACAGGCGGCGGAAGTCCCTCTTCTTCAACTTGCGGCCGATGTACGCGTATCTCAGAGAACGGCGAACCTGCTCGGCGGCGGCGCGGTACTGCTTGCTCTTCGCGCCAAAGTAGCCCTTGGCCTGCTTAAAAACCTTGCGGCGCTTCTTCAGCGCGTTGACTGCTCTTTTCACTCTTGCCATTTCAGTTTCGCCTCCTTACTTGTAGGGAATGAGTTTTTTCATGGTCTTGGCTTCGGTGGTGGCCACATACGCCGCCTTGCGCAGGTTGCGGGTGCGCTTGGTGGGCTTCTTGGTCAGGATATGGCTCTTATAAGCCTGCGCGCGCTTGACCTTGCCGTTCTTGGTGATCGACAGGCGCTTGGCCGCGCCGCGATGCGTCTTCTGCTTGGGCATTAGGTGTTTCCTCCTCTCGTGATGAGAACAATCATTCCTTGGGAGCGAGAACCATCGTCATGTTCCGGCCTTCCGTGACAGGCTTGCGCTCGACGACGGCCACGTCCTTACACCGCTGTGCGAAATCATTCATGACGTTGAGGCCGATTTCCGTATGGGCGATCTGCCGTCCGCGGAAGCGGATGGACACCTTGACCTTATTGCCATCCTTGAGGAACTTCTCCGCGGCGCGGAATTTGACATCGATGTCGTGTTCCTCAATCGTTGCGGAAAGCTGTACCTCCTTGATGACGATGACCTTCTGGTTCTTGCGCATTTCACGCTCGCGCTTTGACTGCTCGAAGCGGTACTTGCCGTAGTCCATGATCTTGCACACGGGCGGCTTCGCCTGCGGCGCGATCTTGACCAGGTCAAGCTGCCTTTCCTCGGCCATCTGCAGAGCGGCCGCGGTATTCATGATGCCCAGCTGCTCGCCGTTTTGGTCAATTACGCGAACCTCACGGTCCCGAATTTCTTCATTGATCAAAAGATCGCCTGCGTTAATCGTCAATCCCTCCTTGAACATAAATGAAATAAGAGCGGGCAGCAATGTCCCGCTCCTGAACAAACATGAACTCCCCGCAAAGGGGCTGTTATTCATAACCACGGCTGGCTGTGCCGCCGGGTGAGAAGCGGTGACTTCTGCTTAACGATAGATATAATACAGCAAAAATCTCCGCATGTCAATCGCTGCGCAGGGTTTTAACATCCCCTGAAAGAAACGCAGCCATCATTCATTGGCCAACTTGCAAATTATCCTTTTCAGATCGTCAGAAAAGAAAATCCCGTTTTGCTCCATTTGCTGAATCAATGGCATAACGGCATCCAACAGTCCCCGTTGTTTTGCTCTGATCATGACGCCCAGCGTTCCAGTCAGCGGCAGATCCAGATACTCGGCTGTCTTTCTGGCAGCTCCATCATCAATGATGACCGCAACATCCTCTTTCTCCGTAACTTCTCTATACACGGCCTCTGGAATGATGATATGCCCATACAATTCCTTCAGAAGCTCCAGCTTATTGACCTTTGCCAAAGCGATCAGCGGGGTGGAATTCACGATGATCTTACACAGTGGCAATATCCCTCAACAGTTCCTCCTCAGTCATGCGGTCGAAAATTCCCACGCCATGACGTCCAAGCAACAGTATGAAGTCTTCCTCGCTCAAACCGGCGATCTTTGCGCAGTATCCTATTGATACATTATTCTGCGTATAATACCCCAGCGCTACCATCTGCCGTGCGAAAGCGGCTGCATCAGAGGGAGACATATGCGTATCGTACAAAACTTCATTAGGTATATTAACTGAAACCTGGCACATGCTTTCGCCTCCTACTCGTTTCAATCCATCCTGTCATTATGCATTCTATCATTAGCAGCTTTTATTTTCAAGTAGAAATGCGCCGCCGCCCGGAAACCGGGCGGCGACGTTTCATAGCTTATATTCGCTGGGGTTGAGAGGATCAATCCTCGTCGTCATCCTCGCGCTTGCTGTTCTCGATGATCTTCTTGGCGTCGGCTTCGGGCACCTGCTCGTAACGCTCAAAGTGCATCGTGAACGAGCCGCGGGCCTGGGTCATGGACCGCAGGTCGGTGGCGTACTTGAACATCTCGCCCTGGGGCACTTCGGCGGTGACGCGCTGCAGGCCGTTGACCTGATCCATGCCCATCACGCGGCCACGGCGCTTGTTCATGTCGCCGATGATGTCGCCCATGTACTCGTCGGGCACGTCCACTTCCACGTGATAGATGGGCTCGAGGAGGACGGGGCTGGCGCCGGTCAGCTGCTTGAAGGCGAGGCGGGCCGCCGTCTTAAAGGCCATTTCAGAGGAGTCGACCGGGTGATAGCCGCCGTCGTACAGCTCGGCAGTCAGCCCCACCACGGGGAAGCCCGCCAGCACGCCGTGATTGATGTTCTCCCGCAGGCCCTTTTCCACGGCGGGGATGAAGTTCCGGGGCACCACGCCGCCCACCACAGCATCCTCAAAATGGAACTCGGTATCGGTGGGATC
>JAFRLF010000016.1 GCA_017431365.1 Clostridia bacterium | reverse complement strand
TTACTGTTTCTGCCTGTGATTTGTTGCTTTTTCTGTTATCCTTGTTTGCTTTACGCTTTTTTCAGACTTCTTGCCTTTTGGTTCATATAAAAAGGGCTGCCCCTTCCGCCAATTCTCTGTTTGGCGTTTTGAGACAGCCCCGTCGTCCTATGCCCCGGTTAAGGATTTCAGGGGAGAAACCGCAGCGCGCACAGGCTGCGCGGCGGCAGCGCGACGCGCGTTCCCTCTTCGTCTGTCCGGATCGAGAGGCGGCTGTCTTCGGACTCGAGGCGCGAGCCCGGCAGCAGGTCGCGGGCTGTGAGCAGATCGTGTCGCTGACAGAGCGTCAGGCCATGAAGCGCGTATTCGGCCGCCTCCGAATAGCTTTCGTTCACGAGGGAGACGACGAGCGCACCGCCGTGGCGCGTCGCGGCGGCCTCGCGCGGGGACGCGCCTTCGATCCGGCACAGCGCGCCGCCCTTGTGCGCCTTCAGCGCGGCAAAGACCTGTCCGATGGCCGAGAGGCTGGCGCCCCGGGGATCCGTATCGATCGCGCCTTCGCCCACGGGCTGGAAGTAGCACATGACGGGTACGTCCCACTCCGTCGACCGGTTGATCATCATCTGCAGCATTTCGGCGACGTAAAGGCCCTCAGTCGAGCTGCCCGGCTCGTACCAGGCCGCCCACAGGTTCCATTCGTCGTAGGAAATGTGTATGCCCTCGGGCAGGGACGCGCGCAGGCGGCGAAGGGCGTCTTCGTTGAGAGCGGCGGAATGCATGACCTGATCGAAACCGCGCCGAACGCCCTCCTCGCCGCTGAAGTCCCAGTCGATGTTGTTGTAGGTGTGAAAGGATATGTAGGGCGCGAGGGGCTTCAGGGCCTCGGCCGCGCCGCTAACCCACGCCCGCGAGGTCTCGCCGTCGCCGTAGGGGCCGGACGAGCAGATCTGAAGGTCCGGCGACGCCTTCAGCATGGCTTCGGCCGCGAGACGGCCGGCCTGGGCGTAGCGTTCAGGCTGCATGGGACCCTCCATGTGGCCGTAGCCCATCTCGTTGCCCAGGGACCAGTATCGCACGTTGTACGGTTCCGCGTGGCCGCGGGCGGCGCGCTTCACGCCGTAGGGGGTGTCTGCGGAGCCGTTGCAGTACTCGACCCACGCGGCGCACTGCTCCGGGGTGTCCCAGGCCAGGTTGATCGTGATGAAGGGTTCCGCGCCGACCTCGCGGCAGAGGGCGAGAAAGCCGTCGGTGTCGATCTCGTGCATGTCGTAGCCGTGGGTATAGGGCTGGGTCTCGTCTTCGGTGAAGGCCTGCAGCGGCGCGCGCTCGTCCACGGGGAGGAACATGTCCTGCCAGCGGTATTCGCCGGCGAAATTCCCGCCCGGCCAGCGCAGGATCGCGGGGCCGATCTCCCTGAGCCTGTCGACGACGTCCCGCCGCATGCCGTGAAAATGCCCCTGCGGCAAGAGCGACACCGCACCGACGACGAAATGGCACCGCTCGCGCACGGTCAGGCGCAGGCAGGCGTCATCGTCGTCGCTATCGGGGGTCAGCAGCGCCTCATAGTTGCGGTACTCGCCGGCTTCGAGCGGGAAGTCGCGCTGCGCGTACACTCGTTCGCCGCTTCGGTCGGTCAGTGCGGCGCGCAGGGTGACGGGGCTGTGGGCTTTGACGGCGACATTCAGCTCGTAGGCCTGGCCGCCGCGCAGGATCAGCCCATTCTGGCCGAAACCGGCCTCTTCGCCGTCTGTGGTCTGGACGGTCTGGGCGTTGAGCTCGTTGCGCCGCCACATCCCGTTGGGGACGAGGTGCCGGACATAGGGGTCTCGGTCGTTGCGGTAAAAGACGCGCTGGCCTATGGGGAACCATTCCGCCGCCAGCCCCAGCCGGGCCTGAGGGCGGCCCGCAAACTTGCGGTTTCTGAGCATCTGGGCGCTCAGTCCGCCGGACACGCAGGCGCGGGTGTGCTCGAGGTTGTGCCCGAATATGAGAGGCGATACCGGCGCTTCGCCGTTTTGGTCGATTTTCAGATGGCGTATGCTCATGCGTCTGTCCGTCCTTTCAGATCATCCGAGATAGGTTTTGAAAAAGCGGATCACGTCGCTGATCATGGCGCGGGACCACACGCCGTTGCCGTGGCCCGCGCCGGCGATCTTCATAAACTCGGCGCGGCCGCCCTTTTGACGCAGCTTGTCGCACAGCCGAAGCCCCTGCGCCATGGGAATGATGGCGTCCTCTTCGCCCTGGACGAAGAGGAACGGCACGGGCTTATCGATCTTGTCGAGGTAATCATACGGACTGGCCTGCCGCATGAAGGCTTCGGGATCCTTCTCATAGTTCTCCTGCCAGATCTCCAGCGCCTCGAAGGGCACGCCCTCGGGGAAGGGCGCTTCCTCCGGGCGGAGGTGTTTCCCTTCGGCGATGCGGTCGGCCACCAGGTTCATCATGTCCACGGGGCCGTAGACGCAGCAGCAGCATTTGACCTCGGCGGACTGGTCGAGGTTTTCGCCGATATTGAAGCGCATGTCACTGTCCGGGACGACAGCGGCGAAGGCGGCCGTGTTCCCGCCTGAGGAATCGCCCATAACGCCGACCCTGTCCGGATCGATGCGGAAGGCCGCGGCGTTGGCCCGAAGGTAGCGGATGGCCTCTCGCATGTCCTGTACCGCGGCGGGGAAGGTGACGTCGTCCCTGAACGTCCCCCGATAGGAGATGCTGGCGGCGCAAAAGCCCTGCCGGGCGAGGTCGACCATGTACGGCACGTGCCTGTGTCCGTCCGCGCCGGCCCAGCCGGAGCCGGGGCAGTCGACGATCAGCGGGAAGCGGACGTCGGCCTTCGGCAGGGGCGCGAGGGGGCGTCCCCACCGGGCGAATTTCTCCCTGACGGGGTTGCGGAAGGTCTCCTCTTCGCGCGGGAGATCGGGACCGATGGGCGTGACGATCTGCAGCGTCAAATCGCCCGTGGGACGATGGGCGTACACGACGTCGGGGGTGTAGACGACGTCGTACTCCGTGTGTTCGCAGGAATAAAGGGTTTTGTAAATATTCATGTTGCATCACTCCTTACGTGTTTTATACCACACAAAAGGCTTTGTTGCAAACGAAATTCGGGCCTGAACGCGCTTCTGATTGAAATAAAACCCACGCAAAGCCTTGCGCGCGCGGATGGCGGTGCTATATAATATATCTGTGAAAGTGTATCCACGCGGCTGTAAGGAGGATTGCCTGTGAAGACATTCGGAATCGGCGTCATTGGCTGGGGGTTCATGGGACGGACGCATACCATGGCCCTGCGCAATATACCGCTGTTTTACCCGGACGCTGGGTTTGAGGCGCGGCTGGTCGGCGTGTGTTCGCGCACCGTATCCAAGGCGGAGAAGGCTCGGGACGAGCTGGGATTTGCCTACGCCACGGGCGATTACCGCGAACTTCTGAAGGACGAGCGGATCCAGGTCGTCAGCATATGCACGCCCAACGACCAGCACGAACAGATGGCTGTCGCGGCGCTGGAGGCCGGCAAGAACGTGTACGTTGACAAGCCCCTGGCCGTGGACGGCGCGTCCGCGCGGCGGATCCTTAAGGCGGCCGAGGCCTCCGGCGCGAAGGCGCAGATCGCGCTGCACAACCGCTTTTTCACCGCGACGATGCGTGCGAAGCAGATCATCGAAGAGGACCGGATCGGCGAGGTGCTGACCTTTACCTGCCGGTATCTGCACTCAGGCTCCATCGACCCGAACAAGCCCATGGGCTGGAAGATGGGCCAGGGCGGCGGTGTCATGCTGGATATGGGGTCGCACGCATTGGACTTGGTGACCTGGCTGCTGGGCGAGATGCCCGAGAGCGTCATGTGCGCCACGCACACGCTGTACCCGCGGAGGCCTACAAAAGACGGATCGGTGTGTGGCGACATCGCCGAGGATCACGCCCTGATGACGCTGAGGCTGAAAAACGGCGCGCTCGGCACCGTTGAGGCCAGCAAGATCACCGCCGGTTCGACCGACGTTATGTATCTGGAAATCGCCGGGACGAAGGGCGCCCTTCGCTGGAACCTGGAAGATCCCGGCTGGCTGGAGTATTACGACAACACGCAGCCGGAGACCGACCTGGGAGGTCTGAGGGGCTTTACCCGGATCGAGTGCCTGGGGCGCTATCCGGCGCCCGGCGGGACGTTCCTGCCCTCGAAAAACGCCGTGGGTTGGGAGCGGGCGCACCTGCACAGCTACTACAGCTTTTTAAGCGCGCTGGCGCAGGACCGCGCGCCCTCGCCCAGCCTCGAGGAGGGCGTACGGCTGCAGGAGCTCATGGACTGTCTGATGACCTCGGCCCGCACGGGGCAGTGGGTCACGCTTTGAGCGCATGAATATCTGAAACCCGGAGGGACACATGCTGGAGCGGTATCTGGAGACTCTTTTGTTTGAACTGCGCGGAGCGGACGACTTTCTGATGGCCATACCCGCCGAAGCCCGGGAGGACTGGGAGGCGCTGCCGCCCGGCACGCGGACGCGGCTGCGCCAGAGCGCCGATGCCTGGCTGGAAAAAGAAGTGCCGCCGCTGAACGCGTCGGATTACATCAGCTACAGCCGGGCGGGCATCGCCGCCGCGTATCAGAAAAACTGGCAGGCGCGGCGTCAGATGCTGGGCGAGCTCGTCCTGGGGGCGTGCGTGACGGACGACAGCCGCTACGACATGAAGCTGTGCGACGTGATCTGGGCCATATGCGAAGAGAGTTCCTGGGTTTTGCCGCAGAACAATCCGCTGAATCGCGGGCGCGAAGGGCAGCCCCTGCCCGACGTCCGGTCGCATCGGGTCGATGAAGGCGCGGCGCATACGGCGGCTAACCTGGCGCTGGCGGTGCACATGCTGGCCGGCCGGTTGAGCGGCATATCGGATCAGTTGGAGAGGCGCATCGCCGACGAGATTCAGGCGCGCGTCGTGGAGCCGTTTCTCGAGGCGCAGGAGTTTAACTGGATCTGCGGGCCCAAGGCCGAGGCGATGACGTGCCTGTGCGGGTGCCTGCTGGGCGCGCTGACCTTCGTCCGAGACGACAGGCGGCGCTGGGCGTGCGCCCGCAAGGGCATGGAGCTGTTCGACGCGCTGATGACGGCCCTGCCGCGCGACGGCAGCGTCCCCGGGGGATTGGACTTCTGGCCCGGGACGGCTCAGTTTCTGACGGACATCGTCATGATCCTCTTCTCCGCGAGCGGCGGGGCGGTGGACATGCGCCGGGAACGCCAGGTTCGCCTGCTCTGTCACTATCCGGTGTTCTGCCATGTGGCGGAAGGGTATTTCGTCAACCCGGGGCAGCACAGCATGAAGGCGGATCTGAACGCCGCGCTGTGTTATCGCGTCGGGGCGTATGTCGGAGACGACGCCCTGTGCGATCTCGGAGCCTTTCTGGCGCGCCGGACCGGGCGGCGGGTCGCCTCGCGCGAGGGGGAATGGCTTTTGCACCGGGCGGCGGACCTGTTCAACGCCGAGGCGCTGGAGAGCGAAACCGGCCGTCCGCCCTTCCGCCGACAGGGTTATTACGCGCAGGCGCAGATCCTCGTGGCGCGCGGCGAGGAGGACAGCGAGAAGGGCCTAGCCGTGGCGTTGCACGGCGGGCACAACGGCGACGTCGGCGCGCATCCGGACGTAGGGGATTTCGTCCTCTTCTGTGGGGGCGAGCCCGTCCTCATCGACGCGGGATATCTGGGGGATACGGAGTTTCACAACCTCCCGACCGTCGAGGGCGCTGGGCAGAAGCTCGGCGCGGTCTACCGCGCGGCGGACGCCTCGTGTCAGCTGGAGGACGCCTACGCCCTGGTGTCGCTCAACCTCGCGCCGGCTTATCCGGAGGATCTGGGGATCTCCGGCTGGCAGCGGTCATTGATCCTCGAGCGGGAGGACGGGAGTCTCCGGCTCATCGAGGTATACGACCTGCAGTCTCCTAAGCGGATCGAGTTCAACTTCATCACGCCCTACGAACCGGGTCTCGGGGCAAACTACTGTCAGCTGGGCCCGGTGCGCATGCGCTGGGACAACGGCCTTTCTGCCGTTTGCGATACGATCTCGGTCCCCGAGGATCAGCGCCCGCTGTGGGGTGAAAACCTGTACCGCATCGTCTTCAGCGCGGACGGACCTGTAAGCGAAGGGCGTCAGACCTTCACGTTCAACGCTCTGAGGACGTTCGGGAGCTGATAAATAAGTTTTTGGCAAATAGATTTACGAGGCGATCGCCGTCATTTCGCGCTGGTCGCCTCGCCTTTTATACATGTTCGGCCAGACTCAGGATCAGATCACGGCTCTTTTCCCAGCCGAGGCAGGGGTCGGTGATGGATTTGCCGAATTCGTCCCCGCCGACCTTCTGGCAGCCGTCTTCGAGGTAGCTCTCGATCATCAGGCCTTTGACCAGGGTGCGTATGTCGGCGGAAATCGTGCGGCTGTACATGACGTCGCGGCAGATGCGGACCTGTTCCAGGTACTGCTTGCCGGAATTGTTGTGATTGGCGTCTATGATGACGGCCGGGTTCGTCAGGCCGCTGACCACGTATCTTTCGTAAAGGTCGCGCAGGTTTTCATAGTGATAATTGGGGTGAGAACGGCCGAAATTGTCCACAAAGCCGCGCAGAATGGCATGGGCCAGGGGATTGCCGGGGGTGTGGACCTCCCAGTTGCGGAAGATGAATTCCTGGGGGCTCTGGGCCGCGGCGATGGAGTTCAGCATGACGCCGACATCGCCGGCGCTGGGGTTTTTCATGCCCGTGGCGACGCCTAAGCCGCTGGCCACCAGGCGATGTTCCTGATTTTCTACGGAGCGCGCGCCGACGGCCACATAGCTGAGTACGTCAGAGAGGTAACTGTAATTCGAGGGATACAGCATTTCATCCGCGCAGGTAAACCCCGTTTCGCGGATCACGCGGGTGTGCAGTTCACGGATCGCGATGATGCCCGCGAGCAGGTTTTCCTTTTTATGGATGTCGGGCTGATGGAGCATGCCCTTGTAGCCCGTGCCGCGGGTGCGCGGTTTATTGGTGTAGACCCGGGGAACGATCAGAAACCGGTCGCGCACCTGCCGCTCGACCTCGGCCAGACGGGTCATGTATTCGAGGACAGCGTCTTCCCTGTCGGCGGAGCAGGGGCCGATGATCAGGAGCATCCGGTCGTCCCGCCCTTCCAGGATGGCGGCGATCTGCCCGTCCCGATCCGATTTCAGCCGCCGGATCTCGTCGGAGACGGGGTAGTCGCGCATGAGGTCCTGAGGCTGCGGCATTTTGCTGACAAACTGCATCTGCATGCCGTATCACTTTCCCTTCGCGTTTTCGGACAGCCACTTAAGCGCCCGACGGTAACCATCAAAGCCCAGACCCGTGAACCGAGCCCCGCAGGCCATGCCCGCGTAGGACACGCGGCGGAAGGGTTCGCGGGCGTCCACGTCCGTCAGGTGGACCTCCACGGCGGGCAGACCGACGGCCTTGAGCGCGTCCAGAATGGCCACGCTGGTGTGCGTATAGGCTGCCGGGTTGATGACGATGCCTTCAGTGCCGTCCGAATACGCCGCCTGGATCCGGTCGACGATGGCGCCCTCATAATTGGACTGAAAGATATCCGCCTCCACGCCTAGCTCTTCGGCGGCGTTTGCGATAAAGCGGCAAAGCGCCTCGTAATCCTTATCTCCGTAGAGATGGCGCTCACGGATGCCGAGCATGTTCAGGTTTGGCCCGTTAACGATCAATATTTTCATGAAATGCCTCCTCAGCCCGTGCGGCGACATCGTCGGGGCTGGCGTCGTTTTCTATGGTGCAGTCCGCCGTGTTCAGATACTTCGGCCCGCGGTCTGACCACATGGATTCGAGGGCGTCGCGGGATTTCGAAAGGGGCCGCCCTTCCAGGGAGAGCTGGTCGAGGGATCGGCTGAGCAGGAGAATGCGCCCGTTCTGGCGCATCGCGCGAACGTTTGCCGCGGAGAGGACGCTCCCGCCGCCCGTGGCGATCACGGCGCCCTTCCCCGCGCAGACGTCGGCGATGACCCGGGCCTCCAGCGACCGGAAGGCGGACTCTCCCTGACGGGCGAAGATGTCGGGAATGGACATGTCGGTTCGCCGTTCGACTTCCTCGTCGCAGTCGATGAAGGGCCTGTTCATGCGCGCGGCCAGCGCGCGGCCGACGGTGCTCTTCCCGCATCCAGGCATGCCGATCAGGATCACGTTCAGAGATTGGTCGCGCAGCCACGCGTAGATTTCATCTGTTCGCGAAGGCGGGATCGCCTGCCCGATAAACAACTCGGCGCTCTCGCGCGCCTGAGCCACCAGCATATAAAGCCCCCCCGCGCAGGGCAGGCCGCGGGCTTCGGCGTCCAGGATCAGCGCGGTTTTGTCCGGGTTGTAGACGACGTCCAGCACGCCGCCGAGCCGGGGGAAGCGGCTGATGTCCACGGCGCAGGTGCCGTTTTTCGGGTACATGCCCAGGGGCGTGGTATTGACGAGAACCTCGATGTCGGCATGGTCCCGGTAGAGCGCTTCATAATCTATGGGACCGCCGCGCGATACCACGACGACGCTTCTCGCCCCGAGGGTACGGCAGGCGTATTGAGCCGTCAGCGACGTGCCGCCGCTGCCCAGGATGGCGACCTTTCGCCCGGCGATGACGACGCCGGCCTTTTCGGCGAGGGCGATGAATCCGCCGATATCCGTGTTGTGCCCGTACAGGCGGCCGTCCGGACGGACGACGACCGTGTTGACGCTGCCGATGGCCTTCGCTGCGTCGGAAAGCTCGTCGCACATTTCGCAGGCCAGCCTTTTATAGGGGATCGTGATATTCAATCCCTTGAAATCGCGCCGGATCAGCAGGTCCCGAAGCGCGGTTTCGTCCATTTCATAGAGCCGGTAGTCATAATGTCCAAGCCTGTTGTGTATGGGCACGGAGTAGCTGTGCCCGAGCTTTGCGCCGATCAGTCCGTATTGCATCGTATCACCACGCTTATGCTGTTTGTTCTTCGTAGCACCCCAGGAAGGCGAATCGGGTGCACAGCCCTTCGATCTCGCTCAACAGACGCCGGATATCCGGGTCATCGGCCCGGGCCTCCATGTCAAAGAAAAAGCGGAACTCAAACACGCGTTCGGGAATCGGACGGCTTTCCAGTTTGGTTAGGTTTACGCCGGCCTCCGTGATGCGCGACAATACAGTGTTCAGCGCGCCGGGCTCATGGGGCAGGTCGACCATCAGGGAGATCTTTTCCGCGCCCGGCGTGATCCGAAGGCTTCGGGAAATACAGATAAAGCGCGTATAGTTGTTGGCGCTGTCGCTGATATCGTCCCGGATGATGTCAAGACCGTACAGCCTGGCGCAGGCCTCGGAGGCAATGACGGCCAAGTCGTCTCTCGGACTTGACGCGGTGAATTCGGCGGCCACAGCGGTATTTGCCATGGGCGTGACCCTGACGTCCGGATGCGCGTTCAAAAAGGCGCTGCACTGACGGAGAGCCTGCTCGTGGGATACGATTTCAGTGATCGGCCCGGCGGTGCCGCGCCGGCGCATCAGCTTATGGTTGATCCGCAGCCTTTGGGCGGCGGCGATGTAAAAGTGGTGCTGCTGCATAAGATCATATACCTGATTGACCGCGCCGGCCGTGCTGTTTTCGATGGGCAAGACGCCGTACTGGCAAAGGTCGTTCTCCACGGCGGAAAAGACCTCTTCAAAGCTGTCAAAGAAGCGGATGTCCGGATTGGCGAACAGTCGCTGCGTGGCTTGCTGACCATACGCGCCGGCCGTGCCCTGACAGGCGATGACGGCCCGGTCGGGCAGGGGGAGAGCGGTCGTCCTGAGGATCTGCTCCGTCAGAGGGCTCTCACGCCATCTCAGCGTGGATTGACGCCGGCGGCTCAGGTCAAAGATGTGTCCGTACAGGGCTTTGATGTAGGGCGCGTAGGTATCGCCCGCGCGGTCGGCCAGCCGCTGAAGGATGAGTTTCTCCCGATCGGGGTCGTAGGTCGGCCGATCCGCGGCCTGTTTGGCGCCTGCGATCTGCGTGGAGCACCTCATGCGCTCGACGAACAGCCGGACCAGTTCGTCGTCGATCGCGTCGATCTGCGCGCGAATGTCCTGAATGCTCTGGATATCCATAGGTGATTTACCTCGCTTTATGGGTTTGTCCCTGCAGGCCGCTTTCGAGCAGCAGATCGTACAGCGCGCAGGCCACGGCCGCCTCTACGCAGGGTACGGCGCGGGGCACCACGCAGGGGTCGTGACGGCCCCGTACGGTCAGATCGGCGTCTTCTCCGCGGGAGAGGGAAACGGAGCGCTGAGGTTTGGCTATGGAAGGCGTGGGCTTGAACGCGGCTCGAACGATCAGCGGCATCCCGCTGGTGACGCCGCCCAGCACGCCGCCGTGGCGGTTGGTCTCGGCGACGACAGCGCCGTTTTTGACGCGGAACGCGTCGTTGTGTTCGCTGCCGTGCATCGAAGCGGCGGCGAATCCCGCGCCGAATTCCACGCCGCGCACCGCGGGTATGGCGAACAGCGCCTGCGCGAGGCGGTTTTCCACGCCATCGAACATCGGTTCGCCGATTCCGGCGGGCAGACCCGTGGCGAAGCACTCGACCACGCCGCCCACGGAATCCCCATCGGCGCGGGCGGCCTCGATGGCCGCGGCCATGCGCCGGGCGGCGTCCGCATCCAGGCAGGGCACGGGCCCGTTCGCGAATTCACTCATGGGCGGGTCGCAGGGGTCGATTGGCGCGTCCTCGACGTCGGCGATGCGCAGGGCCCTCGCGCGCACGCGGATGCCTTGCTGATTCAGCATCTGCAGAGCCAGCGCGCCGGCAAAACAGAGAGGCGCGGTCAGCCGTCCCGAGAACTGGCCCCCACCGCGGATGTCGTTGTGCCCCGCAAACTTCACATTCGCCGTGTAATCCGCGTGACCGGGCCGGGGCACGTCCCTCAGAGCCTCGTAGTCGCCGGGCCGGGGGTCGGCGTTCTCGATCAGGGCGCACAGCGGAGAACCGCAGGTTTCGCCCCGGTCGTTGAGCCCGGAGACGATGCGCGGTTCGTCGGCCTCGCGGCGGGCGGTGGACAGCGCGCCGCCGGGCGCGCGCCGGGCCATAAGGGCGCGGACGGCGTCCATGTCCGGGACGACGCCCGCGGGCAGACCTTCGACGACCACGCCGATCATTGGGGAATGGCTCTGCCCGAAGATCTGAATTCTGTAGATTTTACCCATTGAGTTCGACATCGACATGACCTCCCAGCGACTCAAGATCACGGAAAAACTCCGGATAGGATTTATCGACGGCTTCGACGCCGGTGATCCGGACAGGGCCCGGGCCGCAGGCCGCCGCGACGGCGGCCGCCATGACGATTCGGTGGTCGTTATGGCCGTTCACGGTGGGAATGACGCCGGCCTGCCGCGCTATGGCGCGGCCTTCGATCGTCAAGCCATCTTCGGTTTCACGAGCCGCGGCTCCGAGTGCCCTGACCAGTTCCGCCACGGCGGCCAGACGGTCGCTCTCCTTCAGGCGCAGGCGGGCAGCGCCTGTAATGACGGTTTTCTGCGGCAGCGCGGCAGCGGCTACGGCCAGCGCCGGCACGAGATCCGGCACGTCGCTCGCGTCGATATCCGGCTGGCCCAGCATGCCGCGCACGGCGCGATCTCCCTGTAGGCTGTCTGCGTTCAGACCTTTCACTTCGATGCCCGCGCCCAGAGCGTTGGCCGCGAACCAGAAGGCCGCGGCGGACCAGTCTCCCTCGATTCGGGTCAGAGCGGGGGCGTGGTAGCGCTGGCGGGCGGGGACGCGCCAGCCTCCCGCAAAAGTCTCGACGCGGACGTCGAAGGTCCGGAGCGCCTCGAGCGTCATGGACACGTAGGAGCCCGACTGGAGCGCGGTGCTAAGGACGATTTCGCTGTCGTCGTCCAGAAGCGGCAGGGCGAACAGCAGCCCGCTTATATACTGACTGGAGACGTTGCCCGGCAGCGTCCAGCGGCCGCCGCGCAGCGGGCCGCGCAGGTTCATGGGCAGAAGGTCGCTGTCGATCTGCGCGCCGTGCCGGCGCAGGGCTTCGGTCAGCGCGGCGTTGGGGCGCAGCGGCAGACGCCCGTGCCCGACAAAGAGCGTCCGCGTTCCGAGGGCCGCGGCCACGGGCATGAGAAAGCGCAGGGTGGAACCGCTCTCTTCGCAGTCGAGGATCGCGCTTTCGGGAGAGCGGGCGATGGGGGTGACGGACAGACCCCCTTCGGCCGGTTTAATGCCGGCGCCCAGCGCGCGCAGGCAGGCGGCGGTCGCCTCGATGTCGCGGTTCATCGTATCCAGGGCGACGACCGTCGGTCTGTCGGCCAGCGCCGAGCAGATCAGGGCCCGGTGCGCGGCGGATTTGGAAGGCGGCGCGGTTACCGAGCCGGACAGATGCGACGGATAGACGACGGCGTTCATAGCTCAAGCGCCTCCAGCGCTGCAAGGGCCTTTGAAAACAGGCCGGGCAGTTCGGCGACGGGCGTTTTTTGAAGGACACAGCGTCCGATGTCCTGCGGCAGCACCAGCGTGATCTGCCGGCCTGAGCGCTTTTTGTCCGCGAGGGCCGCTTCAGCCAGGGCGGAGGCAGGATAAGGGCATCGGACGGGCAGGCCGTTGACCGTGAGACAGCGGGCCAGACGGCGCAGGAGCGCCTCGTCGCAGCCGGCCGCGGCGGCGGCCATCAGCGCGCCCAGGCCTACGGCCATGCCGTGGGGCACGGACAGCCCGGAACACTGTTCGATGGCGTGGCCGAAGGTGTGCCCAAGATTGAGAAAAGCCCGGCGTCCCGTGTCGAACTCGTCTTCGGCCACGATATCGCGCTTGTAGGCGACGCATCGCGCGACGACCGTCTCGATCCGGTCGAGCCAGTGCCCCGTCTCCATCCAGGCAAACAGTTCAGGGTCGTTCAGTACGCCGCACTTGATGATTTCACCTGCCCCGCATGTGATGAGCTCCCGGGGCAGGGCGCGCAGCGCGTCCGTGTCAGTGAGGACCAGACTCGGCTGATGGAACGCGCCCACCATGTTCTTTCCAAAGGGCATGTCGACGGCCGTCTTTCCGCCGACGGAAGAGTCCACCGCCGCCAGCAGGGTAGTGGGAATCTGGACAAAGGGGACGCCCCGGCTGTAAACCGCCGCCGCCAGTCCCGCCAGATCGCCCACGACGCCGCCGCCCAGCGCGACGACAAAGTCGCTGCGCGAGAGGCCCGACGCGCCCATGGCGTTCAGAAGGGCTTCGAGGGTTTTCATGGTTTTGCTGGATTCGCCGGCGGGAAAGGTGAACGTGGAGACGTCATACCCCGCCTGAACAAAGCTGTCGCTCACCCTTTGGGCGTAGAGCGCCGCCACGGTGCTGTCGCTGACGAGCATGCACCGGCACGGCGGCAGGACTTCAGCCGTCAGCGCGCCGCTGCGGTCAATCAGGCCCTGGCCGATCAGAACGTCGTATTCACGAGATGCGGTGACATGGACGCGTGTCATGCTTTTTCTCCTTTAGTGTGAGATAAGAAAAACCCTGCAGTGAGTTTTACTGCAGGGCCGTTTACAAGATCAGCGCTTGAAAATCAGTGTACAGCAAAGCTCTTTATCCGCGGAAGCGAATAAAGTAAAAGGCAAAAAAGCTGTACCATGATTTCGTCATGAGGTGAATCCCTCGAATCGTTTCAGATTGATGAGATTATAAGACCATAGGTGTTGTTTGTCAATGCGGGGCGCATTTTTTAACATGCTGTTTTATCGATACATCCCTGACGGGCGGAAGGCGTTACTCCCATACATCCAGTTTTCTGTTCTTGTAATAGTAGACGTATTGAGCGTCCAGCTCACGTTGTCGCCGCAGGTGCCACCGGAATCCGCAAGCGCCGCTGCGCAGCAAAGCAACGCCATCAGTCCTGCCAGCGCCAGGATGATCCATAGTTTCCGCTTCATCTTGTTTCCCTCCTTGCTATGATGCCTGACTGATAATTTCAAAAACACAAAAAGACGCGGCAAATCATCGCGTCAAAACAAAGCCTTAACTGTCGAAAGGGACAGAGTTATCCTGCCTTCCTGAGCGTGCGCCGGATCAGCATCCTTGTTAAGCCCCTTTCTGAGATCTCTGTGCTTTTCCTCTGTTCCCGTTTTATACTTGAGGTCACAATTTGTGACATCAAGCGGTCATCTCAGAACCAGCACTGAATTCTGTTTCATCCTGTCGATCAGGCCGTGTATCTGCGCCTTCATATCGCCGCTCATGATCTCCGTGATGGCTGTGGTCAGCTTCACGGCCGCATCCTTGGAGGAGGCTCCGCAGTGGAACATCCTCTCTTCTGGTTCTCCGTAATCCAACACGATGAACCGGTCGTGCATGATACCGCCCGTGGCGATGAAATCGACCGGGATCGAGGGAAACTCGGTTTGGAAATCCTGGGAATCGCTCAGATGCAGTTGATTGCGCAGATTGTCGCTGAATACCGTCACCTTTACGCCGGACTTTATGTTCTGGAGCAGCCGCAGCGTCTTGATGTTGATGTAGTTATCGACGATGTATATCAAGGACCGACTCTGACGAACCGCAAGCTCTCCGCGAAGCACTGTCATCAACATATAAATACCCTGTTCTGTGAAAGCATGCGGATTATATTTAATATTGGAACCACGTCCCGTGCCTCTGTTCAAGGTGAAATTTTGCACCTTGAAAGATCATTAACCTCTTCATCGGTTAACTGAAACATAAACTGCTCGCCTTTAAAGCGATCAGCATTATTCTTTACCTGACGGTTGATGTTCTTGGTTTCATATCCATAAATCTCCGCCAGCTCGAAGTCCAGCATGACCTTGACCCCGCGAACAGTATAGATCCTGTCGCGCAGGGTACGCTCATCCACGATCGCGATCTCCGTATACTGCTGTTCCGAATCGCCCATGGCCATGTGCCTCCTGACCTCGAAATCCATACATCAACCCCCCAAAAAACAATATCACAAAATGTCCGATTTGACAAGAAAGCCCATAGGAAAGGACAAGCTATGAGGCGCAGGTTTTAACACGAGGGGATTATCAGTGGTGGCGGTGTTTTCAAGGATATGATATAATAACACTATATGTGAAACAGAGCGGCCTGTTGTACGGGATCCGGAAACAGTAATGGAGGAAACCGCTGAATGAAAAGAATCACAAACATGTTTGTTGTTGTTTTCCTGATTGTTCTGACGCTTATGCTGGCGGGATGTTCAATATCAGAGGATAGCTTTTCATCCGGTGTGACCAGAAGTCATGACAACAAATTCTACGCAGTACAAACACTGACAAAGCCTGAAAACGCCAAGGTCAATTATGTTCAGGTCACAGTTTATGATTCAGAAACAGATGAAGCAGTAGATTCGTTCCTTACCGAGCGCGCCACGGATTTCTGGGGCATTTGCTGGGAGGCGGACACGTACAACATATGGGTACAGTCCGGAGATATCGGCACTTACTGCATGATCTGGGATAACGGTGTTTGGCGAAGGGATGTATATACCTCAATCCGGTGTTACTGCACTGACGGAGTCTGGTATCAGGAGGCAGATTATCCGCGCCATATGCCCGATGGAATGATTGACCGATTCAGGATGCGCAATGGCAGCTTCGAGTATATCTATGCATACAGCCGGAATACGCGCTATTGCGCAGGAAGAGGGTCTAGACCGGAAGAAGTATCGGGCTCATGGATCGACGGGATTGATATCTGTGAAATGTCCACAGGGAGAATTGTGTTTTTTTATCCGCTGGATTTGAATTGTGATTTCCGCGGCGTTTGCTGGGAACGCGAAAACGATAATCTCTGGGTTCGGGTGGGGGACGACGCATTCTGCCTTCGGTACGATGATGGCAGTTGGATTAGAGATGACAATTTGACGCGCCCGGAATACATCGCACTGGCCTATAACTGGGATGGGACGATCAAGAATTGAGGAGAGACTGTTTAATGAATATGAGGATGATTGATGATTTGCAGTACGAGGTCAGACTGGTGTATGACAAGTGGGATGCCGTTGAGTAAAATCGGGATTTATGAGGATGTGATGCAATGATTATCAGAAGAATCGAGCCTGAAGATGCAGGAAATGTATCAGCTTTGATTGTTAGGACGCTCAGAGAAGTCAACACCAAAGATTATTCGAGGGAATATATCGAAAATGATGTTCAAAAATTACAACCGAAAGACATCTTGGAGCGCGCAAAATGGACTCATTTTTATGTAGTATGCGATGAGGATAAAATTGTGGGCTGCGGTGCAATAGGACCGTACTGGGGTAAAGTTGACGAAAGTAGTTTATTCACTATCTTCGTTTTACCAGAGTATCACGGGCAAGGAATCGGAAGAAAGATCATAGATACTTTGGAAAAAGACGAATATTTCCTTCGCGCGAACAGAATTGAAATACCTGCCTCGATCACTGCAACTCCCTTTTATATAAAAATGGGATACACATATAAAAACGGAATTAGTGTACCGGATGAAGAAGGTCTTATACGCTTAGAAAAGCATAGATAAAGACAAATTCCAGTTGGTCGGGACACTTGTTTGTAAGGAAAATCGGAAGTTGTTTTTTGAAATTGTCGGCTAAGACAATTGGGATTTAACGAGGTGAGAAACTGAACATGCCTTATAAAATAATCGCATTGCCAAAGGAACGGTGGAAAGGCACGGCCATTCCGTTGACTACAAGAAGCGACAGCTATTATGACCTTGAGTTGAGCCCGTTGACCCTTGAAGGATGCACAGTCTCCCTTGTCAGGAAACCGGCAGAAAAGGAGATTGTTCATTCGCCGGAGGAGTATGATTTCCCGGATTCACTATATGCCGATCATTGGGAAGGGGCAGAAGCCTTCGGCGTAGTGAGTCATGCCGGTGAAATGCTGGCTTGTATAGAAGTTTGCCCCGAAGAATGGTCAAACAGACTCATGGTGACCGAATTATGGGTAAGCGAAGCGCTTCGGGGAAGAGGCATCGGAAAAAAGCTGATGGATCAGGCGAAGGAAGTTGCTGTCCGACAGAAAAGGCGCGCCGTCATTCTGGAAACGCAATCCTGCAATACAAACGCTATCGGATTCTATCTTCATCAGGGGTTTGAACTGATCGGTTTTGACACCTGCTGCTATACTAACAATGATATCGGCCGCAGAGAGGTCAGAATCAACCTTGGATACTTCTTCCACAGAGAAAGGCGCAGGAGATAGTCTGTCAATCAAGTGGTGAATCTCATTATTATCGTTTTATGATTTGCCGATAACTCTCGGTTTATCGGGATATCCGTTGGAAAGAAAACTCGGGAGATATATTTTGATTTATGTGACGGTCGACAACTCGGCATTTGTGAGGTCAACAATGGGATTTATGTCGTTCAATGAAAACTACTACCGCAGAAAGCTGGGAGAATATGAAAATAAGATTCTTTCCAATGCAGAAATCCGCGAAGCAAAACAACTCCTGAAGGTGCTGGACGATCTGATCGATGAAGGATATACTAATCTGAATGATACGATGGAAGCAGATTTCTCTTGTCTGACAAGGCTGAGAGCTGTTCTGCACCGATTCGGAGAAGTTCCTTTTCCCATCGATCATGAAAAGTTGTCAGATACTGTTTACGGAAAGAATGCATTTGAACTTGAGGAGCTGCTTGGAAATCTGATTGAAGACGCCAGAAATCACAGCAGTTTTTCCGGCAATCCGTTTCTTGAAGAGATTTACAGGTACTGTGAATGGATCGGATATGAAAAAGATACCGCCTATGTCTTTCTGATGAGGGATGCATTATTGCCATATGTATTCTTTCGCAGCAGAGGAAGAGGCAATATTCATCCGTGGCTGATCAGCCGCCGCTTTCTGGAAGACATAACAGAAACGGAATATGTGGATGATGATATACGCCTTCCTTTATACGAAGCCCTGGAATCCGGTCACATCCAGTTTGATGACTACTCTGCTTACTGCAAAGAGAGAATACTTCCGGCTCTGAATGAGCATTCGGAATTGAAATCCATCCTTCTCGACCTGCTGAGCTCGATCAAACAGAACAGAATTATTGTGATTGAATCCGGCTATATGGGAACGATCCCTATGATGCTGAAAGCTCTGGATGACAGAGTGGACTTCAGACTGTTCATGACAGCGCCTTTCCTGTATGAAACCTATCAGGACAGAATATTCTGCTGTAAATATGAAGATATTCGCAAATTTGAAACGCTGTACTCGCAGGATCTTTTCATGCGGTATTCTTCGTATCGCAGCGGGAAATTCTATGTGAATGTATCCGCAGATGAATCGGTGAAGGAAAAAACGATTTCTGAAATGGCCAGATTGATGAGGTGACCAAAGATGAAGAACGGAAAAAAACCAGATCCAGATGTAATCCATCCGATTGCAGGATATGACAAAGAAATATACGTCAAACCAGCTGTCAGGAATCCGAATATCATCGTCGGAGAATTTACCTACATTGCAGACTCGGAATTTGAGGGTCATGTGACTAACTTTTATCCCTGGAGCAGGGATAAGCTTATCATCGGCAAGTTCTGTCAGATTGCAGCAGGCGTCGAGTTTGTGATGAATGATGCCAATCACCAGATGAATACTGTAACGACCTTCCCCTTTTATACACTCGAAGGATGGGAAATGAACGTTCCAGATCCGTCTGAAATGCCTTTCAAGGGAGATACCATAATTGGCAACGACGTATGGATCGGACAAAACGCTGTGATTCTTCCCGGCGTTCATATCGGAGACGGAGCAATCATTGGTGCCAACAGCATTGTCGGTAGTGATGTCGATCCTTATACAATCGTTGTTGGAAATCCTGCGAAGCCTTTGAGAAAACGCTTTGATGATGAGCTGATCGAACTCCTGCTTCACTTCAAATGGTGGGACAAGAGCATCAACGAGATAAACAGTCTGATTTCCCTTCTGACATGCAGCGAATTGGATAAGGTCAAGGAAGAAATAAAGAAACGGATAGATTAACAAATTCCAGTTTCCCGGGATACCTGTTGGCAAGGAATCTCGGAAGTTAACCAGGCTAACGGCCTGTGGTTGATGTGAACGAGTAGCCCGCTGAGGGTACGCACTTTTTTTGGCGTTTGCGTACCCCATTTGCAAAAAAGCGCCGAAAAAGTGAACCGTTCACTTTCAAAGTATCATTACGGGTGCTGCATTTCAGTAAAAAAGCACCGGAGGATCACTCCCACGGTGCCGTTGCAGTCCTTACCAGCAACCGCCCCACGGATCTTCACCGATGTCACACAGCCACTCTTCGTAGTCCGGATCTATGCCCGGGAGGCCGTAGTACGGATCGTCATCATCCATGAACCAGTCATCATCTTCGTATTCCTCGTTCTCCAGTTCTGCGGTTAATTCTTTGAGTTCTTCCATATTGTCATGGAGAAGAACAACAAGAAGGCCAACGAAGTCCAGGTGGACGAGATCCTGAGCTGGGCCAGCCGCTTTGACGATGCCAGCTACGAAGCCAAGCATCTGGTAATCGCCCAGCTGGTGGACCGGATCGAGATCCGGAAGAATGACGGTTACGATATTACCATTCATTGGCGCATGACAGCGGAGCAGTTCCTTG
>JAFRLF010000015.1 GCA_017431365.1 Clostridia bacterium | reverse complement strand
CTGATCCTCGCGCTCATCGTTCTGGCGTTGCGGCTTGCGGAGTCATCTATCGAGAGTTTCAGCCTTGATTGGCTGCGCAACGGCCTGGGGGACAAGTTCGGCTTTATAAACACGATCTTCCCCAAGCCCTGAAAGATGACATTGCCTGACCAGGAGATGAAATACTGATGCCTACGCAAACCGGGAAGAGCTCTTCGAAGCCGAAGCCTTCGCAGGCCGCGAAGAACATCAAACCAACGAAAAACACCAAGCACACAAAATCCGGCACGGGGAAGAAGAAAAAGAGGAAGAAGAAAAAGGGCGTCAAGCCCCTGACGATCCTCTGGCTCGTGATCGTCGTCGCATTGGCGACGGTGATCGGCATACTGCTTCTGAACAGCCGCAGCGGCGGTACGGGTGATGTGAACGAGACGGTCGCTCCCGAGGTGACGGCCGCGGCGGCGACTCAGCCCGCGCAGGGGCAGGATACGCCCGGTGAGATTGCGCCGACGCCTGTTCCCACGCCGACGCCTTATGTGACGCCGACGCCCGCGCCGACCCCCACGCCGATGCCGATCGGCCATGATGAGATCAATCCCGAGAACGTCAATGACGCGCAGAAGCCTTCCAGCTACAGCGTCGAGACGAAGGTCTACGCCAATGGAACGGAGACGTCAAGCTATCAGCGGGCCGTTCCGATCAATATCAATCCCGGCATGTCGTACGCCTCTCTCGAAGGCGTGACGACCTTCCGCGGCAACAATTACCGCGACACCGGTTCGTACGGCCAGATTCCCGACAACGCCACGCAGCTGCATCTGAAATACAATTTCAAAATCGGCGGCATCGACAGCTGGACTGGCGTGGGCTGGACAGGTCAGCCTGCCATCGTGCGCTGGGACGCTCAGACCCGCCGCAACATGAACATCAGAGACGACAAGAAGGCAAAAGAAGGCCTTGTCGAAGTCATCTACGCGGCGCTTGACGGAAAGATATACTTCTTTGACCTCGAGGACGGCGAGTTCACGCGTGATCCGATCAAGGTGCCCGGCCCCATAAAGGGCAGCGTCACGATCGATCCGCGAGGGTATCCGCTCCTGTACGTCGGACAGGGCATCGAAGAGGTCGATGGCAACACGGTCAAGATCGGCATGCGCATCTTCAGCCTCATCGACCAGAGCGAGCTTCTGTTTATCAACGGCCGTGACCAGTTTGCCACGCGGCATTGGTACGCGTCGGACTGCGCGCCTATCATCGACGCGAACAGCGACACCTGTATATGGACGGGTGAAAACGGACTGCTCTACACCATTAAGCTGAACAGCGATTACAACGCTCAGGCCGGCACGGTGAGCATCAATCCGGTCATTGACCGGTACTGGTACTCTTCGTCCGTGACGACGCGTCCCGGCATGGAGAATTCCGTCGCCGTATACAACCATTACGCCTACTTCACGGACAACTCCGGCCTGCTGACCTGCCTCGACCTGAACACGATGCAGCCCGTATGGACCTTCTATACTGGAGACGATTCAGACTGCTCCATCGTGGTCGAGCAGAACAACGAGGGCGTGTTCCTCTACACTGGGACGGAGCTTGACCTTTCGGCCAAGAATGAGAGCGGCAGCGTCTATCTGCGGTGTCTCAACGCTCTGACGGGCGACGAGCTGTGGCTCAAGACCATAGGCTGCAACGACAAAGATCATGGCGGTACTTTCGCGACGCCCTGCCTTGGCAAAGGCGCGGTCAGCGACCTGGTGTTCTATACTGTGGCCAAGACGACCGGTGAAGAATTCAAGAACATGACCTACGCGCTCAACAAGCGCACGGGCAACGTGGTCTGGTCGGTGGACTGCGGCGGGTACAGCTGGTCCTCTCCGACGCTGTCATTCGACAGCCAGGGAAACGCCTATCTGTTCCAGTGCAATTCAAACAGTATGCTCAAGATGTACAACGCCGTGACCGGTGAGAAGATCTGCGAAATCGAAGTCGACGGCAGCAATATCGAGGGATCGCCGGCGATCTTCGATAATATGCTCGTCATCGGCACGCGCGGCGCCAGGATCCACGGCGTCGTCATCGAATAACGGACTGACATTATTATCATAATCACAAAGTGACCTCCGCGCCGATGATCCCGGCGCGGAGGTCCTTTTCAAATTCTATTGGGAAGGCTTGATCAGTCGATGTACAGAAACGGATTCCCGTGGTTCATTGCGTATTCGGCAGCGGCGCTGCCCTCTTTGCAGAGGATCGTGGGGGTGATCCCGTAGAAGGCCGAAGCGGCGATCTGTGTGTCCGAAGAGGGAATGCAGATCTGCCACAGACCGCTCTCGCTGAAGGCGAAGGGGCCGATCCTCTGTACGCCTCGGCCCAGCTCGGCAAAGCGGACGGAACGGTCACTGGCGAAGGCTTCGCTTTCGATCTGCGAGAGGGACGCTGGCAGCGTCAGAGCGGATTCCGCCTTTACGACGATCTCGACAGTGGCCGTGAAGCCGTCTACCCATTCAAGGGTCAGATTCGCCGTGCCCGCGCGTACTGCGGTGATGGTCAGGCCGGAAGCGCTGACCACGCTCGAGTTGTCCGAGGTCACGGAGACGATATGTTCGCCGCTGTAAGGGAGGCGCCCGGTCTGCCCGCTGCGCAGCACATAAGTGCCTGAGGAAATGACATCCCCGTCCGCTTGCCGGCGCGTGAGCATGACGCTGAAGCTGTGGCTGCCGTATGCGTCAGCGTAACGTACGATGTAGAGATAGGTCTCCCCGGCGTTCAGATATGCGGTCAGGCTGAAGTTATAATTGTCGCCCGAATCGTCATTCATGCCGATCTGACGGCCGTCCCCGTCATACAGGTAGACTATGGGGTCATTCGATCCGCTCGAGAAGATGTTATAATCGCCGCTCTCGCCGGGGGTGAAGGCGAGGCATGCGCTTCCGCCGCCCTTCAGGGTGAGGAAAACCTCTTCGTCCGGGATCAGGACCTGCGGCGAGCCCACATTGATCACAAAATTCGTCCTCATGGTGTTGCCGTAGATGTCCGTGGCCTCGCAGGTGTACATACCGCCCGTCGAAGCGTTGAAGGTAACGGATGGACCGTTCTCGTCCATCTCCGTATAATCCTTTTCCCATCTGAAGGAGATGTCTCCGATATCGGCGGAGGCCTCGACGGCAAGTGTTACTTCCTCACCCTCGCTGACCGACAGGAACGTATCGCCGACGGGGGAGACGGTCAGGCCGTTCTCGATCACAAAATCAAAGAAGAATACAACCTCGTTTCCGAATGCGTCACGGACGAAACCGTTTATGTACGATTCACTCTGGATATCCGTGAAGGTGAAGGTATCGCCCTCGGAAAAGTTATCTTCATAATCATCCCAGAAATAGTCTATTTCGCCCTGTTCACAGGTTCCGGCGAGCGTAATGGCGACGTCGTCTCCGGCGGATACGGTGATGGGTGAGCCGTCGTATTCGACGGACAGGCCGTTGACGGTCACCTCGGCTTCCGCACTGATGTCATTTTCCACGTAAACTTCGAAGTGGCAGTAAGCGTAATTCCCGTACATATCTATGACCTGGCAGTAGATGGAATCATCGCTATACTCCACGCCTGTGAGCGTGTAGGTCGATTCGCCCTTATATCCCATGTTCTCGTCATCTTCATCGACGTTGTACCAGATGTAGAAAAGATCGTCGCAGTCGCAGACGGCCTCCGCCGTGAGGACGGCATCCTCTCCTTGGGCGACATAAATCGTCTGACTCTCGACGGCCTTCAGCCCGTTTTCGCAGGTGATGTTGAAACGGATGCTCTCATTGTTGCCGTAATCGTCATTGACTTCGCAGACGATACATGTGGTACGGGTGATTCCGTCGCAGGCGTACACGCCGGTGTCCGCGCCGGAGATCCTGCGGTAATAGGAATCACCGTCTTCGTCATAGCCTGATTCGTACCACCGATAGGTCAGTTCGCCCAACGCACAGGAAGCGTTGACCTCCAGGTTCAGGTTCACAGTTTCACCGGGCAGGATGGTGAATTCGCTCACTCCCACAGGTTCCGCGACGAGCCGATTGTCAATTGTGATATAAATACTCACGTACGTTCTGTTGCCGTAATCGTCTGAGACCCTGCAGTAATAGTCGATCGCTTCTGTGATCGGGCCGGTCGTGAAGGCCTCCGCCGTCGCTCCGTCAATGATGCCGGACGACCAGCGGCCCCACTGATAGCTCAGACTGCCGCTGTCGCAGCTGGCAATGACCCGCAGGACCGCACATTCCCCGGGCGCAACGCTGACGCGTCCGTCGTTGGCCGCCCGGGCGGATAACCCGCTGTCGATTCTGACGTAGAACCAGAGGGACTCGCTGTTTCCATAATCATCCGTGACACGGCATATGAACCGGGTATTATATGTGATGGCGTGAGTCGAACAGGAGCTTTCATTCGCGCCCTCAATCGTATATGTCGGGGTGCCGCCGTCAACTTCCAGGCAGTACATCCACTCATAGTGCAGCTCGCCATGGGCGCAGGATGCTTCGACCTCCAGTGTCGCTGTTTCGCCGACTGGAATATAAACGAAATCATTGACAGGTTCGGCGACAAGCTGGTTGTCGAGATAGATGTGGAAGTGGATGGTTCGTTGGTGATCGTATTCATCTGAGACCAGGCAGTAGAAGCTCGCATAACCGCTGACGGCTCCGACGGTATAGGTATCTGAAGTCGCTCCGTCGATGATGTTGTCATAGTAAACGCCATCGTCGTCATATCCCGTATGATGCCACTCATAGGTTAGCCCTCCGACGGCGCAGGAGGCTATGACCCGCATGGCGGCCGGTTCATTTGGCGCGGCATAGATTTCAGATTCGTCCGCATAGGCGGTCATCTGATTATTGTTGACGCTGATATAGACCCAAACCTTTTTTCTGCTGCCGTATTCATCGGAAACGATACAATAGAAGGGTGTGTAAGCCGTGATCGGCCCGCTGGTATACGCGCTCGAGGTCGCTCCCTCAATGGGCTGGTCATCAGCGCCGTACCACTGATAGCTCAGACCGCCGTAGGCGCAGGTGGCTGCGATCTGCATGGTTGGGGTGGCGGTGGGCAGCACCGTGATCCGTTCGTTCACGGCGGATACGGTCAGGCTGTTGTCGATCGTGACTATGAAAGAGGCGGTTGCCGAATCGCCGTATTCATCGGAGACAACGCATTCGAAGCGTCCGGTCCTTTTTGTATTGCCGTATCCGTCGACGGATTCATCATCGAAGTATGACGGGTTTGTGAGCAGATCAGTCTTGAAAGAGTCTGACACAGCTCCTTCAATGAGGGTAGCGCTGTCCAAATCCAGGCGCCCGGCGTACCACTGATAACTCAGACCGCCCACAGAACAGGAAGCCGTGACCTGCATGACTGCGCTCTCGACCGGGGAGACCGTGACGTCGTGGTAATAGATCCCTCCGGCGCTCAGGTTGTTATCGACCGTGATGTCAAATTGTACCCTTTGGGTGTTGCCGTATTCATCGGAGACGTCACAGTAGAAACCGTTGGTGAACCGCCGAAAGGCTCCCTGTCTGTAACCTATGACCGGGCCGCTCGTATAGCTGCTCGAGTTTGCCCCGTCGATCGGGACGATGTTCCAGGTCAAGGTGCCGTACAGTTTGTAATATTCCCGGGCGTACCACTGGTAGGTGATGCCGCCGTCGGTCGTCTCGGCTTCGACTTCCATGGTCACGCATTCTTCCGGCACGATGGTTATACTGGGCTGGACCGCGACGGCGCGCGTCAGGCCCCTGTATACATCCAGCTTCACGGGGAACTGGCCGGTGGCAGTCGACGATCCATACCGCGCGCCGAAGTAGTATGTCGCCCCGGCGGACAAATCATATGTCAGCTTAAAGCCGGTTCCATCCTTGCTGTCGAGCAGGTTCATGTCGGCGTCATAGAGATATCCGATCGTATAATAGTAACTTGTGGCAGACCACGTATACAGCCCGGATGTCTCTGGACAGAAGCTAAAATAAGCCAGGCCGTCGGCTGTGGTGATATCGGCGGTCGCCATTTCGCCTAGGGACAGGGGTGCGGCGTCCGGCGCATCCGCCCGGGCGGCGCAGGCACCGATCATCAGCGCCAGTGTCAGCGCGATAAGAAACAGCGGTATTCTTTTCATACTGTTATTCTCCCTCTTCGATTCATTTCTGAGTTCCACAGTTTGCCGAGCATGTCTCACGTCGTGTGATCATGTACAGTTTACAGCTTCCTCGGGAGTTTATAAAGCGTTGATGTGAAGAAAAACAAATTTGAGCAAAATCAGGCCGTTTTTTGGCAAGATAAAAGCGACTCCGAAGAGTCGCACATTGGTATGTTCAGCCTGATCAGCCTTCGATGCGCCGTGAGAACATCCTGCCTGTGGCCGCGATGAGCTTCAGCATTTCGGGATAGAGCTCCTGATCGACTTTGTTGCAGGCGTTGAATGTCTCAAAACTCAGTACGCCGCGGAACCCTGAGTCGCGCATCCCGGCGATAAACCTGTTCCAGTCGAGAATGCCCGTGTACGGGGCAATATGCAGGTCGTCCCTGCCGTCATTGTCATGGATGTGCAGGGCTTTGATCCTTTCTCCGACCTGCATGATCGCGGTGTAGATGTCGTGCCCAAGCAGCAGCGCGTGACCGGTATCCAGACAGAAGCCAAAGCAGTCTTCGCCCGCCAGGTCGTTCAGTTCGTCGATGTATGCCGCAGCCTCGTTGAAATCGGAACAGATCGCCTCATAGATCTTTCCCTTATGGCCGGTGAACATGTTCTCGAGGCAGCAGGTGACGTGACATTTCTTGAGTACGGGGATCAGAGCTGAGTACATCTTGATGTTGATGTCCCATTCGGTCTCGGGATCGAGGCGATCCTCATATGGGCAGAAGGCCGGATGTACGATCAGGTGCGGACAGCCTACGTATGCGCAGATTTCCACGCACTTTTTAAGAGCGTCCAGCACCCGCTCGTTGGTCTGCGGTTTGTCCTTGACGTAGGTGGGGAAGGGCGCGTGCGCCTGAGCAAATGTGACGCCGTATTTCTCGGCCGCTTCTTTATATGGAGCCGTCGCCTTGAGTATGTCGTCCATGCTCTGGTCAAAGAATCCGGAGAATTCACCCGTAGTGATTTCCCTGTAGGTCATGCAGTGGTCTATGTTAAAGTCAACGCAGTCAAATCCCGCCTCATGGATGAGCCTGAATCCCTCGTCGATTCCAAGGTTGTCGAGGATGGGCGCCGTCTGTACGCCGATTTTCATGATGTGACCTTCCTTTCTCTGACCGCTTCCGCGGGTTTATGCTCTTTCGATGCGCCGGGCAAACATGCGGCCCGTGGCACTGATGAACGACAAAAGCCGTTCATGCAGTTCCGGGTCAAAACTGTTGACGCAGGAAATGGTTTCAAAGCTGAGTCCGCCCGTGTATTCGATGTCCTTCAGACCTGCGATGAACCGGTTCCATTCGAGTATGCCCATATATGGGGCCATGTGCAGGTCTTTGCGGCCGTCATTGTCGTGAATGTGCAGGGCTTCAATGCGCGGGCCCAGTTTCATGATGGTCGTGTAGATGTCGCGTCCGGTCATCAGGGCGTGCCCTGTGTCCAGGCAAAAGGCAAAACGCCTGGCTCCGGCCACGTCGTTGAGCTCGTCGATGTAATCGCAGGCCTCGTAAGGATCCGCGCATGAGGATTCCAGATAACCGCCGCTGACGCCGAGGTACAGATTTTCCAGACAGCAGATGACGTCATGCTCCTTTAGAGCCGGTATGAGCGGCTTGTACAGGCTCATGTTGGCCTTCCAGTCGTCGGAGAGGTTTCGCTGCGCCGCCGGATGAATGATCAGGTATTTACAGCCGAGATGGCCGCACAGGGCGATCATCTTTTTGTACATCGCGGTCATAGCGGCGTTGCGCTCGTCGTTATCCGGCCAGAAGGAGGGATAGGGGGCGTGCGCCTGTCCGAACGCGATGCCGTGAGCCTGAGCCGCTTCGCTGTAGGGCTTCAGCGCGGCGGCGAGCGCCTCGATGGGCTGGTCAAACGCGCTTTGCAGCGGATCCGGTATGGCCCGCAGATCCCTTAGACTCGCGTCCAGCGCGTTCATGCTGAAATCCACAAAATCGAACCCGCATCTTTCAAGCAGGGCGAACGTTCCGTCGATTCCATGATGCTCAAGCAGCCCCGCCGTCTGTATGCCGATTTTCAGCACATCATTTCCTCCCCTCGATTGTCGACATCTTAAATTCATTATACCACATGCTGTACCCCGTTGTTAACCCACGCCAGCAAATTTTGTGAAAACAGGGCAGACCGAAGCGCGGCCTGCCCTGTTGGTACGTTCGTTTTTTAGTGCGTCATGCTTCGGCGCGCTTCAGCGCCGCGCGTATAAATCCCATAAAGAGAGGGTGTGGATGGTTTGGCCGGCTCTTGAATTCGGGATGAAACTGTACGCCGACGAAAAAGGCCTCGCCTGAGAGTTCGATCGTTTCTACCAGGCACCCGTCAGGAGAGACCCCGGACAGCGTCATACCGGCCTCCTGCAGCGGCGTCCGGAACGCGTTTGAAAACTCATACCGGTGGCGATGCCTTTCGCTGATTTCAGTCTGTCCGTAGCATCGGGCGATCACGGTGTCCTCCCTGAGCGCGCATGGGTATTTTCCCAGCCTTAGTGTGCCGCCTTTATCGATGGCGTCATTCTGTCCGGGCATGAAATCTATGACTTTGTACGGGGCGTTTTCGTCGAATTCGCGCGAGTTGGCGTTTAAAAGTCCTGCCGCGTGGCGGGCGAATTCGATGACCGCGGCCTGCATGCCGAGGCAGATGCCGAAGTACGGGACGTGATGAGCCCGTGCGTACTGCGCTGTCAGTATCATGCCCTCGATGCCGCGCCCGCCGAACCCCCCGGGGACGATCAGCCCCTGCATGGGTGAGAGCTTGTCCTCGACGTTATCCTCCGTGAGGGTTTCCGAGTCGATCCATTCGATATTCACGCGGGTGTCCTGAGCATAGCCGGCGTGGCGCAGCGCTTCGGCCACGGACAGATAGGCGTCGTGCAGCTGAACGTATTTGCCGACAAGACCGATCCTGACCGCCCGGCTCTGGTGTCTTATGTGCTCGACGAGCGCCTTCCATTCGCGAAGATCTGGTTCCGGCGCGCTGATCGAAAGCTCCCGGCACACGATGTCGGACAGGTGCGCTTTTTCCAGCATCAGAGGCGCTTCGTACAGGATGGGAAGAGTCTGGTTTTCGATGACGCAGTCGGGCTTGACGTTGCAAAAGTGTGCGATCTTTGCGAAGATGGCGTCGTCTGTGATGGGCTCGTCCACGCGCAGCACGATGATGTCCGGGCTGATGCCCATGCCCTGCAGCTCCTTGACGCTGTGCTGAGTGGGTTTGGATTTGTGTTCGCCACTGGCCTTGAGATAGGGTACCAGTGTGACGTGTACGTAAAGCGCGTTTTCACGGCCCACTTCGAGCCCTACCTGACGTATGGCCTCAATGAAAGGCTGCCCCTCGATATCACCGATCGTTCCGCCGATTTCCGTGATCACCACGTCTGCCCCGGTCTTTTCGCCCACGCTATAAATGAAACGCTTGATCTCGTCAGTGATGTGCGGAATTGTCTGAACGGTGGATCCCAGGTATCCGCCCTGCCGCTCTTTATGAATGACGTTGGAGTAGACTTTTCCGGTGGTGAGGTTGGAGTACCTGTTCAGGTCCTCGTCGATGAACCGCTCGTAATGCCCCAGATCCAGATCGGTTTCCGCGCCGTCCTCTGTGACGTAGACTTCGCCGTGCTGATAGGGGCTCATCGTACCGGGATCCACGTTGATGTAAGGGTCCAGCTTCTGCGCCGCTACTTTCAGCCCTCTGGCCTTTAAAAGCCTGCCAAGACTTGCGGCTGTTATGCCTTTTCCCAGCCCCGATACGACGCCGCCTGTGACAAAAATGTACTTCGTCATGTTAAAGCCCCCTTCATTTGGCGTTCATATGTTTGCTTTGTTCAGCACATTGCGGTCAGTACATGACGAGGTACCTTTCGATCTCCCATTGGCTGACGTGCGTGCGGTATGCGTCCCATTCTCTCTCCTTGCCCGCCGTATACTGCGTCAGAACGTGATCGCCCAGTGCGGTACAAATGATTTTGTCTGCCTTCAGACAGTCGATCGCTTCGCGCAGCGTGGCGGGCAGGGATTTGATGCCCTTGGCTTCGCGCGTTTCAGCGTCCATTGCGAAGATATTCTCCGTCATCTCGTCGGGTGGGGTCAGCCCCTTATTGATGCCGTCCAGCCCGGCGGCCAGACAGACGGCCATGTTCAGATAGGGGTTGCAGCTCGGGTCGGGGCAGCGCAGTTCTATGCGGGTACCTGTGCCGCGAGCGGCGGGTATTCGGATCAATGCCGAACGGTTGCTCGCGCTCCAGGCCAGATAACAGGGCGCTTCATAGCCCGGTACGAGGCGTTTGTAGCTGTTTATCAGCGGGTTGGTTATTGCGGTCATGCCACGGATGTGGGTCAGGATCCCGGCGATGAAGGCATAGGCTTCTCTGCTGAGGCCGCGCGCATCCGCAGGGTCGGCGAAGGCGTTCTCCCCGTCCCTGAAAAGGCTCATGTTCGTGTGCATGCCGCTTCCGTTGATGCCGAAGACCGGCTTTGGCATGAAGGTGGCATGCAGTCCGTTTTTCTGTGCGATCGTCTTTACAGCCTGTTTGAATGTCATGATATTGTCTGCGGCGGTCAGGGCGTTCGCGTATTTAAAATCGATTTCATGCTGTCCGGCGGCGACTTCGTGGTGACTGGCTTCGATTTCAAAACCCATCTTCTCCAGCGACGTGCAGATTTCGCGGCGCGTGCTCTCTCCATGATCCAGCGGACCCAGGTCGAAATATCCGGCTTCGTCGCTGGTCGTCGTGGTAGGGTGTCCCTGCTCATCCTTCTGGAAGAGGAAGAATTCCATTTCCGGGCCGACGTTGAAGGTATAGCCCATATTCAGGGCCCGATGAAGCGCGTTTTTCAGAACGCCCCGCGGGTCTCCGGCAAAGGGTGTTCCGTCAGGGTTATGCACATCGCAGATCAGTCTGGCGACTTTCCCGCGCTGAGACTGCCACGGCAGTACGGCGAACGTGTCCAGGTCGGGCCATAGATATTGGTCGCTTTCGTTGATGCGGACGAAGCCCTCAATGGAGCTGCCGTCGATCATGATCTGATTGCCGACCGCCTTTTCAATCTGGCTGGCGCTGATGGCGACATTTTTCAGCTGACCGAATATGTCTGTAAACTGCATGCGGATGAACGCCACGTCATTCTCTCTCACCATCCTGATGACGTCTTCCTTTAAATATTTACTCATGGTCAGACCTCCTAAACAAGAATGGAAGCAGAATCCTTCAATGTGACTCGCCAGCCCTACCATGAGGGGAAATTTACTCCGAATCCTGCATCTTGTCAATCGTGTTATGAAAGTTTTAACATTAGAACTTGCCGATATGCAGAATACATAGCCGATAATCAAAGAAAAATGAATAATGCAAATGTTAAAAATCCAAATAGAATTGACAAGAAGATTATGATATGATAGAGTATCGTAACGATGAACAATAAGATGCCGCGGCGCCGGTGAAGCCGATGGCCTGTCGGCGCGTCGCCTTTGGACTGGCGAAGACGACAGCAAATACACATGTGGAGGTAGCCATGGCAGAAAAGCAAACGATCCTCATTCTGAACTTCGGCGGTCAATACACGCAGCTGATCGCACGGCGTGTTCGGGAGAACAAAGTTTTTTCCGAGGTCGTGCCCTGGGATATATCCGCTGAAGAGGCAGCGGCTCACCAGCCCGTCGGTCTGATCCTGTCTGGGGGCCCTTCGAGCGTGAGCGATCCGAACGCGCCGCGCTGCGATCCGCGCATCTTCGATTTAGGCATACCCATACTGGGCATATGCTACGGCATGCAGCTGACGGCGGATATGCTAGGCGGTCGGGTAGAGAGGGCAGGGGAGAGGGAATATGGCCGCGTTACCGTCCGCATGGCGGAAAGAAGCGGCCTGTTGCATGGTATGAAAGAGGCATCGTCCTGCTGGATGAGCCATACCTGGCAGGTTTCTGCCTGCCCTCCGGGATTTCGCGCTGTCGCCTTCAGCGAGAATTGTCCCATCGCCGCGATGGCGGACGATGACAGGCGCATTTACGGCGTGCAATTTCATCCGGAGGTGACGCATACCGAGGAAGGCGGACTTCTTCTCAGCAATTTTCTCTATGGCGTCTGCGGTTGCCGCGGCGAATGGACGATGAAGGCCTACGCCGATACAGCGGTTCAAAACATTCGTCAGACCGTCGGCGAGAACGGCACGGTGTTGCTCGCACTCAGCGGAGGGGTGGATTCATCGGTCGCTGCGGCGCTGATATATAAGGCGATCGGTGATCGACTGCGCTGTGTCTTCGTCGATCACGGTTTGCTCCGCGAGGGCGAGAGCGAACAGGTATGTCACGTGTTCCAGCGCCTGTTTCCGGTGAAATTCGTCCGCGCAGACGCCGCGAAAAAATTCTTTGCCGATCTCAAAGGCGTGACCGAGCCGGAGGAAAAGCGCCACATCATCGGCCGGGATTTCATTGAGGTCTTCAGGGCCGAAGCGAAGAGGCTGGGGCGGCTGGATTACTTCGCGCAGGGCACGATCTACCCGGATGTGATCGAGAGCGGCCAGGGCACGAACGCGGCCGTCATCAAAAGCCACCATAACGTGGGCGGCCTTCCCGGTGAACTGGGCTTCACCGAGCTCATCGAACCGCTGCGGATGCTGTTTAAGGACGAGGTGCGGGCCCTGGGCGAAGAACTCGGCCTGCCGAAGGATCTGGTCTGGCGGCAGCCCTTTCCGGGGCCGGGACTGGCCATCCGCGTCATCGGCGAAGTGACGCCTGAAAAGGTGCGCATCGTCCAGGCGTGCGACGCCATCTTACGTGAAGAGGTATCAAGAGCCGGGCTGGAGGAAGCTGTCAGCCAGTATTTTGCCGTACTCACCGGCGTGCACACTGTGGGGGTGATGGGCGACGAGCGTACTTACGATTACGTGATCGCCCTGCGCGCCGTGACGACGGACGATTTTATGACGGCGGACTGGGCGCGCCTGCCCTATGATTTGATCGCTGCAGTTTCAAACCGCATCGTCAATGAAGTTCCGCACGCCAGCCGGGTGGTTTTTGACGTGACCTCTAAGCCGCCGGCTTCGGTGGAGTGGGAATAAGGACTGCAGCGTCATAAGTCCTTGCTTTCAATTTTGGATCATTCTCCCTTTTCGCAAAGCCTACTACATATTCAGCATTGATATCATGTTAAACGGAAATATATGGCATACTAATGCAGAGATTTCAATATTAGGCGGCTGTTATCCATGAACTCGGACATAATCTCATTGATCTTTCTCATAACAGCTCTCAGAGCGAATATGAATCATACGAAAGAATGTGCATGTCGATACATGTTTAAGCTTGTATTAGCATGCGCATTATATTATAATAGATAAAATGGATGATATGCACGCCACAGGGACTGGAAGACAGGTAGAATGGCAGGTGAATGAAGCCAATGCTGACACCATGGAAAAAGAAAAAGCTAATCAAACGATTCAGTGAGAGATTTGGAGAAAAGCCGGACGTGGACTATTATCCGGGAGACATGGAAAGTATCCGGACATATTATGATGCCTGCCGGAAAGAAGACAGGGATTCGTTTTATGTCGATGAGACTACTTGGCACGACTTAGACTTAGAAACACTATATAAGCAGATCAATACTTGCCAAAGCACATCCGGAGAGCAATACTTGTACTACATGCTTCGAAGGCCTATGGCTGAAAACATTTACAGGCAGCAGCTTGGGCTTATTCATTTTTTCCGGGATCACACTGATATAAGGATCAAGACTCAGCTTTTGCTGTACAAGATCGGTAATTACAGACATATAGATTTGACATCTGTTTTTCATCCGGCAGCTGCATCATCGTTCTGGCTGATTATATATTGTTCTATGGGATTATTGCTTTTCATGTCTTTTCTGGCTGCTATGCTTTTCAGTAGAGCGCTTATTGTCATCACGATTATACTCTTAGTATTAAATCCGCTATTTCATGAACTCCGTCGCGCAAAATGTGAACATGAAATACATCGCGTGAATTATTGTGTTTCGTTAGCCCTTGCGCTCCGTAAAATGCAGAAATGGGAGATCAAAGAGCTGGATGCTTATCTATTTGATGTGTATGAGCATTTGAATCCGATGAAGGCTGTTCTGCGTTCCGGACCGGTTATGTCGCGCATTAATTCTGATCCGGTTCAGGCAGCAATGATTAATCTCTTTATGCTGGATCTGATTTCTTTTGAGATACTAAAAAAACGTTTAGCAAAGTACCATGATCACTTTTTAGCCATACATGAAGCCATTGGCAGGCTAGATGCGTCTATAGCAATAGCCTCTTATCGAGCAGGTCTGAACAAATGGTGCGAACCTGAAATCGAGTATTCATCGGTTCAGCCAATCTTAGAGGCAGAAAGTATCGTTCATCCTCTCTTGAAAGAACCGATCTCCAATGATCTTATGCTGGAGAAATCATTGCTTATCACGGGATCAAATGCTTCTGGAAAATCTACGTATCTTCGCTCATCAATGCTCTGTGCACTCATGGCAGAGACTTTATGCACATGTACATGCGAGCATTATAGAGGCAGCTTTTTTCGGATATATACTTCCATTGCACTTTCAGATGATTTGCAGGCAGGCGAAAGCTACTATATAGCTGAAAT
>JAFRLF010000149.1 GCA_017431365.1 Clostridia bacterium | reverse complement strand
TGAAATCCATTCTCCATTGCGCTATAATCTTTTTGCGGTTTGATTTTTTTCACAACAATATTCTACCGCATTTGCCGGGCTCTTTACAGTGCCCGGCTCTTTTTGTACATAAAAAGGACTGCCTCTTTGTGAGACAGCCCCGTCGGTTTTTATCTCGCTGTCATCATTCCATCGTGACCAGACACATCGACCAGGGATCCATGCCGTCGATCCGCGCCCTGACGAACGCTCCGTCCCTGCGGAGCGTCAGGCCGACAGGTTCGCGCCCTATGGCGAGCAGAGCCGCCGAACGGGACTCGCCCCGATAGCACAAGTCAAAGGGGCGCGCGCAGTCCGTCTGCCCGTTGATGAGCAGGGCGGCCATCTTATTCCCCCGCGCCCGGACGAAGGCCGCCACCCGGGGCGGATCGTAGACGTCCTCGGGCTCGAGGTACGCCGGCGCGCCCATATCCCTGAACAGGCCGCGCATCAGCGCCATATGCCCCGGCGTGCCCGTGTACTGGTAGGGGTTATAGCCCATGGTCACGACGTTTTTATACCGGCACACGCTCAGCCTGTCCGGTATGCCGTAGGGCCGGGCGGTGTAGGCCAGGGGCTCTACCCCCTCTTCAACGGTTTCGAGATCGTACGCCAGCCCGAAGAGCCCGCTGCGCTGGCTCCCGGCAAAATCGCCGGCGTATGGGCTCGGGGCCAGCTTTTCCACGCCGCCCACGTTGGACGAGACGGCTCGCACGCCCGTGCGGGGGCCGAAGCCGCGCTCCCACAGGGCCGTGAGTGCCTCGCCGTCGATGAACAGAGGCCTCTCAAACATCGCGTTCAGCTCTTCATCGGTGAAGACGTCCGGCATCCGCCCCTGCAGGAGCGTCCCCCAGGCGCTTTGCGGGTCGGCCGTCACGGGCAGTCCGAAGCAGGGCCACTCGCGCACGAAGCGGCTGGCGTTGTACGCCGGGTCGCTCTCTCTGAACCAGCCGCGCTCGTCCACCTTCATCCCGCTCATGGCCCAGGCGCTGTACGCGCCCCACAAGCCCGACTGCGGCAGATCGCCGGCAAAGTCCAGGTAGGCGTCGAAAAACGCGCGGCTCCGACGCAGGAGGGACATCTCGTGCCTCAGATAATCGAAGGGCCGCGGGCCGCCGGCGTGGTACAGATGGTTCATCGCCACGCCCGTGCAGCCGCCCCAGACGGAGAGCCCCATTTCCAGGAGGCGCGTCGCCGGGGCCTTGTTGAGCGGCGAGCAGGGACAGCTCTCCTCCTCGTACTGGATATCGCCGCGCACGTCATCCGGCATGTCGACGACCTGGCGGCTCATCTCGTAGGCCTTGTCGAACATCCCCATGGGCGTCTCGTCCCAGTAAAAGCCGTGCCCAGGGCGGGCGCTCTTGGCGCGGAGGGCCTTCATGCAGCGGCGGATGTAGTCCCCGTCATAGGTGGTATGCGAGTAGCCCACGGTCATGAGCGGTGTCTCGATGGAGGGGTCGACCTCGTCCACCACCGCCCGAACGACCGAACAGTAACGCGCCAGGCGCTCGGCGTTGTAGGCCGACCACGCGCGCCGCAGAGCGCCGTTTTGCGGGTCGTTTAACGCGCTCACGAGGCTCTCCCTGTCAGAAAAGCGCCCGTTCTCAAACCCGCGGACGCACCTTTCGCAGAAGCAGGGATACTGAACGCCCCCCAGATGCGTGAAACGGCAGTCGTCGTCCACCCAGACAAAATCGCAGCCCGTCTGGGCGAAGAGCCTGTACCGCTTGCGGGTATATTCCAAAAACTCGTCGGACACGGGGCACGCGATGCGCACGGCGGCCTTTCCGTCCATGCCCACCATGGTCGGATACGGCAGGGCCGGCTGCCCCTGATCCAGCTGATGCGGCTCCTCCGCGCCGAAAGTCGGCCAGGGGTTGATGCCCACGCGCATGCCGCGCGCCTTCAGCATGGCGGCGGGCCTTTTATACATCTCGCACTTGCGGGCGATGTTCTCCAGCGGATCGTAGCCGTTCGTCGTAGGTTCCGAGATGAAGAGCCAGAATTCATCCCCCACCGAGGCCCCTTCCGTCATGAGGTCGATGAGCTGACGGGTATCCTCCTCGCGGGCAAAGTTCTCCACCGGCACGCGCCAGGATATCTTATACCGTTTCAAAGCGTATGCGCCTCCCAACTCTTTCAGTTTGCCGCGGCCAAAGAAAAACACGGCGGGTGGAGGAGCATGCTCCCCCACCCGCGAATACGACGTCCTTACAGGCAGACGGTCTTGCCGCCCTCGGCGGCCTTGTATTCGTTTTCAAGCAGTTCGGTCAGGGCGATGGCCTTGTTCATGTCCAGGAAGATGTCCGCCCCGTGCTCCACGGCGTCGATCCACTGGCGCAGCGGCGCGGGCCGCGCGGCGGGCAGCTTTTCGACGATGACGGTACCGTCCACGCCGAGCTTCTTGGAGCGGATGCTCACCTTGCCGCCCTGAATGGTGATGGAGCCTTCGGTGCCCTGGATCTCGATGGGCGAACGAGAGAACGGCGTCACAAACCCCGTCTCCAGCACGCCGATCGCGCCGCTTTCGAACTCGATGACGGACACGGCGTTGTCCTCGCCCTGCGGGGCGTAGGTGCTGTTAAAGATCGAGGCGATCTTCTTCGGCTTGCCCATGAGATAGGCCGCCGTATAGTTGGGATGGCAGCCCAGATCCATCATCGCGCCGCCGCCGGCCTTGGTCAGATCGTACCAGTAATCCGGGAGCCATCCGCCGGAGGAGCCGTCGTGCGCCGTGCGCATGCGGAAATAGGTCACCTTGCCCAGCAGCCCCTGGTCGATGGCCTGTTTGGCGTATTCTACGCCGGGCTCGGAAAGATGCGGATGCGAGATCACGAACTTGACCCCGTTCTCCTGAACGGCCTTGGCGATGGCCTTGCACTCCTCCACCGTTGGGGCCAGGGCCTTCTCAGTGAAGATGTGCTTGCCCGCCTGCGCGCACTTGATGAGCAGCGGGCAGTGCTCGGTGGTGGGCGCGCAGCAGAGGACGGCGTCCACGTCGTCCCGCTTCAGCATGGTATCAAGGTCGGGCTCGTAAGGGACGCCCAGCTTTTGGGCCATATCCGCGCCGCGGACGGGATCGTCGTCCCAGAGGACGGTCAGGTTGGCGTCGGGTTGCTCGTTGATGAATTTGCCGTAACCCTCGGTGTGCACGTGCCATGCGGAAAGAATCGCAACGTTCATACTGTTACCTCGCTTTTTTATTTTCTGATCAGGTCTTCAGGGATGTTGATCTCGACTTCCTTGCCCAGCTTGGAAGAGCGATAGATGCCATCGCAGATCGCCTGGTTATAAAGGATCTCCTCGCCGGGGATAGGCGCCGGTCGGTTCTCCTTGATGGCGTCGCAGAAGTCGCGCACCTTCGCCCTGAAGATGTCCACCTTGTTCGGGTCTTCGTAGGCGTCGAAGGGAATGATGGGCTGAACCACGCTGTCGATCTGGCTGCCCTCGATGTCGCGGAAGAGGCGCACACGGGTCGGCGCATTGGCGTACTGGAAGCCGTTGAGGATTTTAATGCCGCCCTCGGTGCCCAGCCACAGCGTGTCGCCGATGGAGTCGGCGTGCATGGCCCAGGACTGGCGGAAGATGAATGTCACGCCGCCCTCGCAGCGGATGAACGCGGTGGAGAAATCGTCCACGTCGAAGTTCTCGGCGTCCTTCCAGTACTTCGGGTTCTTGCCGAAGTAGTCGGTCGCCATGGCGGAGACGGTCAGCGGCCTCGGGTAGCCGATGGCGTGCATGCACTCGTCGATAGAATAGCAGCCGATGTCACCCAGACACCCGTAGCCCGCCTTGTCCGCGTGAACGAAGGTGCTGCCTGGGATGCCATTGCGGCGGCCACCGCCGCTCTGGACGTAGTAGACCTTGCCGATCTCGCCGGACTGGATGATGCGGTCGATGCTCTGACGAACAGGACTGTACCGGGGCTGGAAGCCGATGGTCAGCATGCGGTTGTTGCGCTTCGCGGCGCGGACCATCTCGATGCCCTCGTCCAGGGTGAAAGACATGGGCTTTTCGCACTGGACATGAAGCCCGGCGTTCAGCGCCATGACGACAGGGCCGCAGTGCTGCGTGTTGTAGGTGCAGACGGAGACGCCGTCCATCTCGACATTTTTGATCAGATCCTCGGCGCTCTCAAAGGCCTTGGCGTCAGGGAGCTCCCATCGATCGAGGAAGGCGCGCGCCTTGCCCGGAACGATGTCCGCGCCGCCCACGATCTCCACGTCGTCGAAGGTCTTGTAGGCCTTCATATGCGCTCCGGCGATACCGCCTGTTCCGATAATTCCGATACGAAGCTTCTTTGCCATAAATCTCCCTCCTGACCGGTCATATTGGAAACCGCTCAAATCATAACACGAGTTTAGCAAAAAGTAAACTGTTATTTTTGACATATCTGAAAAGACATGATATGTCATTTAAGTCGAACTCAATATCTTGACGAATCGCCGCGTTTAGGGCATAATAAAATATGAATGATTGTGTCCGCGCCTGCGGACAGAAAACGGAGGAGGTTCCTCATGCAGCACAGGATCGCGGCCGTGGACGAGGGTTCGATCGCCCAGGAGCTGGGTATCGCGCCCGGGGATGCGCTCCTGCGCATGAACGGAGAGGACGTCGTCGACCTGATCGATTACGAGGCCTTTTCCGGCGAGCGCGAGCTCACCCTGCTCATCCGGCGCGGCGACGAGGAGATCGAATTCTCTCTGGAGAAAGACGAATGGGAGCCGCTGGGGCTTCACTTCGACTCGCCCCTGATGACCGGCATCCGCGAATGCATCAACAAGTGCATATTCTGCTTTGTCGATCAGCTGCCGGCCTCGTGCCGGCCGTCCCTGCGTGTCAAGGACGACGACTGGCGCACCTCGCTGATGATGGGCTCCTTCGTCACGCTGACAAACGTGTCGGATCGGGAGCTCGAACGCATCGTCAAACGTCACGCCTCGCCGCTGTACATCTCTGTCCACGCGATGGATCCACAGCTGCGGGCCTACATGCTGGGCACGGAACGGGGCGCGCTCATTAAGACGCAGCTCGACCGGCTGAAAAAGGGCGGGATCCGCTTTCACGCTCAGGCCGTGCTCTGCCCGGGCATCAACGACGGCGCTCAGCTCGAGCGCACCATGAAGGAACTGGGAGACATGTACCCCGCGTGCCAGTCCCTGGCGCTGGTGCCCGTGGGCCTCACGGGGCACCGGGAAGGGCTCACACCCCTCAGAAAGTACGAGCGGGACGAGGCCCGCGCCGTGCTTGACGCGGCGGAAGCCTTTGCCGCCCGCATGAGGAAAAAGCACGGCACGTCCTTCGTCTTCCCGTCGGACGAGTTCTATCTGACGGCCAAGCGGAAGCGCCCGGACGACGCGTTTTACGAGGACTACGCCCAGATCGAAAACGGCGTGGGCATGCTCACGGCCCTGGAGACGGAATTCGACGCCGCCTATCGGGACGAAGACCTGACCGGAGCGAAACCCGAAAAGCTCCTGATCCCGACGGGGACGGACCTGGGGCCGTTTATGAAATCGCTGATGCGCGGGCATCCCATCCCGGGCGTCGACGTCGAGGTCGTCCCGATCGAAAACAGCTTCTTCGGCCGCGAAGTCACGGTGACGGGCCTTCTGACAGGCGCGGATCTACTGCGCGGCCTCGCCGGACACAGCGCCGACCGCGCGCTGATCACCGAGTGCCTGCTGCGGGACATGGAGGACGTTTTCCTGGACGACATGCCCCTTGATGAGTTCGAGCAAAAGCTCGGCATCCCCGTGACCGTCGTCGGCCGGCGGGGAGATCAGCTGCTCGACGCGCTGATGAACAGAGAGTCCTGCGGCTGACGCCGCTCGAATACAGGAGGACAGACATCTATGGCAAAACCCTTGGTGGCCATCGTGGGCCGGCCCAATGTCGGCAAATCCACCTTTTTCAACAAGATGGCTGGTCGGCGCATCGCCATCGTGGAGGACACGCCCGGCGTCACCCGCGACAGGGTGTACGCCGACTGCGAGTGGCAGAACTACAAATTCACGATGATCGACACGGGCGGCATCGACCCGAACAGCGAGGATCCGCTCCTCAAGCAGATGCGCCGTCAGGCTGTGATCGCCATCGAGACCTGCGACGTGATCCTGTTCTTCGTGGACGGGCGGGACGGCCTCACCGCGGACGACGAAAACGTGGCCGACCTGCTGCGCAAGAGCGGCAAGCCGATCATGCTTGTCGTCAACAAGATCGACCACGTCAATCTCGAGGACCAGGTCTACGAGTTCTATCAGTTGGGCATCGGCGACCCGATCGGCATATCCAGCGTCAACATGATGAACTTCGGCGACCTGCTGGACGCCCTGTGCGCCTATTTCCCCCGACCCGGACGAGGAAGAGGACCCCAACGCCCCCGTACAGATCGCCATCGTCGGAAAGCCCAACGTCGGCAAGAGCTCCCTCTGCAACAGGCTCCTGGGCGAGGAGCGCGTCATGGTGTCCGACATCGCCGGCACGACCCGCGACGCCGTGGACTCTCTCTTCACCGACGAGGACGGGCAGCAGTTCGTCCTGATAGACACGGCGGGCATCCGCAGGCGCAAGGCCATCGAGTACCAATCCATCGAGCGGTTCGCCATCGTCCGCGCCCTGGCGGCCATCGACCGCTGCGACGTGGCGCTCCTGCTCATCGACGCGACGCAGGGTGTCACCGAGCAGGACAGCAAGATCGCCGGCTACATCCACGAACAGGGCAAGGCGGCGGTCATCGTCGTCAACAAGTGGGACGCCCTTGAGAAGGAAACCGGCACCATGGAGCAATACGTCAAAAAGGTGCGCGACGGGCTCAAATTCATGGACTACGCGCCGATCCTGTTCATCTCCGCGCTCACGGGACAGCGCGTGGACCGGGTCATAAAGACCGTCCGCAGCGCCTATGAGCAGGCGTCGCGGCGGATCACCACAGGCCTGCTCAACGACATCCTCACGGACGCGCAGGCGGCGCTGCAGCCCCCGGCCACGTCCGGACGGAGGCTCAAGATCTACTACGTCACGCAGCAGGGCACAAAGCCTCCGACGTTCGTCTTCTTCATCAACGACATGACGCTCATGCACTTCTCGTATGAGAGGTATCTTGAAAATCAGTTCCGCAAGGCCTTCGGCTTTGAGGGAACGCCTCTTCGGTTCATCCTCCGCGAGAGACAGTCGGACAACAAGTGACGCGGCCAACGGCCTCGGTTCACGAAAGGAGTGAAAAGCATGAATTGGATGCTGGTTCTTTCAACTGTCATCGCCTACGCGCTCGGCAATATTTCGACGGGCATCATCGTCGGCCGCCTTTACGGGCACATCGACATCCGCAAGACGGGCAGCGGCAACGCCGGCACCACCAACGTCATGCGCACGCTGGGCTGGCTGCCCTCCGTACTGACACTTGTGGGCGACGTGCTCAAGGCCTTTATCGCCGTCAAGATCGGCCGGGCTCTGGCCGGAGAGACGGGCGGGTATATCAGCGGCATCGCCGTCATGTGCGGCCACGTATGGCCCGTCTTGTATCAGTTCCGGGGCGGAAAGGGCATGGCCTGCGCGCTGGGCGTCATACTGGCCAACGACGCGTGGCTGGCGCTGGCGCTGCTCGGCATACAGGTCGTCGTCGTCGCCGCGACGCGCTACATGTCCGTGGCGTCGCTGGTGACGTCGGTGCTGTATCCCGTCATCGTCGCCGTCACGCGGCCTGGCAACGTCCGATACATCATCTTCGCCGCCTGCATGTCTGTCCTGACCATATTCTGCCACCGGGCCAACATCAAGCGACTCATCGAAAAGAAGGAAAACAGGCTCGACTTTGAAAAGATCAGCAGTCTGGGCCGCAAGATTAAACAGAAGCACGAGGAGCGCAAAAACCGCTGAACCGCGGCGACTCCGAATACGCATATGAACAAACGCGCGTGAAATGAGGAATGACGTCCATGGCCAAGACCGAAAAGACCGCCGCGCCCGCGCTGAAGCGGGATGTCAGATGCAATACGGACACGGGACTGCTCAAGCTGATCGCCATCGTCACCATGCTGGTGGACCATCTGGGGGCGCGGGTATTCCCCGAGTATCACATCATGCGGGTCATCGGACGGATCGCCTTTCCCATCTTCGCGTACTGCATCGCGATGGGATGTTGCTACACGCGCAGCATGCTCAAATACGCCCTGCGCGTTCTGGCGCTGGCTGTCGTCAGTCAGCCGATCTACACCACGGCCATGGGGCACCAGACCATGCGCGCCTTCGACTGGGCGCACAATTACTACAGGATCGACCTGATCTTCCGCCACTATTACCTCGTGCACCCGTGCATCCTTTTCGCCCTGTTCCTGGGGATCCTGATCATCTGGTCGCTGAAGGAAAAGAAATACGCCGCCACGGCCGCGCTCTTGGCGCTCGTATGGTATATCCAAAGCTACCTCGATTACGGCCTGTACGGCATCTACCTCATGATCATGTTCTGGGCGCTGATCGACCGCCCCGCCGTCTCCGTCCTGTGGGTGGGCGCGTACATGATATGGTACGGCGTACCGGCGCTGAGGTCCAAATTCGACGTGACAGGCGTGATCAACGCCTTCCCTGACATCAAGGTTTACACGCAGTTCTGGGCGCTTCTGGCCCTGCCGATCATCTACATACCCACACATTCCAACATCAAAATCAACAAGTACGTCTTTTACGCCTTTTATCCGGCGCATCTGATCCTGATCTACCTGCTGACCATGGGCAAAGCCGCCTGACGCGCCGCCCGGTCTCTGAACACCCGACACGCAAGAAAGGTTGGTGCCACTATGCTGAACCGTCCCCTGTTCAACCTGCCGCCGCTCAGCCGAAACGCCTTCGCCGAGCTTCCGCTTGGCGCCGTCGAGCCGCGCGGGTGGCTCGAAGAACAGCTGAAACTCTGCCGCTCCGGTCTGACGGGCAAGCTTTACACCTTCTGGCCGGACGTCCGGGACAGCGCCTGGCGCGGCGGCGACGGCGACGCCTGGGAGCGCGCCCCGTACTACCTCGACGGGCTCGTGCCGCTGGCATGGCTCCTCGACGACGAAGAGCTCAAATCCGTCGCGATGCAGTACATCGAATGGACGCTCGGCAGTCAGCGGGATGACGGTTCCTTCGGTCCCGAACAGAACGACGACTGGTGGCCCCGCATGGTCATGCTGAAGGTGCTGATCCAGTACTTCACCGCCACGGTGGACAAGCGCGTGCCCCAGTTCATGTTCAACTATTTCCGCTATCAGTACGCCCACATCGACGAGCGGCCCCTGATGGAATGGGCGGCGGCCCGCGGCGGCGAGAACATTGAAGCCGTGCTGTGGCTGTACAACCTGCTGGGCGGAAAGCACAAATTCCTGCTGTCCCTGTGCGAAAAACTGGCGGCACAGACCCTGGACTGGACGGGGTATTTTTCCGCCTTCCCGTATAAGAGGGGCATGCAGCGCATCATTCCCAAAGAGGAGATGGGCAAGGGCCGCGCCGCGGAGGAAGCCAAAGGCCAGATCCTTCTCGGGACGTCCAGGCCGTACTATCACACCCAGTACCATTACTCCCACGTCGTCAACGTGGCGATGGGCCTGAAGACGCCTGGCGTCATCAGCCAGATGCGCAGCACGGGCAAGCACATCAGCGCCTTCGCCGAGGGCTGGGAGAAACTCATGAAGTACCACGGCGTCGCCAACGGCATGTTCACCGGCGACGAGCACCTGAGCGGCGCAAGCCCCACTCAGGGCACGGAGACATGCGCCGTCGTGGAGCTCATGCACACGGTCGAAACGCTGTACACCTGCGGCGTGCCGATGGACGGACTCGGCGACATCCTGGAAAAGTGCGCCTTCAACGCCCTGCCCGCCTGCATGACCGAGGACACACTCCTGCATCAGTACGACCAGCAGGCCAATCAGGTGCGCTGCACCGACGAGCCCCACGGCTGGTACAACAACGGCAACGATTCAAACCTCTACGGTCTGGAGCCGAACTTCGGCTGCTGCACGGCCAATTTGCATCAGGGCTGGCCCAAATACGCCTCGCATCTCTGGTACGCCACGCGCGACGAGGGCTTCGCCACCGTCAGCTACGCGCCGTGCCACGTGCGGTTCCGCTCGGGCAAAACGCCCGTCTCCCTCTCTGTGGAGACGGATTACCCGTTCTCCGACCGGATCACGATCAGCGTGAACCCCGCCGAAGAAAAGTCGTTCCCCCTGTGCCTGCGCATCCCGGGCTGGTGCCATCACGCCGACATCAGCGTCAACGGCGAGAAGGAACCTAAGGCCAAAGCCGGAGCGTTCGCCGTGGTCGAGCGCGTCTGGCGCAAGGGCGACACGGTCACGCTGACCTTGCCCATGGCGCCCCGCGTGACCCGCTGGAACCGCCAGAGCGCCGCCGTAGAGCTCGGGCCCCTGCTCATGGCTTTCAGGCCTAAGGAGACCTGGAGCGTCGTAAAGAGCCATCCCGTCTGCCCGGACTATCAGGTCACATCCTCTCTGGACTGGAACTGGGCGCTGGTCGACGACGGCGAACTCATCGCGCATATGCCCGCCGCGCACACCGGCGCGTTCCGACAGGGCGAACTGCCCAGCGTCACCGCCGAAGCCGTGCGCGCGCCGGAATGGAACCTCTCCGGCGCCAACTGCGCGCCTACGCCCGTCGGCATGACCGTGGGCAACCGAACCGTCGAGACGATCACCCTCGTCCCCTACGGCGCAACGGGTCTGCGCGTCTCTCAGTTCCCGGTGGCGGCCTTTGCCGAAGGCCCTGCGGACGGAAGTCAGGAAGAATGATCAAAGGCATTCCCTCCACCCGCGCCGATGCACGCATACGCCGCGCGTGAATAATCGTCTATGAAAAGGGCATCCCGGATCATTTGCTCCGGAATGCCCTGTTTATTTATGTGAAGCGCCGCGGCGCCTGTTTTTTTTGGGCTGCGCTGTCAGTGTCTGCCACCCATGCCGCCCTGAGGTCGACCGCCTGGCTGGCCGCCCCAGCCGCCCTGCTGGTTACCTTGCTGGCCACCCCAGCCGCCTTGCTGGTTACCCTGCTGGCCGCCCCAGCCGCCCATGCCGCCGAATCCTCCCATCATCTGGTTGGGGATGGTATCCGTTTCGCTCCCGTTGACGATGATCGTTCCTCCGGTCTTCTGCGAGACACCGTCGCAGTCGAAGGTCGACTGTCCGGTGACCTCGACGGTGCCGCCGTTGACATAGATGTCGCCGTTCGAGTCGACGCCGTCCGTATCTCCCTGGCCCATCACGATGGTGGTGTATCCGCCGTTGAAGATGACAGCAGGCGCGTAAACGCTCGACTTGCTGGCGGCGTTGACGCCGTCGTCAGATGCGGCGATGTTCACGGTGCCTCCATTGATCTGAACGACAGTAGCCTCAAGGCCTTCCTCGGCCGTGACGCTGACGTTTCCGCCGTCGATCTGCAGCACCGTCACCGCGTGGATCCCGTCGTCGTCAGCCACGATCGTGATCTCTCCGTCGAACACTGCGATGTAACCGACGGTATTGTCGTCGGAATCCTTGGCCTGGATGCCGTCGCTGCCCGCGTTTATGTTGATCACGCCGCCGCAGATCCGGATGGATTCCTTCGCCTCGAGGCCCTTGGCGGCCGCCGTGATGTTCAGGGTACCGCCCGTGATTCTCAAGTCGTTCTTGCAGACGACGCCGTTGTCCGTGGAGGATATCGCGAGCGCCGCCGTTCCGTTGATCGTTATGTCGTCCTTGGCGAAGATGACGCCGTCGAGATTGGCGCTGCCGTCCGCCTGGAAGGACCCCGTCACGCTCAGGCTGGAATCAGCCTGCATGGTGATGAAGACTTTATCCGCGTTTTTCACATAGATGGCCGGCATGCTGTCGTTTGTGACGTTCACGCCGTCCAGCACGAGCTGGACCTTGTCGTCGTCTCCGGCGTCCACGTATACGGTCGCGTTTTTCGCCGTGCCGCTCAGGACGTATACGCCAGCCGACGTGAGGGTGACGTCCTGCCCGTCGGTCAGGGTGATGCTCTCAGCTTCGCTGAGGTCAGGTTCCTGCTCAAGGTCTCTGTCAGTGAATAAATCGTCCGCCGAATAGATGGGCGCCATCTGATTGGCGGCTGCCAGCGCGCCGCCGGGCAGCGCCGTCAGCATCGATATCACGCAGATAATCGCCGCGACGGTGACCGCCGCTGCCCTCAAGGTCTTGTTGATCAGTGTGTTCGTTTTCATGGTGTCGTACCGTCCTTTCCCTTTGATGGCCCTATGATAAGCGTTTTTCCTTAATCGGGCCTTAGGTCAATTGAAAATATTATGTTAAGCGCGGAACGGTCAAAAAACCGTTCCGCGCCGGCACGATACGTCGTATAAAAGCTCTTTTATTGTACAGCTCATTCCCCGCGTCCGTTCAGGGGCTTGCCGCGCGCGTACTTTGGCACGAACAGCAGCATGGTCACGCCGGCGACGATTGCCATCATCGCAAAGCCCATCCGGATGCCGCCCATGAACGAGGCGACGAACCCGCCTCCCAGGATGCCGAACGTCCTCGCGATGCCAAAGCCCACCACGCCGATCAGCATCTGTCCGCTGGCCTTGAGCTCGTCAGGGATGACGTCGCTCATGTACTTGGCCATGGTCACCGTCATCACGATGAAGCCCCACCCGTGCAGCACCTGACTGGCCATGGCGACATACGCGTTTCCCGTCACGGCCAGAAGCGTCCAGCGCAGCGTCAGCGCGACGGACGATATGCAGAGCAGCTTCCCCGCGCCAAGCTTTTCATACAGGCGATCGCAGTTCAGGAGAAACGGCACCTCGCTGCACGCTGATATGAAATAGCATAGTCCCACGAGGGCGTTGCTCGCGCCGGGCAGGCTCAGAAAGTGCTCCGAGAAGAAGCAGTAAAAGTACCCGTAGGTCAGCTGCAGCATCAGCATGAGCAGCATGAGCCCCTTCATGTGCGGGATCCGGAGAATCGCCGTCATGTTCATCCGACGCCCGCCCCCGGACTGATGCCCCGGCACGGCGGGAAGGACCTTCGTCGCGATCAGCACCAATCCCAGCATGGCCGCCGTGGCGTACACGACCAGGTACATGTGCGCTTCGTCGAGCAGCAGGCCCCACAACAGGTTCGTGAGAGCGAAAGTCAGCGTCCCCATCATGCGGATCGGGCCGAAGGGATGATTGCGCGGCGCGAGCCCCTCGAGCAATATGGAGTCTCCCAGCGGCTGGATGGACGTGTAGCAGGCGGAAAACAGCGCGCAGCAGACGAGCAGCCACGCGAACGCCCGGCTCACCTGATAAGCCAGCGCCATGATCAGGCTGAAGGCGATGAGCCCTCTCAGCACGGCGTTTCGGCTGCGCGAGCGGTCGGCCACAGCACCCCACACCGGCTGCATGAATATGGATACGAGCGGCGTACACGCCATGATGACGCTGCGCAAATGCGTCGGCAGCCCTGTCGACTTGAAGTACAGCGCCGCGTACCCCTGCCAGATGCCGTTACAGGCGTAGTACATCGCGAGAAAGACGCCGAACCGCCAGGGATAATCCGCCTTGACCAGGCGCCCGGGCCGCATGCGTCAGCGTCCTTCCTTCGCGACGACGTTGACGATCATCTTCGTGGAGATGCCGGCGTGCAGCTTCAGGGTGACGGTGGTCTGCCCCACGCTGCGCACGTTCTCGTCCAGTTCGATCTTGCGCCGGTCGAGTTCGATGCCGTGCTGCTGCTTCAGCGCGTCCGCGACCTCCTGCGTCGTCATGGAGCCGTAGAGCCGGCCGCCGTCGCCGGCGCGGACGCTGACGATGACTGTCTTCCCCTTCAGCGCGCGGGCGAGCTTCTCGGCTTCGTCGCGCCTGACGTCGGCGCGGTGCTTTTCGGCCTGCTTGGCCCTTTCAATGGCGTTGATGGTATCCTGCGTGGCTTCCATGGCCAGCTTTCTCGGCAGAAGGTAGTTGCGGCCGAATCCGTCACTGACCTCGACGATCTGATCCTTTTTCCCGGTTCCCTGAACGTCCTTTAAAAGAATGACTTTCATTAATCGTCGTCCTCCTTATGGTTTTCTCCCTTTTTGCGCAAATAAGTGCTGATGACGCCGTTCTGTCCCATCGTCATGGATATGACGCCGACCACGGCCATGCCCGTACTGGCCAGCAAGAGCCCGCCCGCGATCAGCGCGTACCGAAGGCCTCTCGGGCGGCCGGCCATCTTCATATGCCGGTCCAGCGACGCCGCGCCCGCGATGACGGCGACGCACACCCCGCCGGCGCGCACAGCTCCGAGAACCGCCTCGGAGCCGTTCATCTTCTCGGCGTTCATCACAAAAGCGGCAGCCAGCGCCGTCAGAATGCCGTAGACGACCGTGTGCGGCACGTACCATTTGGAAAACGGCGTGTATCCCTCGTCCAGGCCGCGCGCGGCCAGGATCCGGCTGGGCAGATACGCCGTCAGCACGCCCGTCACGATCCCGGAACTGACCAGAAGCGCGGGCAGGGCCAGTCTGAGCGCTTCTCCGAAACGGCCGTACATCTCACCCAGGGCTTCGATCTGCGCGTCCGCCGCGAGCGAACCTCTGATGATCTGCTCGGTGAGCGCGTCGTCAAACATGCCTATCATCGCGAATCGGCGCAGCATCATGAGCCTCATGTCCGCCGTCATCTGTCGGACCGTCGAAGTGAGGCCGTCGACCGCGACCGTCGCTAGGTCCTGCCTGAATAGGGTGTACAGTACGGCGATCAACAGCGCGAACGCGAGAAACTGCGCGATCACGCCCGCCCCCACGCGCCGGGAAAAGGGCGCCTTTCTGACGATGGCGTACACCACGCAGGCCGCCGGCAGGAGCATCATGCAGGCCTGCGCCAGCGCGGCCTCGGAGCCGAAAAAGAACTTCATGGAAGCGGCGGACGCGCCGACATAGAGGATCAACGGCACATATCCCGCCCAAGCCCAGAACACGGCTGTCAGAACGGTTCCGATCACCAGAATCATCGAAAACACTGCCCCGAAGGGCTGCAAAAGGCCCAGCACCACCGCGACCAGACACGCCGCGACGACCGTACCCGAAGAAGGAGTGTCCATATCGGCATCACCTCTTTTGATTTCAGGAGCATTTTAGCACAGAATGCCGTGTCAGAAAAGGGCTGTCCCTCTGTTTTTCATTCAGACGCCGCCCGGATCATCCCCGGCGCGCGAACCAGGGAGCTTTTCATACTGATTGAGCCGCTCAGAGCCTCGATGGGCTCCGTACTCACCGCAAATCTCACGCCCGTGATCGGCGGGATCCGCGTCAGCGTATTCACCCACGCGTAGACCAGCAGGCGTTCCAGATCTGGTGAAAGCGCCTGACAGGCGCTGACGAAACGGGGCGACAGGCGTATGGTCGCGACATCGCCGTCCACGCTCACTCCCAGCAGCGCGTCCTTAAGGACATCCTCGGGCAAACCCGTGTCAAAACCGTACGCTCCGAGCAGGCTTTCGTCAAAAAGGAGCGACATGACACTGTACGGCACCCGGGCGTCGCCACTCAGCATGGCCGCCCGATACGGCCGCAGCGCGCCGTCGCCGTCGGGTACATACACGCAGACGACATCGGCGAGATACTCTCTGCAGGACGAGCGCGTCATCACAGCGTCGTATGAAGTCCCGTTCAGGGTGACGGGCGCGCCGTCTTTCTCAAAGAGGACGCCGTCCAGTCCGGGGATGTACCCCGTCAGCGTGCAGGTCAGCGCCGCCATGCGCAGCTTCACTTCACCGTCGGACATCCCGGCTTCGGGATCCATCGTGATCCGCGCCACCTGGCGGCCGTCCGTCAAGGCGGCCATTTCCCAGTCCGTCCACAGCGGCGCGCCGTTCCCGACCTCGATCAGCGCCGAGAGCGCGTCGTCCCCAGCCTGAAGCCGCACCGGCGAGGGCATGATATACCGCCCTTCGGGATCGGGAACGTACAGCATGGCGGTCGACTGACCGCGCTCGGCTCCCGGATCCATAAATAGGGCATAGCGCCCGGAGGTATCGGCGTCTGTCACGCAGCCCGCCGGCGCGCCTGACAGCGGCAGCGCCCGGCCGGCGATCAGCACATCCACACACTCGACGCCCGGCAGGGAGAACAGCGTCCGCGCGACGCATTCCCTCATCAGAAAGAGCGCGTTTCGGCTCTGAGCGTTGCGGGCGTCCAGCGAGAGATCGACCACGACGGCCCCCTCGCTTTGCTGTATGCCGAGAAGGCGCGTCCCCACGGGACAGGGCCGGATGACCAGGTCCTCGTCGGACGTGTCAATGAGCCGCAGCACGGCGCATTCCGCCGCTGACTGCCACGGCCCGATGAGCAGCCCGCTCTCGACCGGCAGAAGGTTCGGCTCGTCAGCCGTGGGATAAAACAGGGTCACGGGATATCCGTCCGCCGGCTCAGCCGCGGCAGCGCCATACAGCGCCGCCAGGAGCGCCAGCGCCCACAAAAGCCGCTTCATCACACTTTTCATCGCGCCGCCTCCGCGTTAACTGAGCTCCGGCAGCTCGACGGTGAACGTGCTGCCCTTGTTGAGGCCGTCGCTGCTGACATAGACCGTGCCGCCGTGCATCAGCACGATCTGGCGGACGATGGACAGGCCCAGGCCTGTGCCGCCCGTCTCCCTCGAGCGCGCCTTGTCCACCCGGTAAAACCGGTCGAAGACGTGCTGCTGATCCTCGGCGGGGATGCCTATGCCCGTATCCGCCACACGTATGACGGCCTTGCGGTCCTTGCGCTGACACTCGATGCGGATGTGACCGCCCCGGCCCGTGTACTTGATGGCGTTGTCAATGAGGTTGTAGAACACGCGCGTGAGCTGGCCGCTCTCCCCCGACACGGGGATCTGGTCGCGGATGTTGAGCGTCATCTCTATGCCGCGCTCGCGCGCGAGCGGCTGCAGACGGCGCGTCGTCTCGTCGAGCAGCTGCCCCACGTTCAGGGGCTTGAGCTGCACAGGCGCATCGTTGTCGAGGCTCACCAGGGTCAAAAGATCCGAAATGATCGAATTCAGCCGGTCGATCTCGCTGTCTATGTCGCCGAGGAACTCCTTCGCCATGACCGGATCCATCGGCTCCTGATACAGGACCGTCTGAGTCAGGATCTTGATCGTACTCAGGGGCGTGCGCAGCTCGTGAGAGGCGTTTGAGACGAACTGGCCCCTGGCCTTGTCAAGGTGCTGAATGCGGTCGCACATCTGATTGAACGAGCGCGACAGCTGGGCGAACTCGTCGTGGCCCGCAGCTTCCACGCGGGTCTTGAAGTCGCCTCGGGTCATGCTCTCGATGCCCGCCGACAGACGCCGCAGGGGCACGGTGACCCACCGCGCGACGACGAGCCCCGCCACAAGCGCGATCGCGACGGCGCCCGCGGCGATCAGCAGGACGCGCCACATGACGCGGAGAATCGCCTGACGCGCGTCTTCCGAATCAGCGATCAGGCAGACCGCGCCGTCCTCTCCGACAGGCGCGGCGTATACGCTGACCGCGCGCTCACCGGCGACGAAACCAGCGAAAGCCGGCTCAGTCGAATCGCCCTCACGGACGATATAGCGCCCCTTTTGGCTCTCGCCGCTCTCCAGCGCGGCAAGAACTTCCGGCTGCGCGATCAGCTGACCGTTTAACAGCGACAGCGAGTCCGCCAGCGCGACGCCCTCTTCGTCCACGATGATCGCGCGGGCCGTTCCCGCGCTCAGGCACAGGTCGTGAAGGGCCTGACCATCCCGCCGGCGAAGCGCGGACGCGGCCTCTTCGGCAAGACGGCCGACAGTCGACGCGTTCGCGGCGTCCTCCAGCGAATACATATATTCGCCTACCATGCGGGTCAGAAGGATCCCCGCGCCGAACAGCGCAAGGGCGACGACCAGCAGATAGGCGAGTACGATCCTCAGGCGTATGGAACAGAGAAACTGCTTAATCCTTGTCAGTGAAATAATAGCCCACTCCCCACTTTGTGAGAATAAACTCAGGCTGGGCAGGATTGTTTTCGATCTTCTCCCTCAGGCGGCGGATGTGCACGTCCACGGTTCGCAGATCGCCCAGATAGTCGTATTTCCAGACGGTTTCCAGCAGCTCCTCGCGGCTGAAGACCTTGCCCCTGTTGGACACAAACAGCTGAAGGAGGTCAAACTCGCGGGCCGTCAGGTTGATGTCGCGGTTGTCGATGGACACAGAGCGGTTGTTGAGGTTGATGGCCATATTGCGCACGACGACCACCTGCGACGCCTGCTGCTGCTGTGTGGCCGCGCCGGCGCGGCGGAAAATGCTCTTGATGCGCGCCTTGACCTCCAGGATGTTGAACGGCTTGGTCATGTAGTCGTCCGCGCCGTATTCAAAGCCCAGGATCTTGTCCATGTCCTCGCCCTTGGCCGTCAGCATGATGATGGGCACATTGCTGACCTCCCGGATGCGCTGACAGACCTCAATACCGTCCATCTTGGGCAGCATGACGTCCAGGAGAATCAGATCAAAGGGCGCTGAATTGAACTTGATCAGCGCTTCCTCGCCGTCCTCGGCCGAATCGGTCTCGTAACCGTCGTATTCAAGAGAATATTTCAGTCCTTTAACAATATTCGGTTCGTCGTCGACAATCAGGATTCTGCGGGCCATCTTGTCTCCTCCCTTACATCTCGGGTGACACACAATTTTTAAATATTATAACATCTTAAAACCCGTGTTTCAATGGGAAATTACAAAATTGTCATCGTGTTTACGAATCCTTTTCCTAATTTAATGTGTTCAATTTTATTTTTGTATAAAATAATTCGATATTCCGTGATATCCTGCGCACGCTGTCAGGGAAGCGGCCTTGTGCTGTCCCGCCCGCTTATGGTATAATGCCTTGACATGCGCGGGAGCCGAAGCTCCCCGCGCAAGCCGCAAACAAGGGGGAAATGGCATGCCGCAGCCGGCGACAGGTAAAAAGACGAAGGCAAAAAACGGAGTCGGGAAGAAGGCTCTCCTGCGCAAAAAGCGCAGGCTGCGCGCGTACGCGCTATTGTCCGCCGCCTTCTGTCTCGCGCTGATCCTGCGCCTTTGGGGGGCCTCAGGCCGCCCGGCGCCCGCTGACGCCGTAGCCTACGCGCCGACAGCCGCCCCTCTGCCCGCCGCGACGCCGACGCCGGCTCCCGCGACGGCTGCGCCGACCGCAACGCCCCAGCCCACCCCCTCCCCGGCGGAGATCCGGGCGGCACGCGCCGCTTATCGCCCCGAAGCCGAATACGGCTGGCTGCCCGTTTTCAAGCGCTCGGAGACGCCTGACAAGGTCATCTGCATCACGGTGGACGACTGCTTCAACTCCATCTATCTCAAAAACATCGTGGACAAGGCCATCGAATGCGGCGGGAAGATCACCATCTTCCCGATCGGGCGACAGGCCCAGCGCCCCGAAGTGGCCGCCGTCATCAAACAGGCCTGGGAAGCCGGCTTCGAAATCGAAAACCACACCCTGACGCACAACGGCCTTTACAATGCCGACGACGAGACCCTGGCCTCCGAGGTCACGCGGCAGAACTACATCGTCAGTCAGGCGCTCGGCGTGGATTATACTTGCCACTTCCTGCGCCCCATGGGCGGCGACGCCCGGGACGATCAGCACATCCACGCCTATCTGAGCCAGCAGGGTTATTACGGCGTCGCCTACTGGTCCATAAGCGGCAGCGGCGCCACCCTGGGACAGCTCAAATCCTCTCTGCGCGGGGGCGACATCTATCTCTTCCATTCGACGAAGCAGGATCGCGACAAGCTCGTCAAATTCATACCCTACGCCATCGAACAGGGCTACGAACTGGTGACCATGAACGAGCTATTTGGCTACGAGAAAAACGCCGCCCTGCCCCTGACCCGGGAGATCGACCCTGACAACGACCCCGTCCCCCCGCTCGAACCCTACGAGGTGATCCCTGTCGAATACCGCATGCGGCAGCACGCCTGGGGCGTCAAGCTCATACAGGACCGCCTGCACGAGCTGGGGTATCTGCGGTCGGCGGGCGACGGCGACTTTGGCGAGTACACGGAAAAGGCCGTTCGCCGCTTTCAGAAGAAGGCCGGACTTCAGCAGACGGGCGTGGCGGACCTCGAAACGCAGGAGCGCCTGTTCAGCGAGGATGCGCCCCGCGACTGAGCCGCGCTCAGGCTCAAACAAAAACACGGACGGGC
>JAFRLF010000014.1 GCA_017431365.1 Clostridia bacterium | reverse complement strand
GCGCGGTCGATCTCCTCTTTTGGGAACTCGGAGAACAAGGTGATATTGTCACGAATGGTGCTGTTGAACACAAACACATTCTGCTGAATGATAGACACAAGGTCATAGAGCGATCCGGCGGAAACGGTTTTGAGCTCTTTTCCATCATAGAAGATCTCGCCCCGATAGTTTTTCGAGGACGCCATCAGCAGATTCAGGATCGTCGATTTGCCGCTGCCGGAGCCACCCACCAGCGCGTAGCAGCCTCCGGCGCGCAGTTCCATGTCCACGTCACGCAGCACAGGCTTTCCTTCCTCATAAGCAAACGCGACATCCTTGACCGAGATCCCCTCGGTGAGACGCGGCGGGATCTGCTCGCCCTCATCGGAAACATTTTTGTTTAGCGCCTGGGCCAGCTTGTCGATCAGGCCGTAGGCGGACATCATGCCGGCGAAAAACGTTGGGAACGCCTGTATGGGCCCCAGCACGTAGTTTAGCAGCTGAACAAAAACGATGGCGGTACCCGCCGTGATACCCTTGCCGGAGAGCGCCAGTGCGGCGGCCACGAAGAACACGCCGAACTGCAGGATCGCTCCCGCAAAGCCTGAGGAATAGCTGACCAGTACGTTCACCTTCGAGCGTTTTTTCGAGGCTTCCGCTACGTCGGCGTTACTGTGATCATGCAATTTGGCAATGCTTTTCTCTGCCTTAAAGCTCTTTATCACAGAGAAACCCATGAGAGCGTCCTTCAGCATGCCGGTATAGCGCTCTTTTTGATCGGAAACGTTCTTTTCCGCGATTGCCGCCTTGTTTCCCAAGACCACGGAGACGACGACGGGCAGCAGGGAGAAGCCGATGGCGATCAGCGTCAGCAGCGGACTGCACCACAGCATGAGGCCCAGCGCACCAACGAATGCGATGCCGACCTGTATCGTGCTCTGCAGTTGCCCGATAAAGTCCGTTTCGATGGTGTTCACGTCGTTGGAAAGGGCGGAGATATAGAGGGAGCTGTTCTCGCCGGAGAAGGCCTGAATGCCTTTTTCCATGAGCCTGTCAAAGACGTATTCCCGATACTGCTTCATGGCCTTTGTGCGGAACTCAGAGAGGACTGTCCTGTCCAGAATCCATCCCAGTCCAAACAGCGCAAACGCGCCTCCCGTGATGATCAGGAGCGTGCTGAAACCGTACGGGCATTCTCCGGAGATCAGGTCGGCGATTTCCTTGATGAGCCAGGAGATCACCAGCTCTGCCGCAGCGCCGAACAGAGCTGCGAGCACGGTCATCGCCAAATTGAATTTGTTGTTCCGAAACAGTTCTTTGAGATAAGGGCGCCGCAGCGCCTTGATTTCTTTCTTATTCATGATGATTCTCCCATTCAATGAAGGATTTCCAAAGAGCAGTAACGTAATCCTCCAAATAGGATTGATTTCTGCAATTCAATCACTCTGGGTGATTACAAAAGTCCGAAGGGAGGCAGCTTTCTTACGAAGTGCCTCCCTTATCATGCCTCCGCTTTTTGCGGGGCGCATGCCAGCGTAAAGGTGAATGTCGTGCCCTTCCCGAGCTCGCTTTGAACGCTGATCTTTTCTCCCAGGGATTCAAGGATCTCCCGGGCGATGGAGAGCCCGAGGCCCGATCCGTTCTGACCGGTATGGCTTTTGTCCGCCTTGTAGAAGCGGTCGAACACGTGGGGCAGGTCTTCCGGGGATATGCCGACGCCGGTGTCGCTGACGGACAGGAGGGCATGGTCGCCCTCGCGGCGGACGGCCAGCGAGATCGTTCCGCCCTCGGGCGTGTACTTCATCGCGTTGTCCAGCAGGATGACCAGCACCTGCTCCGCCCGGTCGGCGTTGGTGAGGACGGTCGGCACGTCTTTGGGATCGGTCATCAGGCGGAAGGTCTGGTTCTTCTCCCGGGCGTTGTAGGCGTATTTGTCGGCCAGGTCCTCGACGATCATCCCCAGATCGACGGCGCTCTTCTCCATAGAGAGCTTGCCGCTCTGCAGGCGGCTCAGCTCCATCAGGTCGTCGATGAGGCGCGAGAGCCGAAGCGTTTCTCTCAGGAGGATGTCGTAATAGCGCTTTTTCGTCTCCTCGCTCTGAACCATGTCGTCGCGCAGAGGTTCGATGAGCCCGCGCATCGCGGTCAGCGGCGTGCGCAGCTCATGGGAGACGTTGGCCACGTAATCGCGGCGGGTGCGCTCGAGGCGCTCGCTCTCGGTGATGTCGGTAAACAGGCCGACGGCGCCCGCCGTCTGTCCGCTCTCGCCCGTTATGGGGTTCACGGTGGCCTGGATCATGCGCCCGCCGCACACGACGGTGCGAACGCGCGGCACGCTGGTGGCAATGGTTTCGTCGAAGGCCTCCCACACAGTCGGGTAGGGGATCAGCGCATCCCGCTGCGCGGCGTCGGCGTCGACCGTACCGAAGAGTTTCCGCACGGCCTGGTTTGAGTACGTCACCCGTCCCAGAGAATCCACCGACACGAATCCTTCCATCAGGCCGTCCACCGACATGCGCAGGCGATTGCGCTCGATGGTCAGCTGATTGAGGTTGCGGCTCAGGTCGCGGGACAGGGTGTTGAGCGACGCGGCCAGCTGCCCGACTTCGCCGCGCTGGGTGTCGTCCGCCTCGATGGCGAAATTGCCCGAAGCCATGGAAAGGGCCGTGTCGCGCATGCGTCGGATAGGCAGCGTGATCCGCCCGATGACGACGTACACGAGTATCACCACGATGGGCATGACGATCAGCGTGGACACGAGCAGCGCGCTGCTCAGGCCGTTGACGGCAGCCATGCTCTCGTACAGGGGGAGAATGATCAAAAGAGCCCCTGTGACGCCGTTTTTCCCCCGGATGGGCGTGCCTACGCTGACCATCTGCACGGATGAGAGGATGAAACGGGAGTAGGTGGCCACGTCCTCGCCGCGCAGAACCAGGGCGATGAGGTCGTCCATGCGGCTGATTTCTTCAGTCGAAAGCTCGTCGCTGCGAACGACGGGCGCGCCGTGGTCGTCGGTGACGAGCAGATACCCGCCAAGTATGCTGTTGTCCTTCCGGTAATGCTGCAAAAGCGCGTCGGCGACCAGAGTGCCGTCGCCCTCCGTCGATGTGACGAGGCGCGCCAGGGACCGGGCCTTGGGCAGCATTTCCCGCACGCGGATGTTGGCAAACAGTGTGCGGGAAAACAGGGAGTATATGACGGTGGTCAACGTGGCTGTCAGCAGCAGCGACAGCACGACCACCAGTATGACCCTTTTGAACAGGACGCTCTGCCGCATGTGGGTCAATCCTCGACGTCGAATTTATATCCCACGCCGTAGACCGTGCGCAGGCTCCAGAGGACGTTCTCCTGCGGCAGCTTTTGCCGGATGCGCTTGATGTGCGTGTCCACCGTGCGCGTGTCGCCGAAGAAGTCGTAGCCCCAGACCTGCGAGAGGATCTGTTCCCGCGTGAACACCTGGCCGGCGTTGGCGGCCAGCATGTGCAGGATCTCGACCTCCTTGGGCGTGCAGGGCACGATCTGACCGTTGGCTTTGACCTGATAGTTGTTGAGATTGATCTCCAGGCCGGGGAATCGGAGCACGTTGTTGTCCACGGTCTCTCGTTCAGAGTAGCGCCGGAGCACGGCCTTGATGCGGGCGAGCACCTCGCGCGGGCTGAAGGGCTTGACGATATAGTCGTCCGCGCCCAGTTCCAGACCGAGGATGCGGTCGATCTCCTCGCCCTTGGCCGTGAGCATGATGATCGGGGTCGATTTTTTCTGACGGATGATGCGGCATACGTCGATGCCGTTCATCTTCGGCATCATCAGGTCGAGGACGATGAGGTCGGGCTGTTTTTCCTCGGCCATCTGCAGGGCCTGCTCGCCGTCGTAGGCGGAGATGTGTTCATAGCGCTCGGCGTCAAGGTACAGGCCGATGGACTCGTGGACGACGGGGTCGTCGTCGCAGATCAGGATCAGGGGGCAATTTGTCATAGGGTACACCTCACATTCATTATATATTATAATGCGGGGAGATACGTCGCGCAACGCTGTTTGCCGTAAAGTCATATTCTTTTCACAACATAATCCACACCTGTCGTTGCACTGTAGTCGCGCGTGAAGACAAGGGGCTGTTTTGGCCCGTTTTATATCACTTGGCGTTTTGCCTGAACAAATACCTTGACAATCTCACGACTTTGAATTAATATACAGATTGATGTCCAAGTCTTAAAATACCTGTCAGAAACGGCGAAAGGTTGGTTGTGCCGATGCTGAAATATGCGCTGAAACGACTGGCTACCTCTTTGCTGACGATTTTTCTCGTCGTCACGCTGACGTTCTTCCTCATGCAGATGGTGCCCGGCGGCCCCTTCCTGGGTGAGAACGTCAACCCCAAGATCACCGAGCGGCTCTTGCAGCAGTACGGGTATGACCAGCCGGTCATCATCCAATACTGGCGGTACATCAAGGCCATGTTCCACGGCGACCTGGGGACTTCCTTGGTCGTCAAGTCCGGTTATTCCGTCATGGACGTGATCTGGGGCGCGTTCCCCACGTCTGGCAAGCTCGGCTTTATCGCCCTGGGCGTGGCGCTGATCCTTGGCATCCCGCTGGGCGTCTTCGCCGCGATGAAGCACGGCACCGTGTTCGACAGGGTGTTCATCTTCCTGTCGTCGCTGTTCGTGTCCATACCCAGCTTCATCATGACGATTCTTCTGATGCTGGTGTTCGCTTCGTGGCTCAAGTGGCTGCCGGTGGCCTATCTTGAGAACTGGAAGTCGTACATCCTGCCCATATCGGGCATGGCGGTGTACCCCATGTTCCATCTGGGCCGTCTGACGCGCACGACGATGCTGGACGTGGTTTCCCAGGACTACATCGTCACGGCGCGGGCCAAGGGCCTTGCGACGCCCAGTATCATGTTCAAGCACGCCCTGAGAAACGCCATCATCCCGGTGGTGACCTCCCTGGGTCCCACGATCGCCGGCATCATGACGGGTTCCTTCGTCGTGGAGAAGGTCTTCGCCATTGACGGCATGGGCAAGTATTTCGTCAATTCCATCTCCTCGCGTGACTATCCGCTCATCATGGGCACGACTATTTTTTACGGCATTCTGCTGATACTGTGCAATTACGTTGTCGATCTGCTCTACGGCGTCATCGATCCGCGCATAAAGATGTAAGACGCCCGATTGATCTTAACTTGACTCGAACGGAGGGATATGAGTGCAGTACAATCCCGACCTGCTGAAGCAATACGGCGTGTCCGAGCAGGAACTTGAACTGGCTTCCGCATCGGAGAAAGAGGGCATCGACCAGATGCGCCCGTCGGTGACCTACTGGAAGGACGCGTTCGCCCGCTTCCGCCGCAACAAGCTGGCCATCGTCATGTTTTTCCTGCTGCTGGCCATCGTTCTGCTGGCCATTTTCGGGCCCATCGTGTCGCCCTATACGTATAAGCAGCAGTCCAAGGATCTGCGGCAGGGGCCGAGCCTCAAGCATCTGCTCGGCACGGACAACCTCGGCCGGGATATGTTCACCCGCCTCATGTACGGGACGCGCATTTCCCTGCTGGTCGGCGTGGTGACGATGGTGCTCGTCTGTCTGATCGGCATCACATACGGCGGCATAGCCGCCTATGTGGGGGGCCTTGCGGACAACCTGATGATGCGCTTCGTAGACCTCATGATGACCATTCCCTCCATGCTCATCATCATCATTCTCTCCGTCGTGCTCAGGGATCCTATGGAATCCCTGTTCAACAATCCCAGGTTTTCCGGCCTTGCCACCATCGGTTCCGGACTGATATCGATATTCCTGGTGCTGGCGCTGTTTAACTGGCTCGGCATGGCCCGCGCGGTGCGCGCGTCCCTTTTGATGAACCGCTCGCAGGAGTACGTCCTGGCTTCCGAGGCCATGGGCGCCAAGTCGAAATGGGTTCTGACCAAGCACCTTTTGCCGAATTCCATCGGCGTCATCATCATATCCGCGACGGGCGTGGTGCCCGGCGCGATCATGACGGAATCGTTCCTGTCCTTCATCGGACTGGGCGTGTCCGCGCCGATGCCCTCTCTGGGCTCGATGGCGAACACGGCGCTGAACGGCATCGTCAGCTATCCGCAGTACATGCTCTATCCCGCGCTGCTCATCAGCATGATCATCCTCTGTTTCAACATTCTGGGTGACGCGCTGAGAGATGCCCTGGATCCGAAGATGCGCAAGTGACGGCGCGGGAGGCGAGGATCATGAGTCAGACTATGAACGGCAATGCAAAACCGAATATCCTCGAAGTGGAGGATATGAGCGTCCAGTTCAAGACGCCGGCCGGGATCGTACACGCGGTGAGTCACGTCAGCTTCACCCTGAAGGAGGGCGAGGTGCTGGGCATCGTGGGCGAATCGGGTTCCGGCAAATCCGTCACGGCCAAGGCGCTGATGCGCCTTCTGCCCGATACGGCGCGCGTGACGGGCTCCATCAGGCTCAAGGGCCGCGAGATCAACACCATTCCCACCAAGGAGTTCAACAAGATCCGTGGCAAGGACATTGCGATGATCTTCCAGGATCCCATGACTAGCCTGAACCCCGTCTACACCATCGGCAACCAGCTGGAGGAGACGCTCAGGCTGCACATGGGCTTAAAGGGCGCTGACGCCACGCGGCGGGCGCTGGAGCTTCTGGACATGGTGTCCATCCCGCAGGCCCGAACGCGGCTCAGGCAGTATCCGCACGAGTTTTCCGGCGGTATGCGGCAGAGGGTCATGATCGCCATGGCGCTGGCGTGCAATCCGTCGATCCTCATCGCGGACGAGCCGACGACGGCTCTGGACGTGACGATCCAGGCGCAGATCCTTGAGCTGATGCGCGACCTGATGCAAAAGATCAACACGGCCATCATCCTCATCACCCACGATCTGGGCATTGTCTCCGACCTTTGCGACCGTGTCAACGTCATGTACGGCAGTCACATCATGGAGACCGCCACAGTCGACGACCTGTTCTATGAAACGGCGCATCCGTACACGTCCGCGCTGATGCGCTGCCTGCCGGAATCCGTGCAGAACATCGGTCAGACGCGCCTGCACCCGATCACGGGAACGCCGGTCGACCTCATGATGCTGCCCGAAGGGTGCGCCTTCGCGTCCCGCTGCGAGCAGTGCATGAAACTGTGCATCAAGCGCAATCCGGCGCTTTATGAATTCAAGCCGGGGCACGCCTCCCGGTGCTGGCGCACCATCCTCGAGATGGATCACTGATATACCGCCGAATAAACGTCAGTCAGAGGGGACAATGTCATGAGCGATACCATCCTTGAACTTCAGGATTTAAAGACCTACTTCCCCGTCAAGGGATCGCGCTCGCAGTTTGTCAAAGCTGTGGACGGTGTGTCCTTTAAGGTCGACAAGGGCGAGACTGTGGGTCTGGTGGGGGAGTCCGGCTGCGGCAAATCCACCATCGGCCGCACGATCATGCGCTTTAACCAGCCGACGGGCGGAAAGATCATCTTCGACGGAAACGATATCACCACGGGCGACATGAAGCCCTACCGTCAGCGGATGCAGATGGTGTTTCAGGATCCGTATTCGTCGCTCGATCCGCGCATGAGCGTTGGAGACATCGTCGGAGAGCCGCTGGACATCCACAATCCGAAGATGAACCCCAAGGAGCGCTATGAGCGCATCCTCGAACAGATGAAGCTCGTCGGCCTGAACAGCGAACAGATGGGCCGTTTTCCGCACGAGTTTTCCGGCGGACAGCGCCAGCGCATTTCCATCGCTCGCGCTATGGTCATCAAGCCGGAGTTCATGGTGCTGGACGAGCCGGTTTCCGCCCTCGACGTGTCCATTCAGGCGCAGATCATCAACATGCTGATGGATCTGCAGGATCAGCTGGGCATGGCGTACCTGTTCATCGCGCACGACCTGGCCGTCGTCCGGCATATATCGAAGGTCGTCGTGGTCATGTACCTGGGTCACGTCATGGAAATCAACACGGCGGCCGACCTGTACAAAAACCCCCTGCATCCGTATACGCAGGCGCTTCTGTCGGCGATCCCCGTGCCCGACCCGAAGACCAGCCGCACGAGAAAGCGCCAGGTCCTGCAGGGCGACGTCCCAAGCCCCATCAACCCGCCGTCCGGCTGCGTGTTTTCAACGCGCTGCCCGTACGCCACGGAGGCGTGCAGGGCGTCCCTGCCGCAGATCGAGAGCGTGGATTCGCATCACGTGGTGGCCTGCCACAGGTATAAGGAGATCAACGGTTAAAAACCATCGGTTTTATGCGCGCCGAGCGCATGAAATAGACAAAACTATTCTTAAGGAGGAACCTGGTATGAAGAGAATCATCAGCATCATGCTGTGCGCGCTTCTGCTGCTCACAGTGATGCCGTTCGCGTTCGCTGAAGGCGGCGAGAACGTCCTGACCATCGCCATGGGCACCAAGCCCTGCCTGGACCTGCACTGGAATGCGGGTTCAACCGGCGCTTCCCTGATGAACATGCTGTACGAGGGCCTTTACAAGATCACCGAGAACAGCATCGAGCTGGCCGGCGCTACCAGCCGTGACGTCTCCGAAGACGGCATGACCCTGACCTATCACCTGCGCGAGGACGCGCTGTGGTCCGACGGCAAGCCCGTCACCGCCGCCGATTACGTCTACTCCATGAAGCGCCTGGTGGACCCCGAGGTCTCCAGCGTGTACATGCTGGACTACGGCCAGTATCTGCTCAACGGCAGCGCCATCTCCAACGGCGAAAAGCCCCTGGACGAGCTGGGCGTCACCGCCATTGACGATTACACCCTCGAGATCAAGCTGGAGAAGCCCTGCTCCTACTTCGAGACCATGCTGACCTACACCTCGTTCTTCCCGCTGCGCGAGGACTGCGTCACCTTCGAAGGCGAAGCCGACGTCCGTGAGTCCAACTGGCGCTGGGCCTGGAACGCGGAGAAGCACATCACCAACGGCCACTTCATCCTGACCTACTGCGACGAAGAGCAGGAGATCATCCTGGAGAAGAACCCCTACTACTACGGCAAGGACGAGGTCGCCCTGGACAAGCTGGACGTCAAGCTGGCGGACGACGCCAACACCGTTCTGCAGCTGTTCGAGACCGGCGCTGTCGACCTGATCGACTCCTTCCCCTCTGAGGAAACCGAACGCCTGAAGGCCGCCGGCTACTATCACAGCGTGCCCTCTCTGTACACCCGCTTCCTTCTGGTCAACAACAACGCCGAAGGTCTGAGCGATCCCCGCGTCCGCAAGGCGCTGTCTCTGGTCATCGACCGCGAGTTCCTCGCCGATGGCATCCTGGGCGGTTCCTTCATCGCCGCTGACTCCTACGTTGGCGCCGGCTTCCCCGGTGCGACCGAGGCGGCTGACTATCACACCGACGGCGGCCCCCTGTTCAGCACCACCTGCACCGACGAGGACATCGCCCAGGCTCAGGCTCTGATGGCCGAGGCCGGCTATCCGAACGGCGAAGGCTTCCCGCTGCTGACCTGCTCCTATGCCTCCAGCCCCAACTACGATCTGCTGTTCCAGTACCTGTCTGAAATCTGGCAGGAGAACCTGGGCATCACCGTGAAGCTGGATCCCATGGAAGGCGCTGCCATGACCGAGCTGCGCGACGCCGGCAAGTTCCTGATCACGCCTCAGGGCTGGGGCCCCGACTGGCTGGACGCTTCCAACATGCTGTCCATCTTCGTCACCGGCAACTTCATCAACGCCGGCCGCTACTCCAGCGAAGCCTTTGACAAGGCCTATGCCGACGCGATGTACAACTACAACACCGAAGAGCGCCTGAACCTCCTGCACGAGGCCGAGAAGCAGCTGGTCGTCGAGGACATGGGTATCATCCCGCTGTACCATCGTCATGCCATCGCTCTGTACCGCGACAGCGATCTGAGCAATGTCAAGTTCGACGCCGACCGCAAGGTCATGTGGGCTGACATCATCGTCAACAAGTAATTATCGGTAAGACAATTCGTCAATACCCAAAGCAGTGGCACAGCCTCAAAGGGCTGTGCCATTCGCTTTATGTGTGCGAATTTACGAAAACTTTAACGATTTTTCGCGTAAACCTTGAAAATCCTGCCCGAATTGATTATGATAGGTCTGAAGAGAATCGGGAACGGACGGCGCACGCGCAAGCCTGCCGTGATCACGGCCATCCGTGACCGGATAAATGCACAGGAGATGTTTTTTAATGTCGTGGGCGTTGAGAAAGTACACCGAACCGGATTTTGCACAGGAAAAGTTCACCAAGGCGCCGGATGTCAGGCTGTGTGAAGCGCCTGAGGATCAGGTCGCGCCGCAGGATTTTCATGCCATGAGCATTTTTCCGGAATATTTCAAGATCGGCGGGCGCTGGATTCTGGCGAAGGACAGCCGGATGGACTGCGTGCCCGTGTATGAGCGCGGCGAGATCATCGTGAGGGAATTCCGCCTGCTCAAAAAGGGCGACCTCGTGGCGGTCGGACGCACGGAGAACGGAGAGGACGGCATATATGTGCACGCCGGCGGCTTCCGCGATGAGGAGAGCGGCGCGTCCGACGTGTTCTCGTTCCGGCAGGGCCGGTCGAGGGAGACGGCGTTCTCCCGCGATTACGACGAACTGTACAACGTCCTTCGCCATGACCGGGATCACGGCAAGATCGTGTGGGTGATGGGGCCGGCCTTCGCCTTCGACTACGACGCCCGGTACGCTTTTTCGAAACTCGTCGCCGGCGGATACGTCCACGCGCTGCTGGCTGGCAACGCCCTGGCGACCCACGACCTCGAGGCGGCGTATATGAAAACGGCGCTAGGCCAGGATATCTATACCCAGCGCAATCAGCCCAACGGGCACTATAATCACCTGACCACCATCAACCAGGTCAAGCTGCGGGGCGGCATCCCGCAGTTCATCGAGGCGGAGGGCATAAACGACGGCATCATATACAACTGCGAGAAGTATCATGTGCCCTATGTGCTGGCCGGATCCATCCGGGACGACGGCCCTCTCCCGCCCGTGATTGGCGACGTCTACAGAGCACAGGATCGGATGCGCGATCAGGTGTGAGGCGCGACCACGGTCCTCTGCATGGCGACGATGCTGCACTCCATCGCGGTGGGGAACATGACGCCCTCCTACAGGGTGATGGCGGACGGAACGGTGCGGCAGGTGTACTTTTACTGTGTGGACATCTCTGAATTCACCGTCAATAAACTCAGCGATCGCGGCAGCCTGAGCACGCGCGGCATCATCACCAACGCGCAGGATTTCATCGTCACGCTCTCGAAGGGCCTGGGACTGTAATGAGCGCGGCTGGATTTACAGCCTGGAGGAAGAGATGAAGTACGAAGCATTTCTCACCATAGCGGCGGCGCTGAACCGAAAGATGCGGATCACCCCGTTGCTCTTCGGCTCTCTGGGGCTGGAGCGTCGCCTCGGAAAGGCGTTGAATCCGGATGATATTGACGTCCTGATCCCCGAAAGATATTTAAAGGCTGACTGGCAGCGGCTCATCGACCTGATGAGGGAGTCGGGCTACGCGCTTATTGATGAAGAGGAACATGAATTTGCGCGGGGAGATACGCGGATCGCCTACGCCTCCATTGAAAACCTTGCGCCTTTCGCCGGAGTGGACATCCAAAGCATCCCCGAGGTCATGGATCAGGGCGCGAGCTACCTTTTACTTGAATTGCCGGATTATCTGAAGGTGTATGAGGCGTCGTCAAAGGACGGTTACAGGAAGAATGTAAAAAACAAGCAGGATCAGCTGAAGATCGACCTGATAAGGGCAGCGCTCAGGGACGCGCCTTATTAGAAAAGCCGGGGTGATTCGCCCCGGCTCATGTCAATGCGTTTGCCGCCAGTCATCGCGCAGGACGCCCATGCAGATGACGTCGATGTAGCGCCCGCGGTGATAGGCGTGCTGACGAAGCACGCCTTCCCGCACAAAGCCGCAGGCCGTGTAGCAGGCAATGGCCGCCGGGTTGTCTTCGTAGACCTTCAGGTGCACGCGGTTGAGGTTCATGGCGTCGAAGGCGTGCTTCAGCATGAGGGAAACGCCCTCGCGGGCATAGCCCTTGCCGCGGCTGTCGGGCGTCATGACGATGGACAGTTCCCCGTGAAGCGCGATCCGGTCGATCATGTTCACGCTGATCTGCCCGAGGTATCTGCCCGTTTCCCTCTCCGCGATGACGAAATTGGCCCCCGAGGCGTCGCCGTTCAGAAACAGGCTGAGCGAGCGCTCCGTCATCTCCCAGGTCTGGGGAGAAACGTAAAACGTGCCCAGGCTTTCACAGGCCGCCTCGTCCGTCGCCCAGGCGCGCATGCCGGAGATGTCCTCCTGACGGAATTCGCGAAGCATGACTCTTTCGCCCGTATATCTGCTCATAAACTGCCCTCCGGTCGACGCGCCTGTCGCTTTTGCGGCAGGCTCATTTGTTCTTTTCGTAGATGAGGCGCAAGCCCTTCAGGGTGAGCGTGCCGTCGAGAACGTCGATGCGGTCGGTCTCGTCCGCCACGAGCAGCGCAAGTCCGCCTGTGACGATGACCTTCGCGGTCGGACAGCCCAGCTCCTGACGGAACTTGTCCACCATGTAGTTGACGATGCCCACGTGCCCGTAGACAATGCCGGACTGAAGGTTTGTGATCGTATTCTTTCCGATGACGGAGTCCGGTTTCATCAGTTCAAAGTTGGGGAGCTTAGCCGCCCGATCCACCAGGGCTTCGGCCGACGACCTGAGGCCGGGGCAGATCGCTCCGCCCAGGAAATCGCCCTTTTCGGAGACGACGCCGAAGGTCGTCGCGGTGCCGAAGTCGATGAAGATACACGGTCCGCCGTAGATCTCGTAAGCGCCGACGGCGTTAGCGATGCGGTCGGAGCCCAGCTCGCGGGGGTTGTCGTAGCGCAGGTTGATGCCCGTGCGGATGCCCGGCGCCAGCATCATGGGCTTTAGATTAAAATAGTTCTGGCACATGTGCTCGATCGTGAAGTTGATCGACGGCGCGACGGAGGAGATGATGATCCCGTCCACTGCTTCCATGGACAGATCGCTGTGGCGGAACAGATTCACCAGCAGGATCCCGTATTCGTCTGATGACATCATCTTGTTGGTGGTCAGACGCCAGTATTTGACCATTTCTTCTCCGTCGAAAAGGGCCGTTTTGATATTGGTGTTGCCGATATCCATGGCGAGAATCATGGGCTTTCTTCCTCCGTTTTGATTTCGGGTGGTTTATTGCGCGATAAGGCGCGCCTTTTTCAGCGCGGCGCCCACGGCGCTGGTGATGACCGCGGCGACGATCATCTCCACCACGGCGTTTATGCCGACGCTCGCGACGATGTAGACGATGATCGCGCGGCCGGCGATGAGCCCCTGCATGTATTCCGTATGTCCGAAGAGCAGCACCAGCGACGTCATGAACAGCAGCGTATTGAAAAACGCCGCGCAAAATCCGGTGACGGCTCCGCTGAGGCCTATGTTCATCCTGCCCTTAACGAGTTTCCAGACGCACGCGGTGAGCAGTCCCACGAGCACGCGCGAGACGAAGCGCTGCACGAAGCACAGAAACGGGCTGACCTGGACGAGCGCCGCGCCCATGCCGCTGCTGCCGCAGATGCCAAAGCACTGCAAAAAGGAGATGAGGCCAAAAGCGCCGCCGATAATCAGACCGCCCTTCATACCCAGCGCCATGCACGCGATGGCCACGGGGATCATGTTGAATGTGATGGACAGTCCGGCAGGCTGAGGGATGTTTACCATGCCGAGGACGACCAGTACGGCCGTCAGCATGGCCAGGAGAACCAGCTGATACGTGGGGTTGAGACGGGTGGACGTGTAGTTTTTGCTCTGAGACATGGGTCGTACCTCCGTTCAAGTTCTTTTGATACCTGACGATAACGGGTGAGGAAGGAGAAAGCCCTTCTGCCGCGAAAGGGTTCGACTCCATGGGATGCCGACCCGGGCAGAAATATATATCAGGGGACGCGAGTGCGTCCCGCATGATATGCGATAGTTGGTTTGACATTACCGCGTGTTCATTTACGCGCGGGAGCGCTTTTTGGGCCGCCGCATGGAGGCGTTGTGGTAGTGCGCCTCTCTGATCCGGTCGACGACGGATTGCCAGGCATTGAGTTCAGGCCAGTCCTCCGGCGGCTTGACGCCCAGGGCGACCGCCAGCGGCAGCACGTCAGAGCGCGCTGAGGCGTCGCTCACAGCCGCGTCGGCCCGGGCGCTGGCAGCGGCAAGCCAGGCCTCGCCCTTGTCGGTGAGTCGGCGCACCCGATCGTACTGCCTAAGCATGAACATCATGAACGCAAAGGCCAGTATGGCCTCCCACAGCAGCGTCTTTCCGATAAAGAGCAAAACGCTCATCAGCGCGAAGCCCAGGATCAGACACGCTGCGTTGACGGCGATCAGCGTGGATTCGTTTTGCCAGACGAGGCCCTCGCGGCGAACCGCGTCTGTGACAGCGTTTTTATACGCGGTGTAGAGCTTTTCACGGGCCTGACCCTGCTGATAGGTCCCCGCCTTCAGGGCGGACAGGGGCGCACCGTCGCCAAGGGAGGCAACCATATCTGCGGCGGCCTTTTGAACGGGCTGGAGTTTTGCGCCGTTGTCCGTCAGGACGAACGCGGCTGTCTCGCCTTCTCCCGTCAGGGTCAAGGCGCCGTCCAAACACATCTGGGACAGCGTCGCGCCGAGCGTATGAGCGTTCGCTTCGCCCTGCGCGATGCAGCCGATCAGGGCGGGATCGCACGCGGGCGCGGCCTCGGCGTTGCCTTGAGGAAGCTTCTTCCTGACAAAGCCGTAGCGCTTGCGCAGCAGCCACAGCGCCAAGAGACACAGCAGCACGTATACGCCGATGGCGGCGTACTGCTGGGCCCTGAAGGTGGCCTTCTCCTGCTCGACGTGCTCCTCGTGCTGTGTATGGGGCTGTTCGACTTCCGCCCATTTCGGCGCGGTCGGGGAGAGGTCCGCGTCCGCGATCCAATCCGCGGGGAACAGCAGTTCCATCTCCAGCCAGTCGTCCACACCCATGTCGACCGGCTCGATGGCGATGGTGTCGTACTCTGCGATCTGGTTTTCGATCTCGATCGTCCCGTCGAGCCAGCAGCGCGCCTCCGCGGCCGGGCCGGGCAGCGCGATGACAAAGGCGGTGTTATGGTAGCGCACGGGCCGGCCCGGAAGCACGAGCGCGCGGCGGAAGACGCCTGCGTCTTCGCCGCGGCGCGCCAGGCCCGTGAGCGTGTACTCGATCACGAAGGTGCGCCAGTCGCTGTCGCCGGGGGCGCGGATTTCGATCACGGCTTCGCCGTCGGCAATGGCCGCCTCGAAGCCGGCCTCCTCCCCTTCGGAGGTCTGGGAGAGCGCTTCGCCGTCCGTCCAGACGGCGATGTCTCCGATGCCCTGAGCGCCGTCGAGATTCACGCGATGCGCGTAGCCGTCGTAAGAGCCGGGGTTATTGTAGATGATTTCGTCGCGCACGCGCACGTCGCCGTTTTTCTCAAGGGTCATGCGCATGACGTAGCTGGATATCTCATAATTGACGGTGTCGTCCGGGATCACGTCGGCGCATGCCGCCGCGGTCAGCAGCAGCGCGCAGACGAAGACGGCTGTCAGTCTTTTCATGGCGGTCGAAGTCCTCCGGGTCCATCGTTTTGAGATGATTATATCCTCAGTATGTGATTGTTTCTACCATTTTGCGCTAAATATTGAAAAACAGGCGCGAGGCGTCCATTCAACGGGAGATGGACGCCTCGCGCCTTGCGAGAGCCGTCTGATCAGGCGACGGGCTTTTACGGATGCCGCGGGTCATGCCTCACGGCTCAGGCGGAAGGCCACGGCCCGCTTCAGATATTCGAGGTATTCCCCGTCGCGGCACATGGCCTTGCCGGGCGTGTCCGAGAGTTTGGCCACGGCGCGTCCGTTGACGCTTTGCAGCTTGATGACGATGTTGAGCGCCTCCACGCAGGTGTCGTTGGAACAGAACGTTCCGATCCCGAAGGAGACCCTGGTCTGATCTTTAAAGTAGTCGTACAGCGCCTGCGCGCGGTCGAAGTTCAGGCTGTCGCTGAAGAGGAGCTGTTTCGCGCGCGGATCGGCGCCGTACTTTTTGTAGTGGGCGATGATCTTGTTGCCCCACTCGTAGGGGTCTCCCGAATCGTGGCGCACGCCGGTGAAGTTGTTGACCATCGAGCGGTTGAAGTCCAGGAGGAACAGGTCTGTCGTCACGGTGTCGGTGAGGGCCGTGCCGTTGTCGCCCAGGTACTCGTCATACCAGTCCTGCATGGCGTAGTGGTTCGTGTACGCCAGGGGGATGGAGTCGATGCCCTGATACATCTGAACGAATTCGTGAGCATAGGTTCCGATCGGCGTCAGACCGTGCTTCATGGCCAGCCAGACATTGGAGGTGCCGACGCAGTTTTCAGTCTCTTCAGCCAGGCGGCGGACGACCACGTCCTCCCATTCCCGGCTCAGACGGCGGCGCGCGCCAAATTCGGCGAATTTAAAGGTATATTTTCCGGTCTGGAAGGCGGCGATTTTCTGGTCGAGGCGCTCTTCAGCCGAGTTGAGCAGCAGGTCGTAGTCATACTTCATGCGGAAGTATACCTCGTTGACGATTTCGAGCAGGTAAATCTCAAACTGCATAGCGGAGAACAGCGGACCGCGCACGGTGATCTTCAGGGTGCCGTCAGCGCCCAACG
>JAFRLF010000148.1 GCA_017431365.1 Clostridia bacterium | reverse complement strand
GATGGACAGAATGTCGTTCACCAGGCGGGTCAGGCGGTTGGCCTCCATCATGATGATGGTGAGGACCTTCCGCGCCATTTCAGGCTGGTCGATCGCGCCGTCGAGCAGCGTCTCCACAAACCCCCTGATGGAGGTCAGAGGCGTCTTCAGCTCGTGCGAGACGTTGGCCGTGAAGTTGTTGCGCGCCTGCTCCAGACGGCGGATCTCCGTCTCGTCCTCGACGAGAGCCACGGAGCCAATGGATCGGCCATCCTGCAGGATGGGCGAGATGTACAGCTTGACGGGCGTCACGCTGCGGCCGGTCCGCCCCTCGCGGACGGCGAGCTCCTGGGTGTAAACGCCGGGCTGACCGATGGATTCCCTGAAGATGTGATCCAGATTCGCCTCCGGACAGATGTCGGCCACGGGCTTGCCCTCAGGAGGCTCGTGCACGCCGAAGAGCTGCCGCGCCACCGGTGTCATGAGCATGACCTCGAGCGAGGCGTTGACCGCCAGAACGCCGTTCTGCATCTGGTTCATGAGCGCGCTTACGGCCTGATTGCGGGCGGACTGACGGCCGACCTGCTTCTGAATGCGGTCGGCATAGCTGTTGATGACCTCGGCCACGTGGGCGTGATGCCCGTGCACACCCTTCAGGCGGGCGTCGAAGCGCCCCTCCGCGAAGGCGTCGAGCAGGTATTTGGTGCTGTCAGTAAAGCGGTCGTTCTTTCTGGAAAGAAGATAAACCGACACGTAGCACAGTAACAGCGTGCACAGCGCCACGAGAAACATGAATCTGGCCCGGCTGCCGGTGATGATGGCCCCTTCATTGACGCGCTCGTTCATGCGCACCAAGAGGCCGCTCTCCGTCAGGACGCTGACGTGAATCATCTTCGCCCCAGCAGGTCCGGTGATCGCCGTTCCGTACCCTTCGGTCAGGGCCTGTACATAGTCCTCCTGATCAGAAAGCGCCCCCACGAGGGAATATCTGGGGGTGATGACGAGCTCGTTCTGTTCGCTGTCGTAGACTGCGGCGCCAATGTTGAAGTCGCTGTTGACCTTGATGATCTCCCTAAAATCGATGTCTCCGGATGCGTAAAGTGCCGCGGCATCCACATACTCAGCGGAAACGCGGCACAGTCGCAACAGATCGGAGACCTGATCCGCCCTCAGGCTGTCGTGGACAGCCTGATGGTAGATCAGCGTAAATATCAGGCAACAGACGAGGCTTACAATGGCTGCAGTGCTTGCAACCCGGCGCCTCATGCGCGGTTGTCCTGTTTGTCGTTGAACTTATAGCCGACGCCGCGGATCGTCTCGATGTAATGAGCGTCGTCACCCAGCTTCTGACGGATGTGCCGGATGTGCACGTCGACGGTACGGGTCTCGCCATAGAACTCGTAGCCCCAGATCCTGTCGAGCAGGAAGTCGCGGGTCAGCACCTTGCCGCGGCTGATGACCAACAGCTTCAAGAGTTCGAACTCCTTGAGCGTCAGGGACAGCTTTTCGCCGTTGCGGTGCGCCTCATAATTGGAAGGATCGATGGTGATGGATCCGACGTGGAGAATGCCCTCGTCGTCGTTCTGCGTGGCGGCGCGGCGCAGCAGCGCCTTCACGCGGGCGACCAGCTCGCGCACGCTGAAAGGCTTGGTGATATAGTCGTCGGCGCCGAGTTCGAGGCCGAGGATCTTGTCCACTTCGTCGCCCTTGGCGGTCAGCATGATGATCGGGATATCCTGAGTATTGGTCTGGCTCTTCAGGCGGCGGCAGACCTCTACGCCGTCAATGCCGGGCAGCATGAGGTCGAGCAGGATCAGCGCGGGACGATCATGCTGGCAGACGGTCAGGGCATCTTCGCCGTTGGCGGTCGTCACGACGCGGTAACCCGTCGCTTCGAGGTTGAAAGTCAACAGTTCAAGGATATGAGCCTCGTCGTCTACACAGAGAATCAGTTCGTTTGCCATTCTATGATACATCCTTTCTCCTTAATGTGGGGAAACAGGGGCTTATCAGACCGGGGATTGCTCGCGGCTGCCGAGCAGCTTGTTCAGTTCGTCGATGAAGGATTCGACGTCCTTAAACTGACGGTAGACGGAGGCGAAGCGCACGTAAGACACGTCGTCGAGCTGCTTCAGTCCATCCATGACCATTTCGCCAATTTGGGCGCTCGTGATCTCCTGGTCGGTCGAGTAGGCTTGCATTTCGATGCGGTGAGTCAGCGCGTCGATGTCCGTGATGGACACGGGACGCTTCTGGCACGCCTTCAGGATGCCTTGTCTGAGCTTCTCAGAATCAAAAGGCTCGCGGCGCTCGTCCTTCTTGATCACCATCAAGGGGATGACGTCAGCCTTCTCATAGGTGGTAAAGCGACGGCCGCACTTTTCACATTCGCGCCTGCGGCGGATGGAATTGCCGTCATCGGCTGATCGGGAATCGACGACGCGGCTCTCCTCACAGCCGCAGTATATACACTTCATAATACCACCTCTCCAGCTACCCTTACTCGTATTTTAATAGAAATAACCCATAGTGTCAAGTAGTTTACATTCAATTTGTCTCATTTGACCAAATTGTTTCGTAGTTGTCTGATGTTTACAATAGTTTTTAACGCAAATTAATGTATGTATTATTGTTTGGCACGCTTTTACAGTTATATTAAACGAGCTAATCTCGTATCATAAACGTGATAATTCGCGGCTTTTCCATTTCTTAATAAACATCATCCGTGTTGTATTGTCAAAAATTTCAGGTTAAAAAAGAGCGTCGGGCGTTTACACCGGCTCGGGGTCCGTGGTATACTTTCGCGAAAAGAGCGCCTTTAATTCAGTCCCGTGAGGCTGTCAAGGTATTCATAAACGGATGCGGTGGCATCCGGGTGTGTTTATATTGCGCAGCCTGGCTGCGCTCATTTTTTATGATCGGGGGCGATAGACGTGTGCGTAAAGGCCATGCTGCTGGACGATAAGGCCATGCAGCGCGCGCTGACGCGCATCGCCCATGAGATCATCGAACAGTGCGCCGACCTGTCTTCGCTGGTGCTCGTCGGGATCAGACGGCGGGGCGTGCCGCTGGCCGCAAGGCTCAGCGAGGTGATCCTCCGCGCCGAGGGGGTCAGCGTGCCGGTGGGAAAAGTTGACGTCACCCTCTACCGCGACGACCTGAGCCCCTTGTACGATCAGCCCCGCGTCGGGAGCCTGAGCCTGCCCGTCAGCGTCGAGGGAAAGACGGTCGTCCTGGTGGACGACGTGATCTTTACCGGGCGGACGGCGCGCGCCGCGATGGAGGCCGTGATGGACCACGGCCGCCCCGCCGCGATCCGGCTGGCGGAGCTCATCGACCGCGGGCACAGAGAACTGCCCATCCGCGCGGATTTTGTGGGAAAGAACGTGCCCACCTCGCTGCGGGAACACATCGCCGTCTCTGTCACGGAGGTTGACGGCGTGAACGGCGTGGCGCTGCTCGACGGCGACGCCCGTCCAGAGAACTGAATTCTATTAAGGAGGAGATACCCATGAAACTGGTTTACGACATCCAGGAAAAACCCCCGATCAGGAAAAACCTGATTTACGCGCTGCAGCAGCTGCTGGCCATTATGGCGGCGACGCTGCTGGTGCCGATCCTCGCCGACGCAAGCGGCCTGTACCTGGATCAGCCCGCGGCCCTGTGCGGCGCCGGCTTCGGAACGCTGTTCTACATCTTCGCGACCAGAAGGCAGTCCCCCGTTTTCCTGGGCAGCTCCTTTGCCTTTATCGCGCCCCTGGCCGGCGCCTGCTCGTTCGGCTTCCTGGGCATCTTCCTGGGCGCTCTGTTCGCCGGCCTGGTTTACGTGGTCATCGCCCTGATCATCAAGGCGACCGGCTCCGGCTGGGTCAACAAGCTCCTGCCCCCCGTGGTCATCGGCCCCACCGTGGCGCTGATCGGCCTGTCTCTGTGCGGCTCGGCCATGAACAACCTTCAGAACATCGCCGTGAGCGCGGACAACTACAGCCTGGTGCACATCTGCCTGGGCCTGTTCGCCTTCCTGGTGACCGTGTGGGCCAGCGTCAAGGGCAGCAAGGGCATAAAGATGATCCCCTTCATCATCGGTATCGCGGCGGCGTACGTCGTTGGCCTGATCCTGACGGCTATCGGCAACGCGACCGGCGCCGAAGCGCTGAAGGTCATCAACCTGAGCGCCTATGACAACCTGTCCATCATCAAGGCGCCGCGCTTCACCTTCCTGGGCATCTTCGGCGTGTACGACGCCGCCATCACGGAGAGCGGCGCCGACGTGGCCCGCATCGCCGGCTTCAGCGACGTGCTGAACGTTTTCATCCTGTTCGCGCCCGTGGCCTTCGTCACGCTGGCCGAGCACATCGCCGACCACAAGAACCTCGGTTCCATCATCAACCGCGACCTGATCACCAATCCCGGCCTTGACAAGACCCTGATCGGCGACGGCGTGGGCTCCATCGTCGGTTCCTTCTTCGGCGGCTGCCCCAACACGACCTACGGCGAGTCTGTGGGCTGTGTGGCCATCACCGGCAACGCCTCCGTGTCGACGATCGTCATCGCCGCGATTTACTGCATCGTGCTGTCCTTCTTCGGCCCCTTCACCGCGTTCGTCAACTCCATCCCCACCTGCATCACCGGCGGCGTCTGCATCGCCCTGTACGGCTTCATCGCCGTGTCCGGCCTTAAGATGCTGCAGCCCGTCAACCTTGGCGAGAACAGGAACCTGTTCGTCGTGGCGGCCATCCAGGTGTGCGGCATCGGCGGCCTGTCGATCAAGCTGGGCAACGTGACCATCGAGCCCATCGCCGCGGCGCTGATCATGGGCATCATCGTCAACGTCCTGTTCAACAAGGAGAGCCGGACGGAGAAGCTCTGATCTGCCAGAGGCCAGCCCAACCGGTATAAGTCAACAGACCCCGGTGCGTTACGCTGCGCCAGGGTCTGTTTTCTTTATACAACATGCAAAAGCGCGATCCCGCCCGCTCAGCGCGGGGCGGACGCGCGTATGATATCCGCCTCTCCGGTCGCGACCGCCGTCTCCCCCGGCTCCAGCACCAGGAAATCCTCGCTGTCCCAGTCGCCGTCGATCATCCGCCTGAGAAGGCCGGTCTCCCCCTCGACCTCGCGATACTGCCAGCCATAGAAGGCCGCCGCCTCGCGCGTCGCCGCCTGATACGGCTCGTTGTTCAGAAAGGGCGTGCGGATGTAAGCCGCCTTGTCGTAATTTCCGAGGCCGCCCAGCTCCTCGAGCAGGTATTTGATGGTCTCCTCGTCATAGCCCATCGCTTCGTACCGGGCGATTTCACGGTTGCGGGTCGCCTCGCCGGGCATGCGGGCGTTCTCAAGCCAGCTGGCCGAATACCAGAAACACCCCGGCAGCTCATGAAACAGCTGCGCGTACCGCTCCTTCGAACCCAGCAGCAGCGTGATGCAGTCGTGCGCCCGGGGAATCACGAGCCGGTGCTTCCTTGCCGCCAGGCCGGCCGTGGCGTTTGAGCACAGGCCGTAACCCATGACGATCGCGTCGAAATCGCCGTCCACGCCCGTCTCGGTGTCGGCGCCCACCTGCAGCGTGTGCGGATCCTCGCCCGCCTCGATCTGATCGATCTCACGCTGAAGCCACGCCTTGAGCTGCTCAGGACGGTTGTGATACCCCTGGCGCATCCAGGTCACGTCCACGGCGTTTGGCGACGTCGCGCAGAGATAGCTGATTTCCCGAAAAAGAGCCTTGCAGGCTATGAGCTTGATCCTCACCGCAATCACACCCTCATTCATAAACTGTGCTCATATCTTATCACATCCGGCGTCCGTTTGCCATAAGTCAAACGTTGAACACGAGGTCATGATGTGATAAAATACGCGTGTTTACCGGCTTTTGAAAGGAAGTGTCCCCACATGCAGTGGCCTTATCAGGATGAACGTCACGTGCTCGCCGAGGAAACCTGCGACGTGCTCGTGCTGGGCGGCGGCCTGGCCGGATGTCACGCCGCCATAGCCGCGGCCGAACAGGGAAAGAGCGTCATCCTCCTTGAAAAGGGCGCGGCCCGCCGAAGCGGCGCAGCCGGGACAGGCTTCGACCATTGGGAGATGGCCTGCAAAAACCCCGGCTGCCTCGTCACGCCCGAGGAAATGACCATGGCGCTGTACCAGGAGCAGGGCGGATATTCCAACGCCATCGGACACATGATCGAGACCAGCGAGGGCTGGGACCGGCTTCAGGATATTGAAAAGTGGGGCGGGAAGATCCGCGATACCAAGGGCGAGTTCGCCGGAGCGCCCTTCCGCGACGACAAAACCGGTCTCATGTACGCCTACGACTACACGAACCGCTATACCCTCCGCGTATGGGGCACGACCTTCAAGCCGGCCATGACCGGCCGCATGAAGGCGCTGGGCGTGCGCCTGTACGACCGGACAGAGGCGCGTACCCTGCTGACCTGCGGAGTGAACGGCCGGACAGCCGCCTGCGGCTGTATCGGCGTTAACACGCGCACGGCCAGGGTCACCGTATTTCGCGCCAGGGCCGTGGTGCTCGCCATGTCCAGACCCGCCCGTGTCTGGCTGTTCAACGCCGATACGCCGGGTCTGTGCGAGTTTCGCCCGTTCCAATCCGTGGGCACCGGCCACGCCATGGGATGGCGCGCCGGCATGGCCTTTACGATGATGGAAAAATCCGTCCGCGGCGAGTTTTCCGCGGCGGGCCGCTCGTTTCCGCCCTATGGGACGGGCAACAACCACAACACCTGGTACGCCGCCAGCATGGTGGACGCCCGCGGCTGTCCCCTCCCCTACGTCGACCGGGACGGCCGGGAACTGACCACCGTAGACGAGCGCTACCGCCCCGCGCCGGGACAGAAATTCTTCCTCAAGGGCGGCGTCATCGACGAACCGCGCTATGAATGGAGAGGCCCGGAAACGCTGCCCTTCGACGAGCTGATCCGAAGGGGGTACAGGCTGCCCTTCTACGCGGATCTGACCTCCATGCCGGACGAGGAACGCCGGGTCATCTGGGGCATGATGGTGGGTCAGGAGGCCAAGACACGCGTTCCGATCTACCAGAATTACACAGAACGCGGCTTCGACCCGAAGAAGCACCTGCTTCAGAGCTATGGCAACGGCTGGCAGAGCGCCGCCTTTTTGGATCAGGAGAGGCAGTTGTTCGGCGCGCCGGGCGGCACCATGCACGACTGGAACCTTGAGACCAACATCCTCAACGCCTTCGTGGCGGGAGACATGCTCTTCGCCTCTGACTGCGCGGGCCACGCCTGCGCCACAGGACACTGGGCGGGCCGCCACGCCGCGTGGGCGGCGAACGAGGCCGACCTCCTGCCCGCTGACCGCGACGCCGTCGAGGCCGAGCGCCGGTCCATCCTGGCGCCGCTCGAGAACAGGGACGGCCTTGACTGGCGGGAGGTCAACGCCGCCGTTTCCAAAGCCATGCAGAACTACTGCGGCGGCGTCAAAAACGACGACCTGCTCCTCCAGGGCCTTCAGCTGATCCGCTCGTTCAGGACGGACGCGCTCGGGCAGATCGCATGCCGCAACCCCCATGAACTGACCCGGGCGCACGAGGTCGGGGATATCCTGGACGTCAGCGAGCTGATCCTTGAGGCCTGCCTGGCCCGCCGTTGCTCCTGCTCAGCGCTCAGCTTCGAGCGCAGCGACAGCGACGAAACCCGCCGCGACGCTGAGCGCGCCTTCCTGACTGTGAAAAAGTCAGACGGCAAAGTCGTCACCGGACGCGCGCCCCTGGACTACAGCGGCGACGTCACAACAGGCTACGAGCGGCACAAGGAGGGTTTGATCCGTGAATAAGACGCCGTTTTCCCTGGAAACCGTCCCCTGCAGCGTCAGCCCGCTTTCCTTTGATCCGGACAAATGCGTGGGCTGCAACGCCTGCGTCGAGGCCTGTCAGATCGACGTGCTGGTCCCGGCCGGCGCCGTAAAATCCACGCCCTTCGCCGCCTGGCCCGGCGAGTGCTGGTACTGCGGCGCGTGCGTCATGGAGTGTCCCGTGTCCGGAGCCGTCACCCTGCGCCACCCTCTGATGAATCAGGCGAGGTTCGTCGAGGCGGAAAGCGTAATTAAAAGAGTATGAGAAGACGCAAAAACACATGTATCAGCGGAGAGCGGCCTATAGCGAAGGCGTGTCCTCCGCTGATTTACATGAGGCGCGCTCTTCCCGTGCCCAGAATCAGTCTGTCCAACACGCGTCGGTAAACTATGCCGCAAATGCTCGCTTGACGCCTCTCCCGACATGCGGTATAATCATCATGGGTTATTGGGTACTGAGCCTCCCAAAAGAGGCGGATTCCATAGATTGAGGAGCGGTGTATATGTCAAAACAGGAAGAGACCAGGGTCAGCGTCGGCGGCTGGATGGGCTCCATCCTCCTGTCTTTCGTTCCCGTCGTCAATATCGTATTCTGGCTCATGTGGGCCGTCAGCGCGAAAAAGCCCTCGAGGCGCACCTTCGCGGCGGCGTGCCTGTGGCTGACGCTCATCGCCGCGGCGCTGTGCGCCCTGTGCGTGACGCTCTGGGGACGGGAGATCCTCGAATGGGCGCGTCAGCTCAATCCCAACCTCTTCTCCGAGGCGCTGGTACCGTAATGGCGTTCCGGACGCTTTAATTCATCGATCCGATCACGGATGTTCACGGGGGATCTTCTATCGTGGGTAAGAAAAAGAAAAAGGGCACCAAAATCACACAGCGGCGCATGCCTGTCAACTGGCCGGCGCTGCTCGGTTTCTGCGGCGCGCTGCTGGCGCTGGGCGTGGCGGGATATTTCCTGTCCCGTTCTCAGGCGGACACCACACAGGGCATCACGCCGCCTGTCATGTTCAGCGAAGTCATGACCGCAAACACTTCGTCCGTCAAGGACGACCTGGGGCAGTTTTCCGACTGGTTCGAGATCGTCAACGATTCCGAGCGCGCGATCGACCTGCACGACTGGATGGTCATGAAAGAGGCCGACAAGGTCCAGGTATTCACCTTCGACGACGTACAGATCAGACCGGGCGAGTGTCTGGTCGTCTTCTGTTCCGACCGGTCGCAGAACAAGCCCGGATACGCCCTGCACGCCCCGTTCGGCCTCGGCGCGTCCGGCGAAAGCCTGATCCTGATGGACGGAAAAGGCCAGATCGTCGACCGGGTGGACGTGCCGTCGCTCAACCGCAATCAGGTCTACGCCCGCCGCGACGGAGAATGGACCGTCACCGGCGAGTACACGCCCGGCCTGCCCAACACCGATCAGGCCTACCAGAGCGTCGTCAGCGTGCAGAGCGGAGACGCAGCCGTCGGCGTGGAAATCAGCGAAGTGCTGATCAAAAACGCCGCGACCATCGCCGACGACCAAGGCGAATACTCCGACTACATCGAGCTGCACAACCGCTCGGGCCGCAGCGTCAACCTCAGAGGCTACATGCTGACGGACGACGAAAACGCCCCCGACAAGTTCGTCTTCCCCGACGTGACGCTGCCCGCGGGGGGATACATGCTGGTGTTCGCCTCCGGCAGGGAGCAGACGGCGGGAACGCTTCACGCCTCGTTCAAGCTGAGCAAGGGCGAATCCGTCAGCCTGTTCAACGAGGCGAACGTCATGCTCTCGTCGGCGACGCCCCGCACCGACGGCGCGGATCAGGCCTGGTCGCTCACGAAGAACGGCTGGACGGCCCTCTATCCGCCCACGCCCGGCTACGCCAACGACGAAAACGGCGTCACAGCCCTCGACACGGCCATGGACGCCGCCAACACGACGCATCTGCACATCAGCGAGGTCATGGCTCAGGCCGACGCCGTCACCGTCGATCGCGAGCCCAGCGACTGGATCGAAATCTACAACGACGCTCAGGGCGCCGTCGACCTGAGCGGCTGGGGGCTGTCCGACAGCTCCTCCCACCCGCGCAAGTGGCAGTTCCCCTCGGGAACGTCCATCCCCGCGGGGTCGTACATGGTCGTCGTCTGCGACGGCGCCGACGGCAAATCCGGCAATTACTATCACACAAACGTCGCGCTCGGCCATGAGGGCGGGTATTCGGTCACGCTGTGCGACCCGAACGGCACTGTCGTCGACCGTCTCGCGGTCAACCGCCAGTACTCCGACATCTCCTACGGCCGGAGCTACGGCGTGGCCGGGATACGGTATTTTCTGGAGCCCTCCCCCGGCGAGGCCAACACCGGATACGGCTACACGGGGCACGCCCAGCAGGCGGTTTACTCCAAGCCCGGCGGCCTTTACAACGAGGGCGAGAGCATCGTCCTCGAGCTGAGCGCCGCGCCCGGCAGCACCATCTATTACACCACCGACTGCAGCGACCCGGACACCACCTCGAACGTGTACACGGGGCCCCTGTCCATCACGAGCGACACCATCCTGCGCACGCGCGTCTACGCGCCGAACGAGATCCCCTCGTTCGTGGCCACGGAGAGCTACTTCTTCGACGTACACCACACGATGCGCGTCGTGTCCCTGGTCACGGATCCGGTGAACCTCTGGGATGAGAACGAGGGCATCTACGTCATGGGTCCCAACGCCACCGACACCTACCCCTACGGCTCCAACAACAAGGGCGCAAACTTCTGGATGGACTGGGAAAAATCCGCCAACGTCGAAATCTTTACGACAGACGGGGAGACGCTCCTGTCCCAGCAGTGCGGGCTGAAGCTGCAGGGCCAGTACAGCCGTGCCGAGGATCAGAAGGCGTTCCGCCTCATCGCCCGGTCCGACTACAGCGATCAGGACATCTTCGCTGCCGCGCTGTTCTCCGACAGGCCGTACACGGAGTACCATTCCTTCCTGCTCCGCGCCTCCGGCCAGGACTCCAAAAAGACGCGCATCCGCGACGTATTGCAGACTTCCCTCGCCGACGCCACCGACGTCATGTACCAGGCCGCGGAGATGTGCGTGGTATACCTCAACGGGCAGTACTGGGGCCATTACAACATGCGCGAGCACATCAGCAAGTACTCCATCTGCCAGTGGGAGGGCTGGACGAGCAATCCCGACGACATCGACATCGTCAAGGCCAACCGCGACGCCCGGCAGGGCTCCAACGAGAACTTCCAGGAGCTGCTGGACTGGATCAAGAAGGAGGGCGGCGCCGCCTACGCGCGCAAGAACGAAAACCTCACGCAGGCGGACTACGACGCGATCCTCGATCACATTTCCAAATATGTGGACGTCGACAACTACCTGGACTACGTCGCCGTTCAGATCTACACGGGAAACACGGACCTTTTGAACGTCAAGCGGTATCGCAGCGTCAATGAGGACGGCCTGTGGCGCTGGATCCTGTTCGATATGGACTGGGGATTTGACTATCTGGACACCAATCAGATGCGGCGCTGGCTGGATCCCGCCGGCGCGGGCTCCGGCAAGAAGACGGACAACACCCTGTTCGTCGAACTGATGTCCAACCCGGCGATCCAGGACAAGTTCCTCAAGCGGTTCAACGAACTGTTCGTCTCAACCTTCAACGCCGAAGAGGTCGTATCCCGGATGAACGCCCTGGCCATGGAACTGGAGCCTGAGATCGACCAGCATCTGGAACGCTGGGGCATCTCGCGCTCCCAGTACGACTCGGCGTGGCAAAAGCTGCGCAACGTGGTCACCAACCGCCCCGAGTACGTCATGAACTACATGCAGGAGACCTTCGATTTCACCGATGAGGAAATGCAGTACTATTTCGCCGATTCCCTGAAACTGATCGAGGTATACAAGGCGCTGCACAGCTGATCGACGCCGGAACGGCGGTTTTGACAAACGCCGCGCGCTATAGTATAATTGTGAACGGTAAACGATCACACATGTCCCGCCGCGCGGGACGGACGAGGAGATATATCATGAAAGACAGGCGTTATCTCAGTCGGATCCTGGCCCTGACGGCGCTTTTGGTTTGCGCGCTTTTTGTCCTCACGGGCTGCGGTGAAAACCTCTTCCCCAACATGCAGCAGGCCGTCGAGCAGGCCGCGCAGTCAGATGATGAACCCGAAGCGACGCGCGCGCCGTTCACAGCCGAGATGTACACCGACCGCGAGGCCCTGTATCAGTATTACAACGACGTGACCTTTGCGGACACCCTGGAGACGCTGACCGAGCGCTACGGAGAGCCGGAAGTCAGCGAGAACGAGAACGGTTCCAGCTATACCTGGTCCATGGACGACGGATACGGCTTTGTCTGCGTGTTCTTCGACAATGGGAAGATGCGCGCCAAAGCCCTGCTCTATGAGGACGCCCGCCAGTTCGGCGCGATCAGCAAGTCGACGGGTCTGTCCAACGTGACGCAGCTGAACAAAAACGTGACGTTTGAAATGTGCCGCGGCATTCTGGCCGGCCGGGGCATGGAGATCATGCAGGTCGCACAGGACACTTCAGCCGATCCGGAGATCAAGCGCGTGTTCGACTGGGTCGACGAGCCCGGCGAAAACGTCGTCCAGGTGCTCTTCAACGGTCAGGAGCAGCTCGAATCGGTCAGCTACAGCTTCGCCGAGGACGAATGATCCCCGGCGCATATCCCGGTAAGGAGACAGCTTCTCTCAGGCGGTCAGCGCACAGCTGGCCGTCTGCTTTTTTCTGTTTTATTGGATTTTATTCTAATGATTATCCGTTCGATATAATTGTGTAAACAAACAGGATTCATGAGCATTTGAGAGAAATTCAGAGATATACGGAGCTTTTATTAAATTATCTCTTCATTTGAAAATACTCGAGCAATTTTGTTGTCTGTCCGCATATCATAACTTTGACGTTGGTGAAAAATCGTTCTAAGATACACATTGCAAAACCCAGCCAAACGGGAGGCAGATATGGACGTATTGAAACGCCTGGGCCATATGCTCAGGCCGTACCGATGGCACGTCGCCGCGGCGCTGACGCTGCAGCTGCTCGTCATCCTCAGCCGGCTCATTGCGCCCTTTATCACAAGGGACATCGTCAACGAGGTCATCCCTACGGCGGACCTCAAGCGCCTGCTGCCGCTGTGCGCGGGGCTTCTGGCGCTGGTGGCCGTGCGGGCCGTGGCCAACTACGTGCGCGGACTGACGCTGGAGCGCGTGTCTCAGAATGTGACATACGATCTGCGCACGGGGCTTTACGAGCACCTCGAGGAGCTGCCTTACGAGTTTTACGACCATCACCGCATCGGCGAGATCATGTCCCGCATGACAGGCGACATCGAGGGCGTGCGCAATCTTCTGGCGGGCGGCATCGTCACGGTATTTGACAACGCGCTGAACTTCATCGGCGCGCTGGTCTTCCTGTCGTTCATGAGCTGGCAGCTCATGCTGGCGCTGCTCATATTCGCGCCGCTGATCGCCCTGACGGCCTGGCAGTTCAACAAGCGCATACGCCCGGCCTTCCGAAACATCCGCGAGCAGAACGCCGCTCTCAACACCCGTACCCAGGAGAACATATCGGGCGTGCGCGTGGTCAAGGCCTTCACCCGCGAGGACTATGAGAGCAAGCGCTTCGAAGAAGATAATCTGAAGCTTCTGGACCTGAACCTGGTGGCCACGCGCATCTGGTGCACATTCGTACCGCTGATGGAGCTCATGTCCAGCATGTGCACGCCCATCATGCTGCTGGTGGGCGGCGTACTGCTGGTGAACGGGCGGATGGATATCGGCACGCTGGTGGCCGTCAACGGCTATGTATGGCTGATCATCAACCCCATGAGAGCCCTTTCCGGCATCATCAACATGGTGGCTCAGGCGATCACCTCGGCGGAAAAGCTGTTCTACTATATGGACTTCGGTTCCACCATCCGCGAGAAGGACGGCGCGAAGTCGCCTGCCCGTTTCGAGGGGCGTGTGGAATTTGATCATGTCACCTTCAGCTACGGAAACGATGAAATCCTGAAGGATATCTCCTTCACGGCGGAGCCGGGTCAGACAGTCGCGGTCATGGGCGCGACGGGCGCGGGCAAGTCGACGCTGATTAACCTGATCGGCCGTTTCTATGACGTCAAGGCGGGCTCGGTCAGGGTCGACGGCATCGACGTTCGCGACCAGAAGATCAAGCCCCTGCGCCGTCAGCTGGGCTACGTCATGCAGGAGACCTTCCTCTTCTCCGACACGCTGGAGGACAATATCCGCTTCGGCCGGCCGGACGCCCCGCACGACAGGGTCGAGCGCGCCGCGCGCGTCGCTCAGGCGACGGAGTTCATCGATCACATGCCCCACGGCTACGACACCGTGGTGGGCGAGCGGGGTCTGGGCCTCAGCGGCGGGCAGAAGCAGCGCG